>NZ_JBWKRA010000013.1:0-170791 GCF_059419065.1 Pseudomonas sp. GW821-FHT07B01 | reverse complement strand
AGCAAGTCGTCGGCAGCGTCAGGTGGGTAGAAGAGACAGGCCCGCTCCCACATTTGGATCGCGGTCCACTGTGGGAGCGGGCTTGCCCGCGATGGCGCCAGTACATTCATCACTGAACTAACCTTGATCGAGAACCCCATGCCCCAACCGCGTCCCTACAAAGTTGCACTCAACGGCTACGGCCGCATTGGTCGTTGCGTCTTGCGTGCTCTGTTCGAGCGAGGGGCGGCGGCCGGGTTTGAAATTGTCGCGATCAATGATTTGGCCGACATGGCCAGCATCGAATACCTGACACGCTTTGACTCCACCCACGGCCGTTTCCCTGGCGAAGTGCGGGTTGAAGGCGATTGTCTGCATATCAATGGCAACTGCGTGCAAGTGTTGCGCAGTGCCACCCCCGAAGGCATCGACTGGAAAGCACTGGGCGTCGACCTGGTGCTGGAATGCTCCGGTGTTTATCACACCCGTGCCGATGGCCAGCGTTTTCTCGACGCCGGCGCACCGCGTGTGCTGTTTTCCCAGCCGATGGCCAGCGAGGCGGATGTCGACGCCACCATCGTCTACGGCATCAACCAGGACTGCCTGACCGGCGATGAGCTGCTGGTGTCCAACGCGTCGTGTACCACCAACTGCAGCGTGCCGTTGCTGCGCCTGCTGGACCAGGCGATCGGCCTGGATTACGTGTCGATCACCACGATTCACTCGGCGATGAACGACCAGCCGGTCATCGACGCCTATCACCACGAAGACCTGCGGCGCACGCGTTCGGCGTTCCAGTCAGTGATTCCGGTGTCCACCGGCCTGGCGCGTGGCATCGAGCGACTGCTGCCGGAACTTGCCGGGCGAATCCAGGCCAAAGCCGTACGGGTGCCGACGGTGAATGTGTCTTGCCTGGATATCACCATGCAAACCGTCAGTGACACTGACGCGGCCGAAGTCAACCGGATCCTGCGCGACGCCGCCACCAGCGGCCCGCTCAAAGGTCTGTTGGCCTACACCGAGCTGCCCCACGCCAGTTGCGATTTCAACCATGACCCGCATTCGGCGATTGTCGATGCCAGCCAGACTCGCGTTTCCGGCCCCAGGCTGGTGAACATCCTGGCCTGGTTCGACAACGAATGGGGCTTTGCCAACCGCATGCTGGATGTTGCCGAACACTATCTGCACATCGCTTCTAAACAACCTCAACAGTAATTCAGGAACTGCGACCCATGACCGTGTTGAAGATGACCGACCTCGATCTGCAAGGTAAGCGCGTACTGATCCGCGAAGACCTCAACGTCCCCGTCAAGGACGGTGTTGTCACCAGCGATGCGCGAATCCTGGCCTCGCTGCCGACCATCAAGCTGGCCCTGGAAAAAGGCGCGGCCGTGATGGTCTGCTCCCACCTGGGTCGCCCGACCGAAGGTGAGTTCTCTGCCGAAAACAGCCTCAAGCCGGTCGCCGAGTACCTGAGCAAGGCCCTGGGCCGTGACGTGCCATTGATCGCAGACTACCTGGGCGGCGTGGACGTGAAAGCCGGCGATATCGTGCTGTTCGAAAACGTGCGCTTCAACAAGGGCGAGAAAAAGAACAGCGACGAACTGGCCCAGCAATACGCCGCCCTGTGCGACGTGTTTGTGATGGACGCGTTCGGCACCGCCCACCGCGCCGAAGGTTCGACCCACGGCGTGGCCAAGTTCGCCAAGGTCGCCGCGGCGGGCCCGTTGTTGGCTGCCGAGCTGGATGTGCTGGGCAAGGCCCTGGGCGCTCCGGCCCAACCAATGGCGGCCATTGTTGCCGGCTCCAAGGTATCCACCAAGCTGGACGTGCTCAACAGCCTGAGCCAGATCTGCAACCAACTGATCGTCGGCGGCGGCATTGCCAACACCTTCCTGGCTGCTGCCGGCCACCCGGTGGGCAAGTCCCTGTACGAGCCAGACCTGCTCGACACCGCCCGCGCCATTGCTGCAAAGGTCAGCGTGCCGTTGCCGGTGGACGTGGTGGTTGCCAAGGAATTCGCGGAAAGCGCCGCGGCGACCGTCAAGCTTATCGCTGACGTGGCCGACGACGACATGATCCTGGACATCGGCCCGCAAACGGCAGCCAACTTCGCCGAGCTGCTCAAGGCATCCCAGACTATCCTGTGGAATGGCCCGGTGGGCGTATTCGAGTTCGACCAATTCGGCAACGGCACCAAAGTGCTGGCTAAGGCGATCGCTGAAAGCTCGGCGTTCTCCATCGCTGGCGGTGGCGATACCCTGGCGGCAATCGATAAATATGGTGTGGCTGATCAGATCTCCTACATTTCTACCGGTGGTGGCGCTTTCCTCGAGTTCGTCGAGGGCAAGGTGTTGCCAGCTGTGGAAGTGCTGGAAACCCGAGCCAAAGGTTAAGGCTCGCGTGATCAGGAAAAGGAGCGTTCCCATGATCAAGTCGTTGGCACTGGTGATCGCAGCGGGCCTGTTGGCCGGCTGCGGCAGCACACCCAGCGCGGCGCCGGAGGCGGATAACGCCAAGGCACCGTTGAGAAAAAGCTGTTACCAGGCTGACTGGCAAGCCGAGACCATGCCGGTGATCAACAAGCGCATCGGCAACGAACGGCTGGAGAAATACGACTCCGCGCCCAACGGTCAGGAACAGGGTTGCCCATGACGGGTCTGATCCACTAACCGACAGCAACGGCGGCCCATAGGCCTCCCTGCGAGGATTGGCAATGAAAGGCGTTTTCGCCCTGGCAGCTCTGGCCCTGTTGGCCGGCTGCAGCAGCATGAACCTGTTCAACAAGGCAGAGCCAGCCGACAAATGGACCACCTGGACCTGCGACAGCAAGGCCGAGGTCAACTGGCGCTTTGCCAACCAGGCCCGTTCCGAAGTGGATGTACGCCTCGGCGGTTCGGACCAGGTTTATCGGCTCAAGCAAGAGGTAGCCGCTTCGGGCGTGCTGTACAGCGACGGCCAGTTGGCGTTTCACACCAAAGGTGAGGAAGGCCTGGTTTACTGGGTAGCGACGGATGATTTGATTGGGCGCGGCTGCAAAGCCAACTGAACCCAACAGCAATAACGATTCAGCAGCACAAGGCTCAACCCCTTGATCTGCAATAACTTGAATAGCAGCCGCCGCTACGGCAGGCTTGCACGATTAACGACCCTCGACCGGGAGAGACAACACAATGGCACTTATCAGCATGCGTCAAATGCTGGACCACGCAGCCGAGTTCGGCTACGGCGTCCCAGCCTTTAACGTCAACAACCTTGAGCAGATGCGCGCCATCATGGAAGCCGCTGACAAGACCGACTCCCCTGTGATCGTCCAGGCTTCGGCCGGTGCGCGCAAATACGCTGGCGCCCCGTTCCTGCGTCACCTGATCCTTGCTGCCATCGAAGAATTCCCGCACATCCCGGTGTGCATGCACCAGGACCACGGTACCAGCCCTGACGTGTGCCAGCGCTCGATCCAACTGGGCTTCAGCTCGGTGATGATGGACGGCTCCCTCGGTGAAGACGGCAAAACCCCAACCGACTACGAGTACAACGTACGCGTGACCCAACAAACCGTGGCCATGGCCCACGCCTGCGGCGTTTCGGTTGAAGGCGAGCTAGGCTGCCTGGGTTCGCTTGAAACCGGCATGGCCGGCGAAGAAGACGGCATCGGCGCCGAAGGCGTACTGGATCACAGCCAGATGCTGACCGACCCGGAAGAAGCCGCCGATTTCGTCAAGAAGACCCAGGTCGACGCCCTGGCCATCGCCATCGGCACCAGCCACGGCGCCTACAAGTTCACCAAGCCACCTACCGGCGACGTGTTGGCCATCGACCGCATCAAGGAAATCCACAAGCGCATCCCCAACACCCACCTGGTGATGCACGGTTCTTCCTCGGTACCGCAAGAGTGGCTGGCGATCATCAACCAGTACGGCGGCGACATCAAAGAAACCTACGGCGTACCGGTTGAAGAAATCGTCGAAGGCATCAAGTACGGCGTGCGCAAGGTCAACATTGATACCGACCTGCGCCTGGCATCCACCGGTGCGATGCGTCGCCTGATGGCCACCAACCCGAGCGAGTTCGACCCGCGTAAATTCTTCGGCGCTACCGTGACCGCGATGCGTGATGTGTGTATTGCGCGTTATGAAGCCTTTGGTACTGCGGGTAATGCTTCGAAGATCAAGCCGATCTCGTTGGAAGCGATGTACCAGCGGTATTTGAAAGGTGAGTTGAACGCCAAGGTGAACTGAGCCTCAAGCGTCTAATAAAGAAGCCCGCAGCGATGCGGGCTTTTTTGTTAGCGTAAAGACGGTGTCGCTGACCAGCTAATCTTTTTGTGTCGGTCTCATCGTTTGGCGATCAACTAATAAGTTCTTTTCAAGTCTATGCGGTGCCTAGCGCCATTCAGCCAGTAATCTCCGCTTGAAGTATCAAATGGAGTGGAAATAGCCATTGGGTTTGAGATCAGTACAAATTTGTCGCATATAACCTCAGTCTGCACCATCGCGAGCGCGCCAGGTTGAGGTCGGTAATCAACTATGCCAACGTGCTTACGCTGCACGTTGGCGTTAAATAAATCCATTCCCTAGGCTTGTTGGTCATACCTGTAATTCTAGAAAGCATCACCGTTATTTCCAATTTGTTTAAGAGACTGTCAGAACTTACAGTATCAAGTGCTGCCGTCTGCCTTCAGCATGAGCTTTCCGAGAATAAACAAATGTATATTTATGAAAGGTGGAATGATGGAGCGCAAGGATATAAAGCTGTTGTTTATGGTCGCTTTTATGGGGCTGGGAGTTTTGGCCGGATGTGCCCGGCAGCATCCTGTGGCGGCGTCAATGTGCCCGGCCATCGGTGCCATTCAGCAACAGAAACAGCAACAAGGCTATCTTTACTTCTCTGTTGCGCCGGGCGCCGGTTGGAATGGAGAAAATCCCTATGCACAGGAGTCCTATCTGGCTGGGTTGAAGTTCATTTCCGCCGCGATCAGAACCGGGCAAAATGGGCCTTTTGTTGCCTGTGATTATGAAGGCCCCGAGCAGTTTGCCTTTCTGCGTATGTCCCGGCGATTCATGACGCTGCCACAACCGGTACAACCGAACTGGGACGATAACGCCTTCTGCAAGCCAGGCTCAGGCAATGTAGCGGATTGCCTGTTTCGCGGTTACTGAATTAAAAGAAGGCTTGCGCAGTTCCGGTATGTTAAGGACGTGCCGTTATTTTGCTCGGTGTCGGTAGTTGATGTTCGTTCCGGTAAACATGTTTATTACGGGTATGCCAAGCTGGGAAACGTGCCGGCCATCAACTATGTCAACGTACGGACATTGAACATAGGTGATAACAAACCAGCAGGGAATTCTTCAATGAGTTTTATGCTGAGGTCTGTCAAGTAAGCTGATTTGAATCAGAAAGAACCCGCACTGGAGCGGGTTCCTTTCGGGAATGCGCTACTCCCAAGCAGTATCACTCATGATCAATATCCAACTTCGCAAACGTCACCCGCGCGCCCTCATTGGTGTCGCCCGAATTGTCCTGCACATACACCCCCGCCTTGAAGTACAACGGCTTGTCACCCCAGGCCGCGCCTATGCGTTCATTCCACTCACTGTCGGCGGCATACACGCTCAGCAGCCCGGCTTTGTTGAGGTTGATCACGTAGGTGAAGCTCTTCTGCAGTGGCACATTGGAGGCGACGATGATCACCTGGCTTTCGGCTTCGTCCGGGCGCATGCGCACTTTGGCGACGATGTTGCCGGTCTGGGTTTTCTCCTTGAATTGGTACTCCAACTTGATCAGCGGTTTCTGGCTGTCGTAGGCATGGATCTGGCCGATCACGATCTTGCCGGAGGAGGGCACCTGGTTGACGGTGAGTGTGGCGCGCAGGAAGTTGTCGGCCTCGGGGTAGGTCCAGTTACGCAGGCGGCCGTCGGCGTAGGTTTCGCGCAGTTCGCTGCGTGGGTAGATGGCGTTTTCGGTGCGCGAGCCCGTCACAGGTGTCCAGAACTGCACGTCGCTGCCTTCGGCCTGGAAGTATTGATCGTTGAAGCCGCTCAGCAGCCTTGGCGTTTCAATGGTCGTGGGTGGGGAGCCGACCGGAATGCTCAGGTTCCAGGTGGAAAGGTCGATCATGGTGTTGGCCTTTTTACAGAGGGTGTAGGCATTGGCCCAAAGGGCCTTCCAGGTTCTTTATAGGCCGTGCTGGTAAGATTGTTAAACAATTGCTGGCAATTTATTGGCGTCAGCTAAATGTCAAAAAGCCATGTCGCCCGTGAACCGCGGGCTACAGGGCCTTACCGTTAGTCGGCTTCCTGGCCTTTGGCACAATGAGGGCACCCACGTCACTTCTGCTTTTTTGGCCGCGCGGCTAGAGTGAGCCCTCAGTGTTTATCCGGCCTTGGTAGCAAAAGTGACCGGTGCAGCTCCCTAAGGAAGAGACGTAGCATGGATGGCGCTCCACAACACGACGATGCAATTTCGGTTCTGTTGGTGGTCGATGACTACCCGGAAAACCTCGTCAGCATGCGTGCGCTGTTGCAGCGTGACGACTGGCGGGTGATAACCGCCGCGTCTGGCCTGGAAGCCTTGGAGTTACTGCTGGCCCACGACGTCGACCTGGTGCTGCTGGACGTGCGCATGCCGGGCATGGACGGTTTCGAGGTGGCGCGCCTGATGCGTGGCAGCCAGCGTACGCGCATGACGCCGATTATCTTTCTGACGGCCACCGCCCATTCGCCCGACGCGGTGCTGGAAGGCTACGCCAGTGGGGCGATCGACTACCTGTTCAAGCCCTTTGATCCGCACATCCTCAAGCCCAAGGTGCAGGCGTTGCTCGAGCACCAGCGCAATCGCCGTGCCTTGCAGCGCCTGAGCCATGACCTGGAATTGGCCCGCGCTTTTAATGCCTCGGTGCTGGATAACGCCGCCGAGGGCATTCTGGTGGTGAGCGAAAACAGTGTGATCGAGTATGCCAACCCGGCCATTTCCCGGCTGTTGAATGCAACGATGGCTGAGTTGCAAGGCGAAAGTTTCCTCAGTTTCCTGCAAAAGCCCCATGTGCCAGCCTGGTTGGGCTTTCCCATGTACGAGGCGTATCGCAGGGGCGAGACGTGGCGCCAACACGATGCCATTTTGCGCACCGGTCGGGGCCAGCAAGTGCCGGTAGCGTTGTCCTGCGCGCCTTTGCCTGCGGAGCAGAAGGCAATGGTGGTGACGGTGCTGGACATGTCTGAAGTGCGTCACCTGCATCAGCAACTGGAATTCCAGGCCGTGACCGACCCGCTGACCGGGCTGCTGAACCGGCGCGGTTTCCATCAGGCGATGGAGAATACGTTGCTGCGCAGCGAACGTAGCGAGCAGGCGCTGGTATTGCTGTACCTGGACCTGGATGGCTTCAAGCGGGTCAACGATACGTTGGGCCATGACGCCGGGGATCGCGTGCTGCGTTGGGTTTCGGAGCAGATGCAAGCATGCCTGCGTTCCTACGACATTCTGGGGCGCATGGGCGGGGATGAGTTCACCGCGTTGCTGGAGCTGGAGTTTCCCGAACAGGCGGCGAAGATCGCGGAAAAGCTCATCGAACGGGTATCTGTGTGCCAGCAGGTCGATGGGCTGGAGGTGATGCTTGGGGTCAGTATCGGCATCGCGACCTTCCCGGATTGCGGCTCGGACTTGAGCGGCCTGCTGCGGGCGGCGGATATTGCCATGTACGAAGCCAAGCGCGCCGGCCGTCAGCAGTATCGTTACTACGACCAGGAAATGAACGGCCGCGCCCGCTCGCGGTTGATGCTGGAAGACAGTGTGCGTACCGCCATTGCCAACAAGGACTTCACCTTGGTGTACCAGCCTCAGGTTTGCCTGGAAGACGGGCGTTTGCGCGGCGTCGAAGCGCTGTTGCGCTGGCAGCATCCCAGCGTCGGCGATGTGCCGCCGGGCCTGTTCTTGCCGCTGCTGGAAGAGGCGCGGTTGATCAACCAGTTGAGTGCCTGGATCTACCAGCAAGTCGCTGCCCAGCGCCAGGCCTGGCAAGCCACCTTCGACCCCGAACTGGTGTTGAGCGTGAGCCTGAGCAGCAGCCAGTTCAACATGCCCAACCTGGCCAACCAACTGCAGCAGATGCTGGAGCGGCATGGATTACAGGGGCGGCAACTGGAGGTGGAAATCGGCGAGGACTGCTTGATGAGTAATCTTGCCGAGTCTACCAAGCAACTCCAGTTACTGCGCCGGATCGGGGTGCGGATTGCCCTGGACGACTTTGGCTGCGGCCAGTGCTCCCTGGCCCATTTGCGCGATCTGGCATTCGATACCCTCAAGCTTGACCCTCAATTAGTGGCGCGCCTGCCTGGCTCGGCGCGGGATGGGGCGATGGCGCGCAGCATCATCCAACTGTGTGAGCATTTTGGTGTACTGGTGATCGCCGAAGGCGTGGAGACTCTTGAACAAACACAGTGGCTCAAGGCCAATGGCTGCGCCCATATCCAGGGGCCGTGGGCGGCGCTACCGTTGATGGCCGAGGACGTTGCCGGCTGGTCGTACCCTCGCGCGCTTTGAATTCGCTACACTGGCGCCCGTCCCAATTGCGTTGCAGAGCCCATGACCGCGTTGAAATACCTCCAGGCATACCCCGCCGCGCTCCAGGAGCAAGTGCGCCAACTGATCGCCAAGGACCAGTTGAGGGCTTACCTGGACCAGCGTTACCCCGAACGCCATGGGGTGCAGAGCGACAAGGCCCTGTACGCCTATGCCCTGGCCTTGAAGCAGGAGCACCTGCGTAACGCGCCGTCTATCGACAAGGTGCTGTTCGACAACCGCCTGGACCTGACTCATCGTGCCTTGGGTTTGCACACCACGATTTCCCGGGTGCAGGGCGGTAATCTCAAGTCCAAGAAAGAAATCCGCATCGCTTCGCTGTTCAAGGAGGCGGCCCCGGAGTTTCTGCGCATGATCGTGGTACACGAGTTGGCTCACTTCAAGGAGTCGGACCACAACAAGGCGTTCTATAAACTCTGCCAATACATGATGCCGGGCTACCATCAGGTGGAATTCGACCTGCGTGTGTACCTCACCTGGCGCGATTTGCAGGGCAAGCCCTAACCCCAAGGCGATTGACCATGGATGTGAGCAAGACCAAAAGCAGCTTCTACCGCCGCCTATACGTGGCGTACCTGATCGACAGCCAACTGGCCAGCAGCGTCCCGGCGCTGACCGAGGCCACCGGCATGCCTCGGCGTACCGCCCAAGACACCATTGCGGCGTTGGCCGACCTGGATATTGTGTGTGAGTTCGAGCAGGAGGACGGTGCGCGTAACCATACCGGGCGCTATCGGATTCGGGATTGGGGGGCGATTGATCGGGGGTGGATCGAGGCCAATCTGGGGTCGATCAAGCAGGTGTTGGGCTACCCCTGAGTTCAGCGGTGGCTGGACTGACGCTATCGCGGGCAAGCCCGGCTCCCACAGTTGAATGCGTTCCAATGTGGGAGCTGGCTTGCCTGCGATGGCGCCCTCAGAGGCGCCGCATACCAATATGTGGAATATCGTCCTCCAGATATTCTTCACCCGCCACCACAAACCCATACCGCCCGTAATACCCCTGCAAATGCGCCTGGGCCGAGAGAAAAATCGGCGTTTGCGGCCAGATATCCTCAATGCGCTCAAGCGCTTCCTCCATCATGTGATGCCCCAGCCCGGTGCCCCGTGCCGCTGGCGAAACGATGACGCGGCCAATCACCACGTCACCGCCCTGGGACTCCGGGTCCAGCAGCCGCAGGTAAGCCAGCAGCTCGTTATCATTCCAGGCCATCAGGTGGTGGGTGTCCCCCGCCAGGTCCTGCCCGTCGATGTCCTGATACGCGCATTTCTGCTCGACGACGAATACCTCGCTGCGCAAGCGCAGGACGGCATACAGCTGGTCCTTGCCCAAGTCGTCGTGATGTTTGCAAACCCAATCAACCGTCATGATGTGTGCTCTTGTAAAGACGTGCCTGGATAGTAAGCGCGGCGGGCGCCGCTGTCTAAAATTGACAAATGTGTGAATGGCGTCAATTTGCCATCATTCAGTGCGTGCGCCGATGGCTTCTTTGTGTAATCTGCAATGCAAGCTTATTGATGAGCTACTGTTATCAGGCCACCGCCTGCCCGCCAAGGACTTTGAGCATGCCGCGATTGACTCGTGCCGTTGCTTTGATCGCAGTGCTGCTACTGGCCCAGCCAGTGCTGGCACAGCGTCTGCGTCTGGTGGCGGATGGCTGGCCGCCCTTCACCGATGCCACCTTGATCAATGGCGGCTTGGCCACGGATATCGTCAGCACGGCCCTGGCTCGTGCGGGGTACGCGAGTGATTTTGAACAGGTGCCCTGGGCCCGTGCGCTCAAGGGCGTGAGCGATGGGCGCTACGATGTGCTGATCAACGCCTGGTACGACGAGGCCCGCACGCAGTTTGGCCAGTTTTCTGCTGAGTACCTGCTTAACCGTGTGCGCTTTCTCAAGCGCAGCGACGATGACATCGTTTATCAGAACCTGGCCCGACTGCACGACGAGACGATCGCCGTGGTGCGCGGTTACGCCTACTCGGCGGCGTTCGATCAAGACACGCAGTTACAGAAAGTACCGGTGCACAACTTCGCCATGGCGGTGCGCATGCTCGCTGCGCGGCGTGTGAGGTTGACGCTGGAAGACGAATACGTAGCGCGTTATTACCTGGCTCGGGAGTCGCCGCGGGTGCGCAATGCCGTGGCGTTTGTGGGCAAGCCGTTGAGCGAGAACAGCCTGCACATTCTGGTCAGTTTGAAGAACCCCGAGCATGCGCAGATTGTCGCCAGCTTTGATCGGGAGATTGCCAGGATGAAGGCTGATGGCAGTTATGCGCGCTTGATGAAGGCGCATGGGATGTAGCGTGCTTGCGGGCCTCATCGCGGGCAAGCCGGGCTCCCACATTTTGCCCGCATTCTTATATTGGAACTCGGTCAAATGTGGGAGCTGGCTTGCCTGCGATAGCGGTCTAAGCCGCACCGGTATCCTTGATCAGATGCGCCGCCAACGTACGCAACGGCCCCAACTGCCGGCAGATCAACGCCAACTGCGTCTGCACCAACCGCTGCGCCTCATCGATCTCATCGGGCATTTGCTCCAGCTCGGCTGCCAACCCTTCCTCGGCATCACTCTGGATCGCAATCGACTGTTTGTTGGCCAGGCCCGTAGCAATCTCATCGATACTCGCCGCCAGGCTGTTGCCCGCGCCTTCGATCAAGTGCTCGCGCACGTCGGCCGGTAACTGAGTATCGCGGTGCGCACCCAACCCCGACAAATAGCTGAGCAAGGTGTGAGACAGCACCAGGAACCGAAAACCCACGTCGGCTTCCTTACGAAAGTGCCCCGGCTCCATCAGCATATTGGCCAGGGTGGTGGACAGCGCGGCATCGGCGTTGTGGGCGTTGCGGCGGGCCAGGCGGTAAGCCAGGTCGTCACTCTTGCCGGCGGCGTATTGCTGCATGATCTGGCGCAGGTAGATGCTGTTGCAGGTCAGGGTGTTGGCCAGCACTTTGTTCAAGCGCCGGCCTTGCCAGTCCGGCAGGAACAGGAATACCGCCAGGCCAGCGATCAGGCTGCCGAGTAAGGTATCGAACAGGCGCGGCAGGAACAGCCCGTAGCCATCGCCCACCTGGTTGAAGCAGAACAGCACCATCAGCGTGATCGCCGCCGTCGCCAGGGTGTAGCGGGTGGTGCGGTTGATAAAAAACACCAGGCCTGCGGCGATAGCGAACATCGACTGCACCACCGGGTTGGGGAACAGATCAAACAGCGCCCAGGCCACGGTGAGGCCGATGGCGGTGCCGATAATCCGCTGGCCGAGCTTGCGCCGGGTGGCGCCGTAGCTCGGTTGGCAGACGAACAGGGTGGTGAGGATGATCCAGTAACCCTGGGACGCGTGGATAGCGTGCAGGGTGGCGTAGCCGACGGTCAACGCCAGGGACAGGCGCAGGGCATGGCGAAACAGCAGCGAGGTGGGTGTGAGTTGGGTGCGCAGGCGCGTCCACATTTCCTTGAGGTTGCGCGGGGCGCGGTCCAACAGGTTACTGTCGGTGGCGTCCGCCAGGGCATCGGGATTGCTGGCGTCGCCCAGCAGGCGGTCAAGTGTGGACAGGTTGGCCGCCAAGGCGCGCAATGAACGCAGCAGGCCGCGCCAGGCCGGGTTGCTCTGGATGCGCAGGTGCTCCAGGGACGCGTTGAGGTCGCCCAGGGCCTGGGCAAAGCTGTCGTCATAGATGAACGGTTGGCGCAGTTGGATCGACTCGGCCAGGGTCTGGCAGGCCTTGCCTTGCTGGCGCAGCAAGCGCTGGCAGCGAAACAGCACATCGCTATGGAAGAAGGCTTCAGTGAGGGCGTTGTAGGGGTAGTGGGAGGAACTGGCGCGCTCGTGGATGTCCTGGGCCAGGAAGTACAGTTTCAGGTAGCGGCTGACCTTCGAGCCCGGCCGGCCATTGCCGACGCGGTGCAGGATGATTTCCTTCGCGGCATTCAGTGCAGCCACTACTCGGCCATTTTGCTGGGCCAATTCCAGGCGTCGCGCTTCCACATCCAGCTGCCGGATCGGTTCGAACAACGATGACTTGAGCTTGAGGTAACGCCCCAGCTCGCGGAACAACCGCGCCAGGCTCTGCTGCACCGGCTGGTTGGAAAACAGCGCCTGCCACAGCACGGACAGCACGCCGTACCAGGCGGCACCGGCCACCAGCAGCAGCGGCTCATGCCAGAAATCCGTGACGGCGCCGCCGCGCTGGTCCACGCCGATCATGGTGTAGACCGACAGAATCAAGGTGGCCGAGGCAATCGCGCCATAGCGTTCGCCCAGTGCGCCGAGCATGGTCAGGCCGAAACTGGCCACGGCCAGGGCGACGGCAAATATCCAGGGGTAGGGGAACAGCAGTTCTACCGACAGCGCGGCGATGCTGAAACACACCAGTGTCACCGCCAGCGCATTGAGACGGCCTTGCCAGCTGTCATCGGTCTCGGCCAGGGCGCTGGCGATAATCCCCAGGAATAGCGGGATCAGCAGCGTCATTTCATCCTGGTACCAACACAATGCCATGCTGCCGGTGAGGGCGATGAACACCCGTACGCTGTAGCTGAATTTATCCAGCGCCCACAGGCGCCGCATGGACTGCTTGAACGAGGTCGATGACATGAAGTCTGGAGTCTTCCGGGACGTTGTCGCTAAATTGAGCCAGTAATGACGCCACGGCAAGCGTGGCGATCACATCGGACAGCAAAATTTTCAGGATCACTGCAAAACCCCTGTGGGAGCTGGCTTGCCTGCGATAACGATGTGGGATTCACCGCCGCTATCGCAGGCAAGCCAGCTCCCACAGAGTTGTGCATTTCAAGGTGCAGGTCAGGCGTATTGCGCGGCCGCGTAGCCCGAGGCCCAGGCCCACTGGAAATTGAACCCGCCCAGGTGGCCGGTCACGTCCAGCACTTCGCCGATAAAGTACAGGCCGGGGCTTTTCAGCGATTCCATGGTCTTGGAGGACACTTCCCGCGTATCCACCCCGCCCAATGTTACCTCGGCGGTGCGATAACCCTCGGTGCCGGCCGGTACCAGTTGCCAGCTCCCCAGCTTTTGCGCGATATCGGCAATTTCAGCGTGGGTGTACTGCTTCATAGGCTTGGATTCGAACCAGCTTTGGGCCAGCAGGTTGGCCATCTTCTTGGTGAAGATCTCACCCAACAGGGTTTTCAATTCGCTGTTGGGGTGTTCGGCCTGTTGCTGTTGCAGCCAGGCATGGGCGTCGTGGTCGGGCAGCAGGTTGATTTCTACCGTGTCGCCGGAGTGCCAATACGAGGAAATCTGCAAAATCGCCGGCCCGCTCAGGCCGCGATGGGTGAACAGGATATTCTCGCGAAAGCTCTGGCCGTTGCAGCTCACCAGGCAGTCGACCGAGGTGCCGGACAACTCGCCGCACAACTCCTTGAGCTGGTCGGTGATGGTGAACGGCACCAGCCCGGCGCGGGTCGGCAGCAGTTCATGGCCGAATTGCCTGGCCACTTGGTAGCCGAAACCGGTGGCGCCCAGCGTCGGGATCGACAAACCGCCCGTGGCGATCACCAGGGATTCACAGCGCAGCTCACCCAAGGTGGTTTGCAGTTGATAGCCGCTTTCGAGCTTGGCGATTGCCTCGATGGAAGTGTCCAGGTGCAGGCTCACGCCGGTCTGGATGCACTCGTCGAGCAGCATGCCGAGGATGTCGCTGGACTTGTTGTCGCAGAACAGCTGGCCGAGTTTCTTCTCGTGGTATGGCACGCCGTGCTTGGCCACCAACCCGATAAAATCCCACTGGGTATAGCGGGCCAGGGCCGATTTGCAGAAGTGCGCGTTGTGCGAGAGGAAGTTGGCCGGCTCGGTGTACATGTTGGTGAAGTTGCAGCGGCCGCCACCGGACATCAGGATTTTCTTGCCGGCCTTGTTGGCGTGGTCGATCAACATCACCTTGCGCCCACGCCCGGCGGCGGTCAGCGCGCACATCAAGCCTGCGGCGCCGGCGCCAATGATCACAACTTCGGTCGAGCGCACAGCCATGTCCTCACAAAACTATTGATTTGAAATGCCGTCAACACTGTGGGAGCTGGCTTGCCTGCGATAGCGGTAGTGGATTCACCGTCGCTATCGCAGGCAAGCCAGCTCCCACATTGATTCGGTTCCTGTAATGGGAACTCGGTGTTATTACAAAATGCGCACGCGCAACGAACGGCCTTTGATCTTGCCGTCATTCAAACGCTGCAACGCTTGCTTGGCGATGCCGCGTTCTACGGCCACGAAAGCCTGGAAGTCAAAGATCGCGATCTTGCCGACCTGGGCACCCGGAATGCCGGCTTCACCGGTCAATGCACCGAGGATGTCGCCTGGGCGAACCTTGTCCTTACGCCCGGCAGCGATGCACAGGGTGCTCATCTGCGGCAACAGCGGGCCACCGCTTTGCGGCTTGAGGTTGTCCAGTTGGTCCCAGTTCAGCGGCGACTTCTGCAGTTGCTCGATGGCCTGGGCGCGGTGGGCTTCGGACGGCGCCACCAGGCTGATGGCGATGCCGGTCTCACCGGCACGGCCGGTACGGCCTACACGGTGGATGTGAATTTCCGAGTCGCGGGCCAGTTCGACGTTGATCACCATGTCCAGGGCGTCGATGTCCAGGCCTCGAGCGGCGACGTCGGTGGCCACCAGCACCGAGGTGCTGCGGTTGGCAAACATCGCCAGTACCTGGTCACGGTCGCGCTGTTCCAGGTCACCATGCAGGCCGACGGCGGAAATGCCTTTGGAGGTCAGGTGGTCGACGGTTTCCTGCACTTGCTGCTTGGTAAAGCAGAACGCCACGCAGGAGGCCGGGCGGAAGTGCGCCAGCACCTTGGTCACGGCGTCCATGCGCTCTTCCGGGGAGATCTCGTAGAAGCGCTGTTCGATCTGATCATCGGAGTGGAACGCTTCGGCTTTCACTTGCTGAGGCGCACGCATGAACTTGGAGGCCAGTTGCTTGATGCTCACCGGGTAAGTGGCCGAGAACAGCAGGGTCTGGCGGCGCGGTGGGGTCTTGCTGATGATGTCTTCGATGGCGTCGTAGAAGCCCATGTCGAGCATGCGGTCGGCTTCGTCGAGGATCAGGGTGTTCAAGCCGTCCAGCACCAGCGAACCTTTACGCAGGTGCTGCTGGATGCGGCCCGGGGTGCCGACGATGACGTGGGCGCCGTGCTCCAGGGAAGCAATCTGTGGGCCGAGGGACACGCCGCCGCACAGGGTCAGTACCTTGATGTTGTCTTCGGCACGGGCCAGGCGACGGATTTCCTTGGCGACCTGGTCGGCCAGTTCGCGGGTCGGGCACATCACCAGCGCCTGGCACCCGAAGTAGCGCGGGTTGATCGGGTTCAGCAGGCCGATGCCGAATGCGGCAGTCTTGCCGCTGCCGGTCTTGGCCTGGGCAATCAGGTCCAGCCCTTTGAGGATCACCGGCAAGCTTTGCGCCTGGATCTGCGTCATCTCGACGTAACCCAGCGAGTCGAGGTTAGCCAGCATGGCGGCGGACAGGGGCAAAGTATTAAAAGCGGTGGCGATGGTAGTCACGGGACTGGCTCTGCAAAACAAAATGTCGCGCAGTGTACCAGTCTCGTGGGATTTTCCTCGCAAGTTCTCGACGAGACGCCCGTTAGTGCTCGATATCGTGCTCGCGGCTGACCACCCGTTTGCCGTCTTTAGGCGACAGCTGCAGGAAGATCGCCGCCGCCAGCATCGCCATGATGCCCACGGTGAGGAAGGTCAGCTGGAACGCGCCGAGGACACTTTCCACACCGTCATTGCCGGCCTCGGCAGTAAACCCGCCAAGCAACGCGCCGGCACAGGCCACGCCGAGGCTGAGGGACAACTGCGCCACCACCGACAACAAACTGTTGCCGCTGCTGGCCTGCGCGTCGTCGAGGTCAATCAGGGTTACGGTGTTCATCGCCGTGAATTGCAGCGAATTGATCGCGCCCAGCACCGCCAGCATGACCAGCAATAGCGGGTACGGCGTGTGCTCGCTGACCAGGCCCATGCTCGCCAGCATGATGCCCAGGGCCAGGGTATTGCCGGTCAGCACGATACGATAGCCGAGGCGCTCAATCAGTGGCCGCGCGATGGACTTGGCGAACATCGCCGCCGCTGCCAGCGGCAGCATGCTCATACCGGCTTCCGACGGCGAATAGCCCAGCGCCACCTGCAGCAGCAGCGGTACCAGGAACGGCAATGCGCCGCTGCCCAGGCGCGCAAACAGATTGCCCAGAATTCCCACGGCAAAGGTGCGCGTCTTGAACAGCACCGGCGAGAACAGCGGGTTATCGATATGCCCGGCGCGCAGCCAGTACGCCGCCAGGCAGGCGAACCCGCCGAACAGCAGCAATATCACGCGCAGGTGTGGAAGATGCAGTTCGCCCAGGCCCTCCATGGCGATGGTGATCAACACCATCGCCGCGCCGAACAGCAGAAAGCCCAGGCCGTCGAAGCGCGTGCGCTCGCTGCCGCGCAGGTCGGGGATGAATTTCCACACGGCGTAGCAACCGATCATGCCCACCGGCAGGTTGATCAGGAAGATCCAGTGCCAGGTCAGGTATTGCACCATCCAGCCGCCCATTGTCGGGCCAAGCAAGGGGCCGAGCAGGCCTGGAATAGTGATGAAGCCCATGATCCGCACCAGCTCGGAGCGTGGATAAGCCCGTAGTACCACCAGTCGCCCGACCGGCAGCATCAGCGCACCGCCCAGGCCCTGGATCACCCGTGCGCCCACCAGCATGCTCAAGCTACTGGACAGCGCACACAGCAGCGACCCGATGCTGAACAGCATGATCGCGCCAAAGAAAATCTTCTTGGTGCCAAAGCGGTCAGCGATCCAGCCCGACGCCGGAATCAGCAAGGCAACGGTGAGCATGTAGGCGATCACCACCCCTTGCATGCGCAGCGGGTTTTCCGCGAGGTCCTGCGCCATGGCCGGTAGCGCGGTGTTGAGAATCGTCCCGTCCAGCGACTGCATGAAGAAGGCAATCGCTACCACCCAGGGGAGCCAGCGGGCGGTCTTGGCATCGAGAGGGGCACGATTCGGCATGGGATCCCTTTTAATTAGCAGGCTATGTGTTGGCGATTATGCGCCATCCGTCGCCGCTTTTCCCACTGGCGGTTCGTCTATATCTGACAATGTCACCTGCTCGCCCACCAGGAAATCCAGTAACGCCCGATGCACTGCCAGCGCGGCTTCGCGGGACTCCAGGTCCAGTAGATGGCCGGTGTGTTCGGCCACCGCAAAGCTGCTGCAGCCTACGTAGTGTTTGAACAGCTGGGCTTCGTCGGCCGGCGTGTATTCGTCCAGCGCGCCGTTGAGAAAGTGCACCGGTGTTTCAATCTGCCGCAGTGCCGGCAAGTAGTTGCCATCGCCCAAGCCCAGCACTTGATGGATATGAAAGCGCGCCTGGCGGTATTCGGTAGTGGCCATGGTCGACAGGTGTCGATGGTTATTGCGCTTGAGGCGCGGCGACAGGTATTTGCCAACCGTTTCGTTGAGCAGATGGCCGACCGCCGACTTGTCATCGGCCTCGATCAGCACACGCACGCGCTCGACATATTCCAGCATCGCCTGGTTGAGGTTGGGCGCCAGGGCCATCACCACCGAGCTTTCGATGGAGGGCGGGTTGTGCGCCAGGGTCAACAGCGTGGAGATGCCGCCCCATGAGGCCGAAACCAGATGGTTGACCGCAAAGCGCGCTACCAAGGCACGCAGGATTTGCACCTCGTCGTCCTTGGTGACCAGGTCGAGTTCGGTGTTGTGCTCGCGTGACAAGCCAGAGAATGGCAAGTCGAACAGCAGCACATTGAAGTGCTCGGCCAAGCATTTGCTGGTGCGGGCAAAGGAGCGTGTGGTGGACAACGCGCCATTGACCATCAGTACGGTTTTTCTATGCGGGTCGTTACCCAGTTGCTCTACGTGAACGTTGTAGTGCTTGTACAACTTCTCAATGACGAAACTTCCATGGTTCATCGCAGTACTTCCAGTGTGTGGCGGTATGCCACCAGCTGTTATAGCGAGGTTTTTTGCGGGCGACAACAGGTTGCCCGTGCAAACGGGGTGGAAGAGAATTTACGGTAGGAAGGACCGAAGCCGAGCCGTCTGAAATCAGCCCTTCCCACAGGTGTTTTGGATGTTTAGAGGGTCAGCGTCAGGCGTTTTACCAAAGCGCCTGGCAACAGGTTGGAAGCGGTGTTGCGCTGGTCATAGGTACTGGCCGACAACAGCAGCTCCCGATCAGCGGTCAGCGCTTCCAATTGCGAACCGAGCAACTGATAGACACTGTCATCAAAGCGCATGGTGCTGACCGGCGCCTTGATCTCGCCGTTTTCCACCCAGAAGGTCGCAAAGCGCGTCATGCCGGTCAGGCGCGCTGCCGGCAGGTCGGAGTAGTTCAGGTACCAGAGGTTGCTGATATACAGACCTGTGCCCAACTGCTTGAGAATATCGGCCTGGGCCAGGCTGCCGGCCGCCATTTGCAGGGCGCTGGGCGACTCGTCGCTGCTGGCGCCGTTGGTGCTCAAGCCGTATTCGGCGGCGCTGCGCGAGTTGACCAACTGGCCCTCGGCCTTGCCTGCGTTGATCAGGGTGACATCCCCACGCGGGTAGCCTTCAGTGGAAAACGCCTGGCTCAGGGAGCCGCTGATCTGCTCATCCACCGTCACCAGCGGGCTCAATGACTGATCACCCGCGTACAGGCGTTGCAACGAACTGCCTTTGCTCGCGATGGCCTGGGCCGAAAAACCACCCCAGGTGATGATGCTGATGATTTCTTCCAGCGCTGCCGGCGCCAGGTAGGCGCGGTACTGGCCTGGCGCCAGGTTGTGCAGCGGGCGACCGAGAAACGCCAGTTGCTCACGGGCCTGTTGGAAACGGGCGGCGAATTCGGCGCTGTTCCAGGTGTGCCCGGCGTAGCTGGCTTTTACCGCTTCGCCATTGGCGTGGAACAGGCTGAAGTCGAAATTGAAGCTGTTAGCCCGGTGCCAGCCGAACGCCCCCGATGAGCTGGCGAAACCACGGCTGATCGGGCCGGCGGCGTAGAAGCCAACCAGGTCCACGCCATCGGCGGCCTGGCTGATGTCGTCCAGCACTTGGGCCAGTTCCGGCAGCGGGCGCAGCTGTTCGTTATGGCTGTGCCAGGCGTCGGGATTCAGCAGCAGGTACGGGTCAGGCGGCAACAGCGGCAAGGTCTCGCGCAGTTGTTGCAGGCCATTCGCCAGGCGCTGGCGATCCAGCTGCGCCTCGCCGGACAGGGTGATACCCAGGTCGGCGTGGCGCCCATCGTTGATCAGCTTGAGGTTCAGGCTGGCCTGCTGTACCTGGCCGGCCTGGCGTACCTGCGCGTGGTTGAAGCGCACGAACTCGGACGCCTCATCCGCGTAGCCGAGATGAAATTGTTCTTGATCGGTGACCGCCTGCTTGAGCCAATCCACCAAAGCCTTGAAGTGGTTCATCAGGCATCTCCCCCAAATACATCGACATTGCTGAATACACAGGCCGGCGACGCATGGCCGACACGGATCACCTGGTTGGGTTCGCCCTTGCCGCAGTTCGGCGTGCCCAAGACCTTGAAGGTGCTGGCGTCGCCTACCGCGCTGAGCTTGCGCCAGAACTGCGCGGAAATCGCGCGGTAGTTGGGGTTCTTCACCACGCCCTTGAGTTCGCCGTTTTCGATCAGCTGGCCCCACTCGCAGCCGAACTGGAACTTGTTGCGCGCATCGTCGATGGACCACGAACGGTTGGTCGACATCAGGATGCCGCTCTCAATGCCGCCCACCAGTTGCGCGAGGCTTTTATCCCCAGGCTCGATATTCAGGTTGGCCATGCGGTCGATGGGGGCACGGTTCCAGCTGCAGGCGCGGCTGTTGGCGACGCCTGGCAGGTTGGCGCGAAATTGCGATAAGGCCCCGCCCAAGGGCTTGAGCAGCAGGCCTTCGCGAATCAGAAATTGCTTGCTGGCAGGCGTGCCGTCGTCGTCATGAGCGTAGCTGGCAAGCTGTTCGGGGATGTCCGGGTCGAAGGTGACGTTGAGCAGCGGTGAGCCATATTGCAGGTGGCCGAAGTCGCTGGCTTTCACAAAACTGGTGCCGGCGTAATTGCGCTCGTCACCAAGGATGCGATCCAGTTCCAGCGGATGGCCGATCGACTCGTGGATCTGCAGGATCATTTGGTCGGGCATCAGCAGCAGGTCACGCGGGCCGTGGGGCGTATTCGGTGCGAGCAGCAATTGCAGGGCTTCGTCGGCCACCTTGCGGGCGGCGCCCACCAGGCCAAAACGCTGGATCACCCCGGCACTGCCTTGCTGGCCGAAGTTGGTACCGCCCAGGGTACGGGTCTGGCTGTCGTTGCCGTCGAAGGCGGTCACACTCAGGCCCGGAAAGACAAAACGCTGGGCCTGACGCAGTTGCGCGCCGGCGCTGTTGAGATAGATCTGTTCAACCCGCGTGGTCCCCAGGCTGACTTCCCAGCTCACCAAGCGCTCATCCTTGGGCACGGCGGCGGACTCATCGCCGAGCAATTGGTAGCAGTCGCTCAGGGATGGGAAGGGCTGGTCGAGGTCGGGCGACAGGTAGTCGGCGACGTCGCTGGACACTGGCTGCTGGTGCAGGTCGAGCAGGGCGTGAGGCTTGATCAACCGGGCTTGCTGTTCAGCGCGCTCAAGGGCGGCTTGCAGGCCGGCAAGGGAAATGTCGTTGGTCGCGGCGTAGGCTTCCACGCCGTTGAGACGCACGGTAAGCATGGCGCCTTCGTCATGGCCCAGGTGAGGCGGCTCGGCGACGTTCTTGCGTACTGACAGGTACTGACCGGATTCGCGCACGTAGCGCAGGGAGAAAAATTCGGCGGTGGTGCGCAGGGCACCGAAGTGTTTCTTGAGCGTGGCGTGGTGTTCGAACATGGGGCCTTCCTTGTGGGCGGCTCGGCGCGGGCAGGCGAACAGAGTAGGCCTGGGCGGGGAGCTGATCAAGGGAGGTTTTGTTGTGTGATCGTTCCCACGCTCTGCGTGGGAATGCCACCCTGGACGCTCTGCGTCCGCTCTTGAAGGGCGTGACGCAGAGCATCACAGGATGCGTTCCCACGCGGAGCGTGGGAACGATCAATCACTGGTGTGTTTCGGTTACTGCGCCAATGGCCCTACTTCACGCATAGGCTTGCCACGCACCGGCGCATCGCCTGCTACGTAGTAGTCAGCGGTGCTGCGCGGCAGTGGCTTGCGGCCACGGATCTTGTCGGCGATTTTCTCGGCGATCATGATCGTTGGCGCGTTCAGGTTGCCGGTGGTGATGATAGGCATGATCGAGGCATCGACCACACGCAAGCCCTGCATGCCATGCACGCGGCCTTCGCCATCGACTACGGCCATCTCGTCGGTGCCCATCTTGCACGAGCAGGACGGGTGGAACGCGGTCTCGGCGTGCTCGCGGATGAACTTGTCCAACTGCTCATCGGTTTGCACTTCAATGCCGGGGCTGATTTCGCGGCCACGGTACGGGTCCAGTGCCGGCTGCTGCATGATTTCACGGGTCAGGCGGATGCCATCGCGGAACTCCTGCCAGTCCTGCTCGGTGGCCATGTAGTTGAAGAGGATGCTCGGGTAGTCCCGTGGGTTCTTCGACTTCAGCTGGATACGGCCACGGCTTGGCGAACGCATGGAGCCCATGTGCGCCTGGAAACCGTGCTCTTTCACACCGTTGCTGCCGTTGTAGTTAATCGCCACCGGCAGGAAGTGGTACTGGATGTTTGGCCACTCGAACTCTTCACGGGTACGGATAAAACCGCCCGCTTCGAACTGGTTGCTGGCGCCGATGCCGGTGCCGTTGAACAGCCATTCGGCACCAATTGCCGGCTGGTTGTACCAGAGCAGCGAGGGGTACAGCGACACTGGCTGGGTGCACGCGTATTGCAGGTACAGCTCAAGGTGGTCCTGCAGGTTTTCACCCACGCCCGGCAGGTCGTGGACCACCGGGATGTCGAGGCTTTCCAGCAGTTTGGCCGGGCCGACACCGGAGCGTTGCAGCAGTTGCGGCGAAGCGATTGCGCCGCTGCACACAAGTACTTCTTTGCGCGCACGTGCTTCAACGCGCTCTTCGGCGGCGCCGATCAGGTAACGCACGCCCACTGCACGCTTGCCTTCGAACAGTACTTTGTCGGTGAGGGCATGGGTGACGATGGTCAGGGTCGAGCGCTTTTTAGCCGTGTCCAGGTAACCGCGTGCGGTGCTGGCGCGACGGCCGTTCGGCGTGACGGTACGGTCCATCGGGCCGAAGCCTTCTTGCTGGTAGCCGTTCAAATCTTCGGTACGTGGGTAACCGGCCTGTACGCCCGCTTCAACCATGGCGTGGAACAGCGGGTTGTTGCCCGCTTTCGGCGTGGTCACGCTGACCGGGCCGTCGCCACCGTGCCAATCGTTGGGGCCGATGTCGCGGGTTTCGGCTTTGCGGAAATACGGCAGGCAGTCCAGGTAGGTCCAGTCTTCCAGGCCCGGCAGCTTCGACCAGTTGTCGTAGTCCATGGCGTTGCCGCGGATGTAGCACATGCCGTTGATCAGGGAAGAACCACCCAGGCCTTTGCCGCGCCCGCATTCCATCCGGCGGCCGTCCATGTGTGGCTCTGGATCGGTTTCGTAGGCCCAGTTGTAGCGGCGGCCTTGCAGCGGGAAAGCCAGGGCGGCTGGCATCTGGGTGCGGAAGTCGAGGCGGTAGTCCGGGCCACCGGCCTCCAGCAGCAGGACGGTGACGCCTTCGTCTTCGGTCAGACGGGTCGCCAGGGTGTTACCGGCGGAGCCGGCACCCACAATGATGTAATCGTATTCTTGGGACATGAATGTACCCTCGTAAAATGGGTTCAGGCTGCTTTTGTGGCGAGGGAGCTTGCTCCCGTTCGACTGCGCAGCAGTCGCAAAATCAGCGCTCGAGTTCTGTCTGAAAGAACTACTGGGTCTGGAATGGGGCTGCTTCGCAGCCCAGCGGGAGCAAGCTCCCTCGCCACAGAGGAGCATTCCAGGCCCATAAGGTGTTAGAACACCGAGGCGTAATCGCCCAACTCAACCTGTACCGATTTGATGCGCGTGAAGTTGTTCAGCGAGCTGATCCCGTTCTCACGGCCCACACCCGACTGCTTGTAGCCGCCAACCGGCATCTTCGCGTCGGACTCGCCCCAGGCGTTGATCCAGCAGATACCGGCTTCCAACTGATGAATCACGCGGTGGGCGCGGTTCAGGTCCTTGGTCACCAGGCCAGCGGCCAGGCCGAAGTCGGTGTCGTTGGCGCGGCGGATCACTTCTTCTTCGGTTTCGTAGGTGAGGATGCTCATCACCGGGCCGAAGATTTCTTCACGCACGATCACCATGTCATCGGTGCAGTCGGTGAACACGGTCGGCGCCACGAAGGCGCCTTTGGCGAAGTCGCCGTCGGTCAGGCGGTCGCCGCCGCACAGCAGGCGGGCGCCTTGCTCTTTGCCTTTGGCGATGTAGCCCAGCACGCTTTCCATGTGGGCGAAGCTGACCAGCGGGCCGAAGTTGGTGTTTTCGTCTTCCGGGTTGCCGATGCGAATACGCGCCACACGCTCGACGATCTTGGCTTCGAACGCGGCTTGCAGGTGCTTGGGCACGAACACGCGGGTGCCGTTGGTGCAGACCTGACCGGAGCTGTAGAAGTTGGCCATCATGGCGGTGTCGGCGGCGCGGTCGAGGTCGGCGTCGTCGAAAATGATCAGCGGGGACTTGCCGCCCAGCTCCATGGTCACGTCCTTGAGCGAGGAGCTCGACGCGCTGGCCATGACTTTCTTGCCGGTGTCGGTGCCGCCGGTGAAGGAGACTTTTTCGATGCGCGGGTGCTCGGTCAGCCAGGTGCCGACTTCACGGCCGCTGCCGGTCAGTACGTTGAACACGCCCGCTGGAACGCCAGCCTCGGTGTAGATCTCGGCCAGTTTCAGAGTGGTCAGCGAGGTGACTTCGCTTGGCTTGAAGATCATCGCGTTACCGGCGGCCAGGGCCGGTGCGGATTTCCACAGGGCGATCTGGATCGGGTAGTTCCACGCGCCAATACCGGCAACCACGCCCAATGGCTCGCGGCGGGTGTAGACAAACGAGGTGTCGCGCAGTGGGATCTGCTCGCCTTCGATGGCAGGTACCAGGCCGGCGTAGTATTCCAGCACGTCAGCGCCAGTGACGATGTCGACGTACTTGGTTTCGGAGAAGGCTTTACCGGTGTCCAGGGTTTCCAGGGCAGCCAGTTCATCGTTGCGCTCGCGCAGGATGTCCACGGCACGACGCAGGATGCGCGAACGCTCCATGGCGGTCATGGCGGCCCAGATTTTCTGGCCTTTTTCAGCGCTGACCACGGCACGTTCAACGTCATCTTTGGTGGCGCGTTGCACTTGGGCGAGAACTTCACCGTTAGCCGGGTTGATGGCTTCGAAGGTGGCATCGCTGCCAGCGTCGCTGTAGCCGCCGTCAATGTAGAGTTTTTGCAGGTCGAAACGGGCCATAAAGTCCTCGCAAGTGCATAAGTGGTTGGCGTTACCCGCCGAACAGTGGGCCATGGGGGTGTGGCAACACTGAGCGGCGGACGTTCAGGGGTTGAGCATTTATAAGGGCTCTAACTCACCTGCTTGGCCAATTGGAAATCCATGTATTCGTAAGCGATCCGTTGCGCCTGCTCCGTGTCGAAAGCGTCTCCCGACAGGGCGCCGCGCAACCACAAACCGTCGATCAAAGCCGCCAGCCCGCGGGCTGCGCTGCGTGCCTCG
Source organism: Pseudomonas sp. GW821-FHT07B01 (assembly GCF_059419065.1). Taxonomy (NCBI): domain Bacteria; kingdom Pseudomonadati; phylum Pseudomonadota; class Gammaproteobacteria; order Pseudomonadales; family Pseudomonadaceae; genus Pseudomonas; species Pseudomonas sp. GW821-FHT07B01. The sequence continues at coordinate 145,512 of NZ_JBWKRA010000013.1, read as the reverse complement.
GGTAACGGCATCGCACGGCGGAACTGGCAACACAGGTTGGAATACAGACGGTGATCGTTGATCCGCTGCAACCTGTGCAATGACGGGTGGTGCATGCTGGTGGCCCAGAAGGCCAGCCAGGTTTTCATTGCCGGGCCGTTGACCTGGCTGGCGTCGAAGTTGCCTTCGATGATCACCTGAAGGTGCGCCCGTGGGCTGTCATCCTTCAAGGCACGCCTGCGCTCTTGCACGTTCTCGATCAGCGCATTCATCAGGTAGCGCATCGTCGCTGCGATCAGGCCGTTCTTGTCCTGAAAGTAGTGGCTGATGATGCCGTTCGAGACGCCGGCCAGACGGGCGATCAGCGCAATGCTGGCATCTCCCATCCCGACCCGATCGATGGCCGTCAACGTGGCTTCGATCAACTGCTGGCGGCGTATGGGTTGCATACCGACCTTGGGCATGTAGCACCTCTCCTTAGGCCTGCCGATGGGCGATCCACGTCCGTCGGCTTGAGGGCCAGTCTATTTTGTTTTGATTGAACGTTCAATCAACAAAGAATAAGATCTGCGACAAATGGTCGCTGCCTACAGATGTTTCCTACCTGCGAGCTGCAACCTTCGACACCTGCAAAAACCCTTGAAACAGGCCACTTCAGAGCCTGATCACCGCTTAGGCGGGCTCAAGAATTTTGGGGTGTCTTTATAACACCCGTCCGTCGACTGCCGAAAAATCGATGTCCCGGGATAACCGTTGCCTTGTGTTTCTCTCTCGCACTGCCTGGAGCATCTGCGCCATGAGTTCTGCCTCTCTTATAAAGACCCCACCGGAAAAGGTCCGGGTCAACGGTTGGGTGTTCTACACCTCCACCGCGCTGATTTTATTGTTGACCGCCATTCTGATCGTCGCCCCGCAGGAGGCCGGGCGCCTGCTCGGTGTCGCACAGGCCTGGCTGTCGAAAAGCTTTGGCTGGTACTACATGGTGGTCATCGCCGCCTACCTGGTGTTTGTGGTCGGCCTGGCGTTTTCGTCCTATGGGAAACTTAAGCTGGGTGCGAAGGACGATACCCCAGACTTCAGCTACGGCGCCTGGGCCGGCATGTTGTTCTCGTCGGGTATCGGTATCTCGCTGTTGTATTTCGGTGCGTCCGAGCCGTTGGACCACTACTTCAACCCGCCCGAAGGCGCTGCCGCCAGCAATGGCGCGGCACGCCAGGCGCTGCAGCTGACCTTCCTGCACTGGGGCCTGCACGGCTGGGCGATCTATGCGCTGGTCGGCCTGGCCGTGGCGTACTTTGCGTACCGTCACAACCAACCGCTGGCACTGCGTTCGGCGCTGTACCCGCTGGTGGGCGAGCGTTGGGTGAAGGGCGCGGCGGGGCATGCTGTAGACGGTTTCGGCATGTTCGTGACCCTGCTGGGGCTGGTGACCAACCTGGGGATCGGCTCGATGCAAGTGTCGTCGGGGCTGGAAAACCTGTTCGGCATGGAGCACAGCAATACCAATTTGCTGATCGTGATCATCGTGATGAGTACCGTGGCGACCATTGCCGCCGTGTCGGGTGTGGAAAACGGCATTCGTCGTCTGTCCAACCTCAACATCGTGCTGTTCAGCGGTTTGCTGATCTTCGTGCTGTTGTTCGGCCCTACCTTGCACCTGCTCAATGGCTTGGTGCAGAACACCGGTGATTACCTCAACGGTATCGTGCTGAAAACCTTCGACCTGTATGTGTACGAAGGCGACGGTGCCAAGACCGAACGCTGGATGGGCCTGTGGACCTTGTTCTACTGGGCTTGGTGGATTTCCTGGGCGCCATTTGTGGGCATGTTCATCGCGCGTATTTCCCGTGGTCGCACCGTGCGCGAACTGGTGGCTGGCGTATTGCTGATCCCGCTGGGCTTTACCCTGGCGTGGCTGTCGATCTTCGGCAACTCGGCCCTGGACCTGGTGCTGAACCACGGGGCGGTGGAGTTGGGCAAGACGGCGCTGGAGCAACCGTCCATGGCCATCTACCAACTGCTTGAGCATTACCCAGCGTCGAAAGTGGTGATCGGCGTGTCGATCTTCGTGGGCTTCGTGCTGTTCCTGACCCCGGCGGATTCCGGCGCGGTGATGATGGCCAACCTGTCCTGCAAAGGCGGCAATGTGGATGAGGATGCGCCGCACTGGTTGCGTATCTTCTGGTCGGCGGTGATCACCCTGGTGACCATCGGTCTGCTGTTTGCCGGCAACTTCGAAGCCATGCAAACCATGGTGGTGCTGGCGGGGCTGCCGTTCTCGGTGGTGCTGGTGTTCTTTATGTTCGGTTTGCACAAGGCCATGCGCCAGGACGTGGCCACCGAACAGGAGCAGGCGCAATTGGCTGAACGCGGGCGTCGTGGTTTCAGCGAGCGCTTGACGGCGCTGGACCTGCAACCGAGCCAGGCCACCGTGCAGCGCTTTATGGACAAACACGTAACGCCGGCGTTGGAAGAAGCCGCGAGTGCGTTGCGTGATCAGGGCCTGGAAGTGCAGACCCTGCTGGGCAAATCCAAACGCTGCATCGGCGTGCGGATCGAGATGGACGAGGGTAACCCGTTTGTCTACGAAGTGAGCCTGGATGGCTACTCGGCGGCGCCGGCTGACCTGCCTGAGGAAGAGCGCACCCGTTACTACCGTGCCGAGGTGTACCTGCACAACGGGCCGCAGGAGTATGACCTGATGGGCTTCACCCAGGAACAGATCACCCGGGATGTGCTCGATCAGTTTGAAAGCCATCGGCAGCTCCTTGGCCGGGTCTATAGCTGATAGTTGAGCTGGCGGCGCCCTCACTGGCGCCGCTGTTGCAAGCATTGAATGCGGTCGAATGTGGGAGCTGGCTTGCCTGCGATAGCAAGGGTGAATCCAACATAGCTATCGCAGGCAAGCCAGCTCCCACACTGACCCAGTTTTTTCAGTAGGTTTTGCAGGGTTGCCTTAACCCAGGTTCTTGCCCAGCAGGGCGTGGTAGAGCTCACTGTCTCCCAAAATCCCTACCACCTTGTTGTTGTCATGCAGCACCAGCTTGTTCCCTGTCTGGTAGCGAATCTGCAACGCATCGCGCATGCCGATGTTCGAGTCCACCAGCGTTGGTACGCGGCCCAGGCCTTCCACGGCTTGCCCTGGCGCCCAATTCTGCAGGTTCATCGTCACGCCATTCTGGCGTGCGCCCTGAATGGTGTTGCCTTCAGCCAGGTCCAGCCAAGAGTCGCCACCCGGATCAAGGCACACCGAACCATTCACACGCGTGCAGTTATCCAGGGTGCGCATCAGGCTGCGCCCGCACAGCACGTTCAACGGGTTGGTATGCGCGACGAAGGTGCGCACATAGTCGTCCGCCGGGTTCAGCACGATCTCTTCCGGCACGCTGTACTGGATGATCTTGCCGTCTTTCATGATCGCAATACGGCTGCCGAGTTTGAGTGCTTCATCCAGGTCGTGGCTGACGAACACGATGGTCTTGCTCAACTTGCGTTGCAGTTCCAGCAGTTCATCTTGCAAGCCTTGGCGGATCAGCGGGTCGAGGGCCGAGAAGGGTTCGTCCATCAGCAGGATATCGGCGTCCATCGCCAGGGCGCGGGCCAGGCCGACGCGCTGCTGCATACCGCCGGACAACTCGTCGGGCTTCTTGTTGCGCCATTGGCTCAGGCCCACCAGTTCGAGTTTCTCGTCCACCAGTGTGCGTCGTTCTTTCTCTGGCCGGCCCTGCATCTCCAGGCCGAAGCTGATGTTCTCGCGCACCGTCAGCCAAGGCATCAGGGCGAACTTCTGGAACACCATGGCGATGCGTTTGGTGCGCATCATTTTCAGCTCTGCGGGGGTGCAGGAGGCGATGTCGATCTGACGCCCTTCATGCTCCACAAACAGCTGGCCACGGCTGACGGTATTGAGGCCGTTGATGCAGCGCAGCAAGCTGGATTTGCCTGAGCCCGAGAGGCCCATCAGCACACAGATCTCGCCTTTCTCGATATCCAGGCTGGCGTTCTCGACGCCGACGATCTGCCCGGTCTTCTTCAGGATTTCGTTACGGCTCATGCCCTGGTCCAGCAGCTTGAGCGCTTCGCGTGGGTCTTTGGAAAAGATCACGTCGACTTTGTCGAATCGGATAATGCTCATGCATCACCCCCTACTTTAGCGTCGGGTTGTTTGCAGATACGGTCGAGCATGATGGCGAGCAACACAATGGCCAGGCCCGCTTCAAAGCCCAGGGCAATATCGGCGGTGTTGAGTGCGTTGACCACCGGCTTACCGAGGCCGTCGGCGCCTACCAGGGCGGCGATCACCACCATCGACAGCGACAGCATGATGCATTGGGTAATGCCGGCGGCGATGCTCGGCATGGCGTGGGGCAGTTCAATGCGCGAGAGCAACTGGCGGCGCGAGCAGCCAAAGGCCTTGCCGGCGTCCATCAGCTCTTGCGGCACATCGCGGATACCCAGGTAGGTCAGGCGGATCGGCGCGGCAATCGCGAACACCACCGTGGAAATCAGCCCAGGCACCACACCCAGCCCGAAGAGGGTCAGGGTAGGGATGAGGTAGACGAAGGTCGGCACGGTCTGCATCAGATCGAGTACCGGCCGCATCATGGTGTAGAACATCGGCTTATGCGCGGCAACAATGCCCAGCGGCACACCGATGACCACGCAGACCAGAGTGGCGAACAGCACCTGCGCGAGGGTTTCCATGGTTTCCTGCCAGTACCCCAGGTTGAGGATCAGCAGGAAGGAGGCGATGACAAAAACAGTCAGTCCCCATTTACGTTGAATAAAGTGAGCCAGCAGCGCAATCAGACCGATCAATGCCAGTGGATTGAACCAGGTCAGCGCAAACGTCACGCCGTGGATCATCGTTTCCAGTGTCGATGCGATTGCGTCGAAGTAGTTGGCACCGTGTTGGGTCAACCAGTCGACGAAGGCAGCGATGTACTGGCCTAGTGGGATTTTCTGTTCAGTCAGCATGGTAGTGAATGTCCACATGCGAAGGGGAAAACATCCCAGGCCAGCGCACCGGCCTGGGGTCAGCGGGTGCTATTTGGCGAGGTAAGCTTTAACGGCATCGAGCCCTGGTTTGCCATCAACGGTGGTGACACCGGCGAGCCAGGTGTCGAGCACTTGCGGGTTCTTCTGCAGCCAGGCCTTGGCTGCAGCATCGGCCTTCATCTTGTCGTCCAGGACGTTACCCATCAGGGTGCTTTCCATGTCGAGGGTGAACACCAGGTTTTTCAGCAACTGACCAACGTTGCTGCATTCCTGGGTGTAGCCTTTGCGGGTGTTGGTGTAGATGGTGGCCTGGCCGTAGTTGGGGCCGAACGAGTCGTCACCACCGGTCAGGTACTTCATCTTGAAGCGGGTGTTCATCGGGTGCGGTTCCCAGCCGAGGAACACGATGGCCTGGTTGCGCTTGGAGGCGCGTTCGACCTGGGAGAGCATGCCGGCTTCGCTGGATTCGACCACCTTGAAGCCGGCGGTTTTCAGGCCGAAGGCATCTTTGTCGATCAGCGTCTGGATGGTGCGGTTGCCATCGTTGCCCGGCTCGATGCCGTAGATCTTGCCGCCCAGCTCATCCTTGAATTTGGCGATGTCGGCGAAGTCTTTCAGTCCCTTCTCATACAGCGCCTCTGGGACCGCCAGGGTGTACTTGGCGTTCTCCAGGTTGGCGCGCACGGTTTCCACGGTGCCGGCATCACGGTACTGCTTGATGTCGTTTTCCATGGTCGGCATCCAGTTGCCGAGGAAGATATCCATGTTCTTGCCGTCGGCCAGGGACTTGTAAGTCACAGGTACCGAAATCATCGTGGTGCGCGGCTTGTAGCCCAGGCCCTTGAGGATCTCGCTGGTGGTCGCGGTGGTGACGGTGATGTCGGTCCAGCCGACATCGGAGAAGTTGACGGTCTTGCACTGTTCCGGTTCTGCGGCGTGTGCCACGACTGGCAGACTCAGCATGGCGGCCAACAACAACGAGGGTGAACCTTTCATGTGGGTAGACTCCTGTGTCTTTTCTGGCGGCATTCGCCGCGCTTTATAAGTGTTGCGGTTGGAGCGTGCGACAACAGCTCTGGCGCGGTGCCTTGCAAACGAGTCGAGACTGATCATGTACCAGTGAAAATCTGACGCCTACAGGGGGCGTCGTATCCAGTACAGGGAGGGTCGCATCCAGTACCGATGACGTCGCTTACAGGTTTTTCCGAAGGTAAAACTGCTGTTTTTACCCTTCTGCACCGCAAAAAACGGCCAAAACTGGCGTTCGCACGCGAGCGCCGCTGGTGAGCATGAGTGCGTCGGTGTGAGACGCCGTGATGACGAATAAAAGCTTGATGATGCCGCCATCTGGGCGATCTGAGCGTAGCACCTCGTTCAAGCCCGGCCCGTGCTTATCGAGGAGTTCCACGTTAATGGCTATCAGCGTTTTCGACCTGTTCAAGATCGGCATCGGGCCTTCGAGTTCGCACACCGTGGGGCCCATGCGCGCCGCGGCGTTGTTCGTTCAAGGGTTGCGTGAGCGTGGGTGGCTGGAACAGGTGCAGCGTGTCGAAGTGCAACTGTACGGCTCGTTGTCGGCCACCGGCATCGGCCACGGCAGCGACACCGCCACCATCATGGGCCTGATGGGCGAGTGGCCAGACGCAATCGACCCCACGCAAATCGGCGCCCGTATCCACACCCTGCGCGAAACCGACACGCTGCTGCTGGACGGGCGTTTGCCGGTGCCCTTTGTGTGGGCGCGGGATATGCGCCTGCTCGATGAGAACCTGCCGTTCCATCCCAATGCCATGACCCTGGTGGTGTTTGGCGAAAACGGCGAGTTGCACCGCGACACCTATTACTCGGTGGGCGGCGGTTTTGTGGTGGATGAAGCCCAGGCCCAAAGCGGTGTGGCGGACATGGACCGTACCGAGCTGCCTTATGACTTTTCCAGTGCCGTGGAGCTGTTGCAACTGTGCAAGACTCACAACCTGCGCGTTGCCGAACTGATGCTGGCGAATGAAAAAACCTGGCGCAGCGAAGAAGAAATCCGCAGCGGCCTGATGAAACTCTGGCGTGCCATGCAAGATTGCGTGGAGCAGGGCCTCAAGCACGAAGGCATCCTGCCCGGCGGCTTGAACGTGCGCCGTCGCGCTGCCAAGTTGCACCGCAGCTTGCAGGAGCTGAACAAGCCCAATGTGATCGGCTCGACCTTGAGCGCCATGGAATGGGTCAACCTGTTCGCCCTGGCGGTCAACGAAGAAAACGCCGCCGGTGGGCGCATGGTCACGGCGCCCACCAATGGCGCAGCGGGAATCATCCCGGCGGTGTTGCACTACTTCATGAAGTTCAGTGAAGAAGTCACCGAAGCCAACGTGGTCGACTACCTGCTGGGCGCGGCGGCGGTGGGCATCCTGTGTAAAAAGAACGCCTCGATCTCCGGTGCCGAAGTCGGTTGCCAGGGCGAGGTCGGTTCCGCGTGTGCCATGGCCGCAGCCGGGCTGGCGGAGATACTTGGTGCCACGCCGGAGCAACTGTGCAACGCTGCCGAAATCGGCCTGGAACATAACCTCGGCCTGACCTGCGACCCGGTGGGCGGCCTGGTGCAAGTGCCGTGTATCGAGCGCAATGCAATTGCGGCGGTGAAGGCGATCAACGCGGCGCAAATGGCGTTGCGTGGCGATGGCCAGCACTTCATCTCGTTGGACCGGGTGATCCGCACCATGCGTGATACCGGGGCCGATATGCATGACAAGTACAAAGAGACATCACGCGGTGGGTTGGCGGTGAGTGCGGTTGAATGTTGAGTCAATGATATCGCTATCGCAGGCAAGCCAGCTCCCACAGGGGAACGCATGTCAAAGGTGGGAGCCGGGCTGGCCCGCGATGGCTATAGTGCTGACACAATTGCTCACAAAGTGAACACCCCAGCCAAAATCGCCACCTTTTAGCGCGTCGCAAATAGATAAGTAGCTTCCGAACGAATTCCTACACGATCACACGCCTGATGTGCTTTGGGTGACAGACTCCTCCTACGCCCGCAAAGCGCCTTCCCACAAGTGCTACCGATCTGCTCACCCCCCTTGAACCCCGCCCGTTATGCGTTATATCCCGCACTTCACGCGTGGGCTCATATAGACGCATAAACAGGTCGTTTTCAGGAGTTCTTGAATAGCCATTCAATTTTAGGCATGGCATTTGCTCTATCAATTACAAAGCCTCTCCTTTTCAGGACGAGCGCAATAACAAGAGCCTCGCCTGAGGCCGCCACCCGCTTTGTGTGATGTGAGGAGATACCGCGATGACGTCGACCAACTCCGGGGCCCAACCCCAGAACCGTGCGCCTCAATCCATCGGCTTTTTGCTGCTGGACAATTTCACGCTGATTTCCCTGGCGTCAGCCGTGGAGCCACTGCGCATGGCCAACCAGCTGTCCGGCCGCGAGCTGTATCGCTGGACAACCCTGAGTGTCGACGGCAACCAGGTGTGGGCCAGCGATGGCCTGCAAATCACACCTGATGCCTCCATGCACAAAGCACCCGTGCTGGACACGGTCATCGTGTGCGGCGGCGTGGGTATTCAGCGCACCGTCACCCGTGAACATGTGTCGTGGCTGCAAAGCCAGGCACGCCAGTCTCGTCGCCTTGGCGCAGTGTGCACCGGCAGCTGGGCCCTGGCCTGCGCCGGCCTGCTCGACGGCTTTGATTGCAGCGTGCACTGGGAATGCCTGGCGTCGATGCAGGAAGCCTTCCCACGGGTGGCCATGAGCACGCGCCTGTTCACCCTCGATCGCAACCGCTTCACCAGCTCCGGTGGTACCGCGCCCCTGGACATGATGTTGCACCTGATCAGCCGCGACCACGGCCGTGAATTGTCGGCCGCCATCTCCGAGATGTTCGTGTACGAACGCATCCGCAACGAACAGGATCACCAGCGTGTGCCGCTCAAGCACATGCTTGGCACCAACCAGCCGAAGCTGCAGGAAATCGTCGCGCTGATGGAAGCCAACCTCGAAGAGCCAATCGACCTGGACGAACTGGCGGTGTATGTCGCCGTGTCGCGCCGGCAGTTGGAGCGGTTGTTCCAGAAATACCTGCACTGCTCGCCGTCGCGCTACTACCTCAAGCTGCGCCTGATCCGCGCACGGCAACTGCTCAAGCAGACGCCGATGTCGATTATCGAAGTCGCCTCGGTGTGCGGGTTTGTGTCTACGCCGCACTTTTCCAAGTGCTATCGCGAATATTTCGGCATTCCGCCACGGGATGAGCGCGTAGGCTCCAACACCACCCAGCAAGTAGCGATGATGCCGATTCCGCCGGCACTGGTGTTGTCACCGTTGTCGGGGCCGATGTCGGCGTTGAGCCAGGCGCGCAATGAGTCGACTTTTGCCAGTGTAAGGCTCTAGACCGAGCCGTCTGCATCGCAGGCAAGCCAGCTCCCACCTCGGAATGCGTTCCCCTGTGGGAGCTGGCTTGCCTGCGATGGCGGAGTTTCAGGCGCCAGAGTTCTGTTTGAACTGCATCAGCGCCGGCAGCAATTGCTTGTCGATCGCCTGCCTCACCGTTGGCAAAATCGTCGCGCTGCCGCTGTACATCTGTTCCACCATGCCCTTGAGCGCCTTGGCCCGCGCTTCGCTCAACCCGCGCACCGCACATTCGCAGGCCTGCTCGGCGGTAGCGCCGCTGGACACTTCAAAACCCAGGGAGCGCAGTTGGCTCAGCAGGTCATCCTGGTCAATCAAATCCGCGTGCATCATGACGGTCATCCTGGTGTAGGGAGCGGGAATGACTTGGATTCTGGTAGGCCCCAGGACTGGCGGCAAGGGCAGAATCCACCGATGGCTCGGATGGCTATGAACAGGTCGTTTTCGAGGTGCTTGACCCGGCCCGTAACGGGCACACTGAACCCAGGCACGCAGCTTGAAGGTTTGGTCACCCTCGAATGCACGGCTCACACAAAGCACTCTGCCCCGATCCCGTCACGGCTGGATCGGGGCTTTTTTTTGCGCGGGCAGCCCGATCACCCGGCCGAGTAGGGCTGGCCGGGGTAGATCGGCGTGTGCCTGGCTGAGAGCGATGAGTTTTTCCAGGGTCGCGCCGGCAAACGGCGCCGACTGCGGCCCGGCCAGATCGACATGCAGCAGCATCTGTTCGTTACCCGCCAACTCGCGCTCTTCGCCCACAAGGTGCAGGCTGTGATAAAGGTGCAGGCGCTTGGCGTCGTGGGCGATCAGTTGGGTATGCACCTCAACCTCGGCGCCGAGCTTTACCTCATGCAGATAGTTCAGGTGCAACTCCAGGGTGAACAGCGAGTGGCCGCTGGCTTCGCGGTTTTCGCTGTCCAGCCCCAGGGTGTCCATCAGCGCATCGGTGGCGTAGCTGAAGATCAGCAGATAGAACGCGTCACGCAGATGGCCGTTGTAGTCGACCCAGTCGGGCAGGATTTTAGTGGTGTAGGTGGTCAGTGCGGGCATGGCATGAATCCAATTCAGTGTGCGGTCAAATGTGCTGGCCGGCCTGCGATAGCAATGGTGAGGCCAACACCGCCATCGCAGGCAAGCCAGCTCCCACAGGGTTATTCGGCGAAGTTCATGCCGTGCTTGGCCTTGGTTGTTTTTACGGCTTCCAGCACCGCCAGCAGGCAGTCATCACGATAGCGCTCCAGCGCCGAGATGCTGTGGTTACCCAACTGCTCAGCGGTGCCATCGACCACATCATCAATCAGCTTTTCAGTCAATTCAGGCGCCGGTAGATAAGTCCACGGCAGCTGCAACGCCGGGCCGAACTGTGCCATGAAGTGGCGCATGCCGGCGTCGCCGCCCGCCAGTGTGTAAGTGAGGAAAGTGCCCATGAACGACCAGCGCAACCCGGCACCAAAACGAATGGCGTCGTCGATTTCGCCGGTGGTCGCCACCCCGTCATTGACCAGGTGCAGCGCCTCACGCCACAGCGCTTCCAGTAGGCGGTCGGCAATGAACCCCGGCACTTCCTTGCGCACATGCAAAGGGCGCATGCCGAGGGATTCATACACCTTGATCGCTGCCTGGATCGCCTCTGGCGCGGTGTTTTTGCCGCCCACCACTTCTACCAGTGGCAACAGGTAGACGGGGTTGAAGGGGTGGCCGACCACGCACCGTTCCGGGTGGGTAGAGCTTTCATAGAATTCGCTGGGCAACAGCCCTGAGGTGCTGGAGCCGATCAATGCGTTCGGCTTGGCCGCGGCGCTGATCTGGCTGTGCAATTGCAGCTTCAGCTCCAGACGTTCCGGGGCGCTTTCCTGGATGAAGTCGGCGTCCTTTACGCAGTCTTCGATGGTAGTGACAAAGCGCAGGCGGTCTTGGGAGGCGCCTGGTGCCAAGCCCTGTTGTTCAAGGGCTGGCCAGGCGTTGGCGACGCGTTTACGCAAGGCCGCCTCGGCACCGGGGGCGGGGTCCCAGGCCACTACATCCAGGCCATGGGCAAGAGCACGGGATACCCAGCCGCTGCCGATGACACCGCTGCCCAACGCAGCAAAGGTTTTGATTTCGGTGATAAAGCGCATGGCATATTCCTAAAGTGTTCGATGAGCCTTTGTGGGAGCCGGGCTTGCCCGCCATGGCGGCATTGCAGGCTACAAAGATGTGGCAGATTTACTGGCCTCATCGCGGGCAAGCCCGGCTCCCACAGGGTTGTGTGGTGTCTGTGTTAGCCGCGTTGGGTCAGGCCCATCTTGATGCGGCCTTCGGCTGGGGTCAGGACCCTTGCGCCTAACCGGCTGAGAATTTCACTGGCGCGTTCCACCAACTGCCCATTGGTGGCGAGCACGCCCTTGTCCAGCCACAGGTTGTCCTCCAGGCCCACCCGTACGTTGCCGCCCAGCAGCACCGCCTGCGCGGCCATTGGCATTTGCATGCGGCCAATGCCGAAGCCGGCCCACACCGCGTCGGCGGGCAGGTTATCGACCATGGCTTTCATGGTGGTGGTGTCGGCCGGTGCGCCCCAGGGAATGCCCAGGCACAGTTGGAACAGCGGGTTATCCAGCAGCCCTTCCTTGATCATCTGCTTGGCGAACCACAGGTGGCCGGTGTCGAAAATTTCCAGCTCGGCCTTTACGCCCAATTCCTGGATACGTTTGGCGCCGGCACGCAGTTGCGCCGGGGTGGACACGTAAATGGTGTCGCCATCGCCGAAGTTCAGCGTGCCGCAGTCCAGGGTGCAGATTTCCGGCAGCAGTTCTTCAACATGGGCCAGGCGGGTCAGCGGGCCCACCAGGTCGGTATTGGGCCCGAACTCCATGGGATTCTCGCCGCCACCGATCTCCAGGTCGCCACCCATGCCGGCGGTGAGGTTGACGATGATGTCGATGTCGGCCTCGCGGATGCGCTCCATCACTTCGCGGTACAGCGCGACGTCGCGACTGAACTTGCCGGTCTCGGGGTCGCGTACGTGGCAATGCACGACCGTGGCGCCGGCCTTGGCGGCCTCCACGGCAGCGGCGGCGATTTGTTTGGGGGTGACCGGCACGTGGGGGCTTCTGGCGGTCGTGTCGCCAGCACCGGTGAGTGCGCAGGTGATGATGACGTCGTGGTTCATGAGGCGGTTCCTTACAGGCGGGTGATTTCAAGGCGCAGGGCGCCGTTCGCAACCTTCAGGGGTTGCGAAGCGGTGATCTGGATGGGTTATTTCGTGGTCAATTGCAGGTTGGCAGCAGCCGGTTTGCCGTCGAAGGTGGTCACACCCTCCAGCCAGCGCGCCTGGTCTTGCGGGTGATCCTTGAGCCACTGCTTGGCGGATTCGATGGCGTCCTTGTGGTCCAGCAGCGGTTGCATCATGCGGCTCTCGTCGGCGGCGGTGAACGTCAGGTTGGTCAGCAGCTTATGCACGTTGGGGCACTGCTCGGCGTAGGCCGGCGCGGTCACGGTCCACACGGTGGCCATGCCTTCGTTCGGGCCCAGGGCGTCTTCGCTGCCGGTGAGGTAAGTCATCGCCACATTGACGTTCATCGGGTGCGGTGCCCAACCAAAGAACACCACGGCTTCCTTGCGGCGCACGGCACGGTCTACGGCCGCCAACATGCCGGCTTCGCTGGATTCCACCAACTGGAACTTGCCCAGGCCAAACTGGTTCTTGGCGATCATCGCCTTGATCTGCGTATTGGCGCCCGAGCCCGGCTCGATGCCATAAATCTTGCCGCCCAGCTCTTTCTCGAACCTGGCGATGTCGGCAAAGGTTTTCAGGCCCTTGTCCGCCAGATAAGTCGGCACTGCGAGGGTGGCGCGGGCGTCTTCCAGGCTGGGTTTTTCGAGGACCTTGACTTGCTTGGCGTCGACGAACGGCGTGATGGTTTGGGTCATCAGCGGGTTCCAGTAGCCAAGGAACAGGTCCAGGCGCTGATCACGTATACCGGCAAAGATGATTTGCTGCGAGGCGCTGGTTTGTTTGGTTTTGTAGCCGAGGCCGTCGAGCAGCACCTGGGCCATGGCGCTGGTGGCGATGACGTCGGTCCAGTTGACCACGCCCATGCGTACGTTCTGGCATGAAGCGGCATCCGCTGCCAGGGCGTTAGTGCTCAAAATGGCGCTGGCGCTGAGTGCAAGTACGCAGCGGCTGATCAGTCGGTTCATGGGTGGAGCCCTCGGCAGTCGTTATTGTGGGTGCCGGCGTCTTTGTGCGCCGTGGGATCACGTTACGCAGCTTGGCGCCCCGCAAAGCGCACGGCGGCGACCCACTCTTGCACTGCAGCGACCTGGGCTCTTGAATGGCCGGTTGAACTGGCGTATCACAGTGAGCACGCTGCCCGTACGACGAGAGCGCCACCATGTCCCAGGATGTCTATTTCTTGCTGATGCCGGGGTTCTCGGCCCTCGGTTTTATCTCCGCGCTGGAACCGTTGCGCGTGGCCAATCGCTTTCGCGGCGAGCTGTACCGCTGGCACATCTTGAGTGCCGATGGCGGCGCGGTACTGGCGAGCAACGGCATGTCGGTCAACGCCGATGCCGCGCTGGAACCGTTGAAAAAAGGCGCGACCTTACTGGTGGTGGCCGGCTTCGAACCCCTGCAGTTCGCCACGCCCGCCCTGGAGCATTGGCTGCGCCGCCTCGACCATGAGGGTGTGACCCTCGGTGCCATCGACACCGGCGCCTGCGTGCTGGCCGAGGCGGGCCTGCTTGACGGCCACCGCCTGACCTTGCACTGGGAAGCCATCGACGCCTTCAAGGAGGCCTATCCGCACCTGAGCGTGACCCAGGAACTGTTCGAAATCGACCGGCGCCGCATCACCTGCGCCGGCGGCACCGCGTCCATCGATTTGATGCTCGATCTCATCGCTCAGGCCCACGGCCCGGAACTGGCGATCCAGGTTTCCGAGCAATTCGTACTCGGCCGCATCCGCCCGCGCAAGGACCACCAGCGCATGCAGATCGCCACGCGCTACGGCATCAATAACAAGAAACTGGTGCAGGTGATCGGCGAAATGGAACAGCACACCGAACCGCCCCTGAGCACCTTGGCCCTGGCCGAAACGATCAAGGTCACCCGACGCCAACTGGAGCGGCTGTTTCGCCTGCACCTGAACGACACCCCCAGTAATTTCTACCTGGGCCTGCGCCTGGAAAAAGCCCGCAAACTGCTGCGCCAGAGCGACATGAGCGTGCTGGAAGTGAGTATTGCGTGCGGGTTTGAGTCTCCGTCGTATTTCACCAGGAGCTATCGCGCAAGGTTTGCCAAATGCCCGCGGGAGGATCGGCGACGGGAGGTGGTTTGATCGTTTTTTAGTCAATTATAGTGGGGGCTATAATTTATAGTCGTTTCCATAATTGGGTATAAAACTCCTTTAATCGCGCCGCGATAACACCGTCATCGCACCGCCCCTCCCACGTTGAGTTGTGGTGTAGCTTACTTTTTCAGCAGGGCCGAGCATGCCGCCTTGTAGGCTTCATGCTGGTACTTGTTCAGCGTCGCGGGCAGATCGAAGGTGTGCTTCTTGTTCTGTGCATTGATGGTCTGCGGCGACAGCAGCGTCACCTCCACCCCATCCAGCAACTGAAACACCCCTTCGATCTTGAACGTCGTCGGGCCACCGGCGAACTCGCCTTTTTTACTGCGTTTCTTGATCGCGATACGGGTAATGGCGTTCGCCTGTACGAACGCCTTCACCTGGGCGGCAAAGGCTTTGACGTTGGCTGCTTCGTCGTCGTCTTCAAGGGCGATTTTCTTGGTGGCCAGGGCGACGTGGGTCAGCGCCTGGTTGTTCAGGGAGGCGACGGCGATGATGGCTTCGCTGCCTTTGATTTCGATGCCGCAAGTTTGCATAAAATTCTCCGTCAGCGTTGGCAAGGCTTGATGATTTGAATTACTTGGCCGGACGCATGAGGTCGCCAAGTTCAAATAGCCTTTTTACTGTGTCACTCATGGGCTGCATTTGAGCGATTTCAAGTTGCAACTTTAACAAACTGGCTTTCTTGATTTCTTCGTCAAGCTCATTCAAGCGCTCACCGGGGATTTGGACTTTTTTGCGCCAGCAACTGATGCCGAAAACCGTCAAGCACGCGGCAATGACAATATATATAAGGCCAGCGACCAAAGAGAATGTTTCTCGGGCTTGGACGAAATCGAATACGAGATCGAGTGTGTCGGGCGTTCTTGCCTTGTAGCCGACATCTATTTCTGTCTGAACCTTCAACGCGTTAGTCAAGAATTCCAGATCGTTATTCAACTTGTCTGACAGATGCGCAATCAAATCCTTTTTCGGTTCGAGGTTCTTGATCGCGGTGATGCGGTTTCTAAATTGTTGTTGATTCTGCTGGCTTGAAAAATGGTAGAGCGAATCATCTGTTTCACGCTCTGTCCGGTAATCCAGGTAAGCCAGCGCAAAGATTACAAACAGCGCCCCGCCCAGCATCAATAGGCCGGAAATAGCGAAGAATTTGTATAGATTGTCAGTGGGTGGGGTAGGAAACCATTGCATGGTGATAACTCATCCTTGAGAGATGGAAACGAAGTCATTTCCGAGACGCCAGAAGGTCCTCGTGGTTGGTTTAGTCAGCTAATCGGGCTTAATGAATCACTCCTGCCCAATTGACTCCAAAAACTCCGACCGCTCATCACTCATCCGCGCCAGGCAGTCGTTGTGCGCAATCGCATAGGCCTTGGTGCCGGTCACTGCCGGGAAGGTGTCCACTGCACAATCGGCGTCGCGCAGTTTTTCCCACTTTTGCTGCGCATCCTTCAGACGAGCGGTAATGTCCGCCAGTTTGGTCTTGTCGCTGCCGTAGGTCGAACCCATGCGCTCCAGCAACCCCTGATAGTTATCTTTGAGCAATTGCTCGGCGGTGGTCTTGTTGTAGGTGGCGCATTCCAAGGTTTGCTGGTCGTTCTCGATACCGTCGCACGGCGTGCTGTCGGTGTCTTCGGCCGCGTGGGCGGTGGTTGCGATGAGTGCCAAAGCCAGGAAAATCGATTTCATTGCGCCGTCTCATATCACGTGATGCGCAATTCTGGCTCAAGCGTAAGACAAAGAACAGCCGACCGTGGGGCCTGTCTTCGCAGGCTTTGTCGCGGATTGACGCTTTCGGCAATTCCCCTGTCGTTTTTGCACCCGGCTCCGTCGGTCCCTGGGCATATGCTGGCCCCAAAGCGCCGGCAGACGATTCGGCGCATGAATCGCCAATAAGGGGACGCCTGATGAGCCCAGCCGAGTTGCACGCCGACAGCATCGTTATCGACGGTCTGATTATTGCCAAGTGGAACCGCGACCTGTTCGAAGACATGCGCAAAGGTGGCCTCACCGCCGCCAACTGCACGGTGTCGGTGTGGGAAGGCTTCCAGGCCACGATCAATAACATTGTCGCCAGCCAGACCCTGATCCGTGAGAACAGCGACCTGGTGATCCCGGTGAAAACCACCGCCGACATCCGCCGCGCCAAGGAGCAGGGCAAGACCGGCATCATCTTCGGCTTCCAGAATGCCCATGCCTTTGAGGACCAGCTCGGCTATGTCGAGATCTTCAAGCAGCTCGGCGTGGGGGTGGTGCAGATGTGCTACAACACCCAGAACCTGGTGGGCACCGGCTGCTACGAGCGTGATGGCGGCCTGTCGGGTTTCGGTCGCGAGATCGTCGCCGAGATGAACCGCGTCGGCATCATGTGCGACCTGTCACACGTGGGCTCCAAGACCAGCGAAGAGGTCATCCTCGAATCGAAAAAGCCGGTGTGCTACTCCCACTGCCTACCGTCCGGGCTTAAAGAACACCCGCGCAACAAGTCCGATGAAGAGCTGAAGTTCATCGCCGACCATGGCGGTTTTGTCGGCGTGACCATGTTCGCGCCGTTCCTGGCCAAGGGCATCGACTCGACCATCGACGACTACGCCGAAGCCATCGAATACACCATGAACATCGTCGGCGAAGACGCGATCGGCATCGGCACCGACTTCACCCAGGGCCATGGCCAGGATTTCTTCGAAATGCTCACCCATGACAAGGGTTACGCCCGCCGCCTGACCAGCTTCGGCAAGATCATCAACCCGCTTGGCATCCGCACCGTGGGTGAGTTCCCCAACCTCACCGAGACCCTGCTCAAGCGCGGCCACAGCGAGCGCGTGGTGCGCAAGATCATGGGCGAGAACTGGGTCAACGTGCTCAAGGACGTCTGGGGCGAATAAGCCACTGCTCGCTTAATCCTTCACCCGCCGCCATCCGCGTGGCGGGCATCAAAACGAATTTTCTGGAGTTAAGTTTCCATGGCCAAGATCGCCCCGCAATTGCCAATTGAAGTCGACAGCGAAACCGGTGTCTGGACCTCCGACGCCCTGCCGATGCTGTACGTGCCGCGTCATTTCTTCGTCAACAACCACATGGGTATCGAAGAAGTACTGGGCGCTGATGCCTACGCCGAGATCCTCTACAAGGCCGGCTACAAATCCGCCTGGCACTGGTGTGAAAAAGAAGCTGAATGCCACGGCCTGGAAGGCGTCGCGGTGTTCGAGCACTACATGAAGCGCCTGTCGCAACGCGGCTGGGGCCTGTTCAAGATCCAGGACATCGACCTGGATAAAGGCACCGCTAGCGTCAAGCTGGAACACTCGGCGTTCGTCTACGTGTACGGCAAGGTCGGCCGCAAGGTGGACTACATGTTCACCGGCTGGTTTGCCGGCGCCATGGACCAGATCCTTCAAGCGCGTGGCAGCAAGATTCGCACTGTCGCCGAACAAGTCTACGGAGGCTCCGAAGAGGGCCACGATGATGGTTTGTTCACCGTCAAACCGTTGTAAGCCGAGGACCGTGCCATGGCTTTCGAAGCAATGTTCCAGCCGATCCAGATCGGCAAACTGACCATCCGCAACCGGGTGCTCAGCACTGCGCATGCCGAGGTGTATGCCACCGACGGCGGCATGACCACCGACCGCTATGTGAAGTACTACGAAGAGAAAGCCAAGGGCGGTATTGGCCTGGCGATCTGCGGTGGCTCCTCCGTGGTGGCCATCGACAGCCCGCAGGAATGGTGGGCGTCGGTGAACCTGTCCACCGACCGCATCATCCCGCACTTCCAGAATCTGGCCGATGCCATGCACAAGCATGGCGCCAAGATCATGATCCAGATTACCCACATGGGCCGGCGCTCGCGTTGGGACGGCTTCAACTGGCCGACCCTGATGTCGCCGTCCGGCGTGCGTGAGCCGGTGCACCGTGCCACCTGCAAGACCATCGAGCCAGAAGAAATCTGGCGTGTGATCGGCAACTACGCCCAGGCTGCGCGTCGGGCCAAGGCCGGTGGCCTGGACGGGGTGGAATTGTCGGCCGTGCACCAGCACATGATCGACCAGTTCTGGAGCCCGCGGGTCAACAAGCGTACCGACGAGTGGGGCGGCAGCTTCGAGGGCCGCATGAAGTTCGGCCTGGAAGTGTTGAAGGCCGTGCGTGCCGAAGTGGGGGATGACTTCTGCGTGGGCATGCGCCTGTGCGGTGACGAGTTCCACCCGGACGGCTTGTCCCACGAGGACATGAAGCAAATCGCCAAGTACTACGATGACACCGGCATGCTCGATTTCATCGGCGTGGTGGGCTCGGGTTGCGACACCCACAACACCCTGGCCAACGTCATCCCGAACATGAGCTACCCGCCGGAGCCGTTCCTGCACCTGGCGGCCGGCATCAAGGAAGTGGTCAAGGTTCCGGTGCTGCACGCGCAGAACATCAAGGACCCGAACCAGGCCACGCGCATTCTGGAAGGCGGCTATGTGGACATGGTCGGCATGACCCGTGCGCACATCGCCGACCCGCACCTGATCGCCAAGATCAAGATGGGCCAGATCGACCAGATCAAGCAGTGCGTGGGCGCCAACTACTGCATCGACCGCCAGTACCAGGGCCTGGATGTGTTGTGCATCCAGAACGCTGCGACCTCCCGTGAATACATGGGCGTGCCGCACATCATCGAGAAGTCCACCGGGCCCAAGCGCAAGGTGGTTGTGGTGGGGGCCGGCCCGGCCGGAATGGAAGCCGCGCGCGTGGCGGCTGAACGTGGCCACGACGTGACGCTGTTCGAGAAAAAGGAGTTTATCGGCGGGCAAATCACCACGGCATCGAAAGCGCCGCAGCGTGACCAGATCGCCGGTATCACCCGTTGGTATCAATTGGAGCTGGCGCGTTTGAAAGTCGACCTGCGCCTGGGTGTTGCAGCCGATGCCGAGACCATCCTGGACGTGCGTCCGGACGTGGTGGTGCTGGCGGTGGGCGGGCACCCGTTCATCGAGCAGAACGAACACTGGGGCGCCGCCGAAGGCTTGGTAGTGAGCAGTTGGGACGTGCTCGACGGCAAGGTTGCGCCGGGCAAGAACGTGCTGGTGTACGACACCATCTGTGAATTCACCGGGATGTCGGTAGCCGACTTCCTGGCCGACAAAGGCAGCCAGGTGGAGATCGTCACCGACGACATCAAGCCGGGCGTGGCAATCGGCGGTACGTCGTTCCCCACGTACTACCGCAGCATGTACCCCAAGGAAGTGATCATGACCGGCGACATGATGCTGGAAAAGGTCTACCGCGAGGGCGACAAGCTGGTGGCCGTGCTGGAGAACGAATACACCGGCGCCAAAGAGGAGCGGGTGGTCGACCAGGTCGTGGTGGAGAACGGCGTGCGTCCGGACGAGGCCATTTACTACGGGCTCAAGGAAGGTTCGCGCAACAAGGGCCAGATCGACGTTGAAGCGCTGTTTGCGATCAAGCCGCAGCCATGCCTGAGCGAGGCGGGCGAGGGGTACTTGCTGTTCCGCATTGGTGACTGTGTGGCCCAGCGCAATACCCACGCCGCCATCTATGACGCCCTGCGCTTGTGCAAGGATTTCTGACGCACCTGATCGTTCCCACGCTCTGCGTGGGAATGCCGCCCTGGACGCTCCGCGTCTGCTTTTAAGGTCGTGACGCAGAGCGTCACAGGATGCATTCCCACGCAGAGCGTGGGAACGATCTTCGTGGGAGCTTCACCATGTTGAATACCTTGCTGCCTATTCTCTTGTTTGCCGCCCTGGGCCTCGCCGTCCTCGGCGCCTTGCGCCGGGTGAACATGTGGCGCCGTGGCCGCGCGTCCAAAGTCGACCTGCTGGGTGGCCTCTTGGCCATGCCCAAGCGCTACATGGTCGACCTGCACCACGTGGTCGCCCGTGACAAATACATCGCCAACACCCACGTAGCGACGGCGCTGGGCTTTGTGCTGTCGGCGCTGCTGGCGATTGTGGTGCACGGTTTCGGCCTGCAGAGCCGCATTCTTGGTTATGCCCTGCTGCTGGCGTCGACATTGATGTTTGTCGGCGCGATCTTCATGTACCTGCGCCGCCGCAATCCGCCTGCTCGCCTGTCGAAAGGCCCGTGGATGCGCCTGCCGAAAAGCCTGATGGCCTTCTCGGTGAGCTTCTTCCTGGTGACCTTGCCGGTGGCCGGGATTCTGCCCGCCGATTTCGGCGGCTGGCTGCTCGCGGCATTGCTGAGCGTGGGCGTGTTGTGGGGCGTGTCCGAAATGTTCTTCGGCATGACCTGGGGCGGGCCGATGAAACACGCCTTCGCCGGTGCCCTGCACCTGGCCTGGCACCGCCGCGCCGAACGCTTTGGCGGCGGCCGCTCCACCGGTTTGAAACCCTTGGACCTGAGCGATAAAACCGCGCCACTGGGCGTGGAAAAACCCAAGGACTTCACCTGGAACCAACTGCTCGGCTTCGACGCCTGCGTGCAGTGCGGCAAGTGCGAAGCGGCGTGCCCGGCGTTTGCCGCGGGCCAGCCACTGAACCCGAAAAAACTCATCCAGGACATGGTGGTCGGTTTGGCCGGTGGCACCGATGCCAAGTTCGCCGGCAGCCCGTACCCCGGCAAACCGGTGGGCGAACACGGCGGCAACCCGCACCAGCCGATCGTCAACGGCCTGGTGGACGCCGAGACCCTGTGGTCGTGCACCACCTGCCGCGCCTGCGTGGAAGAATGCCCGATGATGATCGAGCACGTGGACGCCATCGTCGACATGCGTCGCCACCTCACCCTGGAAAAAGGCGCCACGCCGAACAAGGGCGCCGAAGTCCTGGAGAACCTGATCGCTACCGACAACCCCGGCGGGTTTGCCCCTGGTGGCCGCCTGAACTGGGCGGCAGACCTGAACCTGCCGTTGCTCAGCGACAAAGGCAGTTGCGATGTGCTGTTCTGGGTCGGCGACGGCGCTTTCGACATGCGCAACCAACGCACCCTGCGCGCTTTCGTCAAAGTGCTCAAGGCCGCCAAGGTCGATTTCGCCGTGCTCGGCCTGGAAGAACGCGACAGCGGTGACGTGGCGCGGCGCCTCGGTGACGAAGCGACATTCCAGTTGCTGGCCACGCGCAATATCCAGACCCTGGCCAAGTACAGCTTCAAGCGCATCGTCACCTGCGATCCGCACAGCTTCCATGTGCTGAAAAACGAATACGGCGCCTTCAACGGCAACTACCGCGTGCAGCACCACAGCACCTTCATGGCCGAGCTGATCGGCGAGGGCGCGCTGAACCTGGGCCAGCACAAAGGCAACAGCGTGACTTACCACGACCCCTGCTACCTGGGCCGCTACAACGGCGAATACGAGGCGCCGCGCCAAGTGCTAAAGGCGTTGGGTATCGAGGTCAAGGAAATGCAACGCTCGGGCTTCCGTTCACGCTGCTGCGGTGGCGGTGGCGGTGCGCCGATCACCGACATCCCCGGCAAGCAACGTATCCCCGATATGCGCATGGACGACATTCGCGAGACCGGTGCCGAACTGGTGGCCGTGGGTTGCCCGCAATGCACCGCGATGCTTGAAGGCGTGGTCGAACCGCGCCCGTTGATCAAGGACATCGCCGAACTGGTAGCCGACGCGTTGCTTGAAGACGCCGCGCCGACCAAAGCTCCCGTCAAGCGTGAACCTGCGGAGGTGCACTGATGAGCGATATTATCCGCCGCGACCCCCGGGCCGAATGGATCGCCCGTAACCGCCTGCACCCGTTGCACGCGGCGATGCAGCCAGTGCAACACAGCTGGATGGGGCCCAACGGCATCATTCGCAAAAACGTGCATGGTGTCGGTTTTATCGGGCCCAACGGCATCAAGCGCATCGACCGCAGCGGTGCCCAGCAGGGCGGCGCGGCCAAGCGCAGCGCGGCAGTGCAAGTGCAATTGCCGCTGCATCAGGTGCCGACCCCGGCGTTCTACATCAACGTGGTGCCGGACATGGTCGGTGGCCGTCTGAGCAGCCACGACCGTGACCTGCTTGGCTTGGCGCGCCAACTGGCCGGCAATGACGGCGCGGTGTTGGCGGTGGTGTTCGGTGAACACAAGGAAAGCGCCTTTGCCACGGCCGGCGTCGACCGACTGCTGGTGCTGGAGGGGCATGAGTTCGAGGGTTATGCACCGGAGCAACGCGTGCAGGGCCTGCGCGCTGTGGATAACCAATTCAGCCCGCGCCACTGGTTGCTGCCAGACAGCCGCAGCGGTGGTGGTGAGCTGGGGCGGCGCTTTGCCGCCAGCCTCAAGGAGCGCCCGGCGACGCGGGTGTGGCAGATCAAGGGCGAGGAATGCATCGGCCGTGCCGGTGCCGGCCAGGAAGACCTGGCGCGACCGTTGCCCCGTCTGATCCTCGCCGCCGCCGAATGTGCCGACCCGGTCAGCGAGACCCGCCACGAAGTCTTGCCCGTGGAGTTATCCACAAGCCTGGCGCGCAGTCTGCCGCGTATCGAAGACCTCGGCGCGGTGGCGGTCGATCCGGCAGCGATTCCGATGGCCGAGGCAGAGTTCATTTTCTCCGGTGGCAACGGCGTGAAGGATTGGGCGCTGTTCCACCAGACCGCCGCGGCCCTGGGCGCTACTGAAGGCGCCTCGCGGGTGGCAGTGGACGATGGCTTCATGGCGCGTGATCGCCAGGTCGGCGCCAGCGGCACCTGGGTGACTGCGCGGGTGTACGTGGCGGTGGGCATTTCCGGGGCGATCCAGCACCTGCAAGGCATCGGTGCCTGCGACAAGGTGGTGGCGATCAACCTCGACCCGGGCTGCGACATGATCAAGCGTGCCGACCTGTCGGTGATCGGCGAAAGCGCCGCGATTCTGCAAGCCTTGATCGATGCGGTCGAGGCCTACCGCAACGGCGCCAAGCGCGATGCAGCCTGAGGATATGACCATGACGAACACTGTATTCAGCCTGGTGTCCATCGGTGCTCACCCCACCTCCGGGCGTCCACGCCGCGCCGAGCAGGATGCGCGCGCGGTTGAGCTGGGGCTGCAACTGGCTGGGGATAAATTGCAGGTGCTGCACGCCGGCAACATCGCCGAACCGACCCTGCGCAGCTACCTGGGCATGGGCCTGCCGCAACTGCAGGTACTGGAACAACCGGCGGGCGCCGATGCGTTGCCGGTATTGAGCGACTATCTGCGCGATGCGGGAGCCCAAGTGGTGCTCACGGGCAGCCAGGCAGAAACCGGTGAAGGCTCGGGTATGTTGCCGTTCCTGCTGGCCGAGCAGTTGGGCTGGCCGCTGATCGTCGGGTTGGCGCAGGTGGAGTCCATCGAGGGCGGCGTGGCCCATGTGCTGCAGGCATTGCCACGTGGCCAGCGGCGGCGCTTGAAAGTGCGCCTGCCGTTTCTGGCGACGGTGGATAACGCCGCGCCCAAGCCACGCCAGAGCGCCTACGGCCCGGCGCAACGGGGTGAACTGGCCGCCCATGACGTTGAGATTGAACACGACGAGTTATTCACAGGCGCACTGTTGCAACCGGCCAAGCCACGGCCAAAGCGCCTCAAGGTGATCAAGGCCAAGAGTGGTGCCGACCGTATGAAGGCCGCAACGGCCAAGGCCAGTGGCGGCGGTGGGCAGGTGCTCAAGGGCGTGAGCGCTGAAGAGGGCGCGCAAGCGATTCTCAAGCTTCTGGTAGAAGAGGGCGTCGTACGCTGAACCCTGACCACCACCAAACCTTGTGGGAGCTGGCTTGCCTGCGATATCGGTGGGTCAGCAACCCATGCATCCGTTGACGTATTGCAATCGCGGGCAAGCCCGCTTCCACATTTTCCTGTTTTATCTTGGGCTTACCCACAGTGCCTGTTGATCCGCCTGTGGATAACCTGTTCGCGGGTGTCCACAAGCCCGGTGTATCAAGCTCTGCAGCCCTCTGTACGAAAAACAACCAACCTAACTTGCGGTTTTTGCTCGGGTTTTCATCAGCTTGAGGCCTCGACTTGCCCCCAAAGTCTGTTGGCGCTTTTGTGGATAAGATGTTCGCTATCCGCTACAGGCCATATAAAACGTGGCTTTCACGAGGCTGGTTGAAAATTGATCAAATCCTAAATTTTTGCCTTTTAAACTGCTTGATATCCCCGATTTATGAGGGTTTCAAAGGCTTTTCCACAACCCGGACAAAGTTGCCCCCAAAGTCTGTTGGTGCATCTGTGGATAAGGTGTTCGCTTACCGCTGCAAGCCACGCCAAACAAGGCTCTTGGAGGTTTGGTCAATAAATGAACAGCTTGAGCTGAAACCTGGAAGTTTGAATAAGTCACGGATTTTCTTGATTTAATTTTCGTCCACGACGCACTTGCCCACAATTGCTGTGGGTGGCTTTGTGGATAAGTTGTTGGGTAAAGGCTGGAGGGCAGGGTGGTAAAGGGCTGTATCGGAGCTGATCGAATTTTGAACAGCTAATCTGTCCAAATGTGGGAGCTGGCTTGCCTGCGATAGCGGTCTATCAGCCAATACAGACTTTGACAGACACCATGCCATCGCGGGTAAGCCCGCTCCCAAACAAGCGTTATTCGTGAGCAGCTACGCCTTTAAGATAAGGCGCCGGCGCCGCACCCAGGTTGCTCAGCATGCGCTCGCTGTACCAATCCACAAAATTCACCACGCCAAACTCATAGGTCTTGGAGTACGGGCCGGGTTGGTAAGCGGTGGAGTTGATCCCGCGCTGGTTTTCTTCGGCCAGGCGGCGGTCCTGGTCGTTGGTGGCATCCCACACCTGGCGCATGCGTTCCACGTCGTAGTCCACGCCTTCCACGGCGTCCTTGTGCACGATCCACTTGGTGGTAACCATGGTTTCCTGGGCGCTGATGGGCCACACGGTGAACACAATGATGTGGTCGCCCATGCAGTGGTTCCAGGAGTGCGGCAGGTGCAGGATGCGCATCGAGCCCAGGTCCGGGTTCTTGATGCGGCCCATCAGTTTGGCGCAGCCCTGCTTGCCGTCCAGGGTCATCGACACAGTGCCCTTGAGCAGTGGCATGCGCACGATGCGGTTACGCAGGCCGAAGCTGGCGTGGGCGTAAGGGATCTTCTCGGCGTCCCAGGCGGCAGCAGAAGCAGCCACGTGATCCTTGAACGCCTGGTCGGCACGCGGGTCGGTAACGTCGTCCCACTCCAGCAGGGTTTTCAGCAGTTCGGGGTGTGACGCGTTGCAGTGGTAGCATTCGCGGTTGTTTTCCAGCACCAGCTTCCAGTTGGCTTTTTCGAACAAGGTGGTCTGGATCGCCACCTTGGTGTTCTCCATGTCGTAGGGCTCCATGTAATGGTTGAGCGTCGACAGGAAGTCATCGATGGCCGGTGGGTTTTCGGCCAGGCTGATAAAGATGTAGCCACCAGCAGTCTTCACGTTCACCGGCTTGAGGCCGTACTGCTTCATGTCGAAATCGGCGCCCATCTCGGTGCCGGCGAACAGCAGGCGGCCGTCCAGCTCGTAGGTCCACTGGTGGTAGTGGCACACCAATTTGGCGACCTTGCCCTTGTCGCTGGTGCACAAGCGCGAGCCACGGTGGCGGCAGACGTTGTGGAACGCATGCACCACGCCGTCGGCGCCACGGATGACGATGATAGGGTTCTTGCCCACTTGCAGGGTCAGGTAGTTGCCCTTGGCGGGGATTTCGCAGGTCATGCCGGCGATCAACCACTCTTTCTGGAAGATCTCCTGCATGTCGATATCAAACAACCGCTCATCAGAGTAGAACGGCTGCGGCAGTGAAAAAGTGCGCTCGCGCTCTTGCAGCATTTGCGCGGTGGCCTTGCGTGCGGGTTCCAGCGGATCGCCCAAGCTTAAGGTTGCGGTGACGTCCATCGTGTGTGTCCTCATGGCCATTCTGTGTGGCCGGCGAATAGTGGCTACGGTTGGTGCTGTGCAAGGCGTAAAGAACGCGTCTTTGTTGGGAGCGAGTGTGGGCCCGGCGTAACGTCGAACCTTATCCATGGGCGACATGGCCCAATCTGATCCCGACGCGCAAGCCCCTGTCTTTGGGGGCTGGTCGCCGTAAGTATGTGAATGTCGCAGATAGGTAAATGGGTGGTTCTCGCGTTACGCAGAATCGCCACCATAAGGCCGACGTCGGCGGTGGAGAACAACATGTCCAATAATTTCCTGAATCCGGTAACCACCCAGACCTGGGCCAATGGTCGGCACATCGTCCGCTGCGTCAAAGTCATCCAGGAAACCTGGGATGTGCGCACCTTCTGCTTCATGGCCGATCAGCCGATCCTGTTCTTTTTCAAGCCAGGGCAATTCGTCACTCTGGAGCTGGAAATCGAAGGCCAGCCGATCATGCGTTCGTACACGATTTCCAGCTCACCGTCGGTGCCTTACAGCTTTTCGGTGACCATCAAGCGTGTGCCGGGCGGCCGTGTCTCCAATTGGCTGCACGACACTTTGCACGAAGGCCAGGAGCTGGCGGTGCACGGCCCGGTCGGGCTGTTCAATGCCATCGACTTCCCGAGCCCGAAAGTGCTGTACCTCAGCGGCGGCGTTGGAATTACGCCGGTGATGTCCATGGCGCGCTGGTTCTATGACACCAACGCGAACGTCGACATGACCTTTATCCACAGCGCCCGCTCGCCCAAGGACATCATCTATCACCGCGAGCTGGAGCACATGGCGTCGCGGATCGACAACTTCAGCCTGCACCTGATTTGCGAAAAACACGGCCTGGGTGAGCCATGGGCCGGGTATCGCGGCTATCTGAACCACAAGATGCTGGAGCTGATGGTGCCGGACTTCCTGGAGCGCGAAGTGTTCTGCTGCGGCCCTACGCCGTACATGAATGCTGTGAAGCGCCTGCTGGAAGTCGCCGGTTTCGACATGACCCGTTATCACGAAGAGTCCTTTGGCGCGACACCGCCCGAAGCCCGTGCCGATGCGGTGGAGCAGGCCGAGCAAGCGGCGGATGCGCCGGAGATCGACCTGGCAGACCTGCATCAAGTGGAATTTATCGCGTCCGGCAAAAGCATTCGCGTGGCGCCGGGAGAAACGGTGCATGCCGCGGCGGCCAAGCTCGGCCTGCTGATCCCCAAGGCCTGCGGCATGGGCATCTGCGGTACGTGCAAGGTGATGAAACTGGGCGGCGAAGTGGAGATGGAGCACAACGGCGGGATTACCGAAGAAGACGAGGCTGAAGGCTACATTCTGTCGTGCTGCAGTGTGCCGAAAGGGGATGTGCGCATCGAGTTTTGATACTCAGTACAAGCCCGGTCGACGGTCCTGGTGAACGTGGTTGTGGTCGCTGATTGACTTGTGCCGAGCCTGGGCCAGTGGCAGGTCAGCGACCAACTGCTGTTCCGTCGGATGGGCGGCTGGTCCGGCCAGCGGGTAGCCATCGGCGTCGACAATGACTGAGCCGCCGACCCAGTTGACCCCACGCTCTTCGCCATGGCGGTCGCACGCAGCGATGAACATGCGGTTGACCGCCGCATTCGCCTGGACCCGCACGATCTCCGCCGGCCGCTCACCCACGGGCCGCGGGCCGTCCGGCCAGTTCACCGGGGCGCAGAGCAGGTCGGCCCGCGCCAGCGCTGCCAGGCGTACCCACTCGGGCAGCTCCAGGTCGTAACAGATCATCATGCCTATTCGTCCAACGGCAGTGTCGACCACCGGAGGTGGGGCTTCGCCGGGGGTAAAGATTAGTTTTTCGCGGTCCCACAGGTGGGCCTTGCGATACACCGTCATCCGCCCCGAAGGCTCGATCAGTGCGGCACTGTTGGCAACCCGGCCCGCGCTCAGACGCTCGCAGAAGCCTGCGACGATAATGATCTCCAGCTCACGTCCCAGGTTTTTCCACAGGCCCAAGGTCGGGCCGTCGAGAGTCTCGGAGACGCTGTGGGCTTCCTCCCGGTCCGTGAACGTATAGCCGCTCTGGACCAGTTCCGGCAGCACGATTACCTGGGCGTCTCGGTCGGCTGCGGCGCGAATCGCGTGCTCGGTCAGCGCCCTGTTATAGCGGGTATCGCCGATACGCGGCGCCAATTGATGACAAACGACGCGTAGCGGTGTCATGGCAAGGCCTCTTCCAACGCTCGCTCACTGGCTTGTACGGCGCGCGCTTCGGTGGCGTGGTCGCGGTGGCGACTCATTGTGCAGTACACCCCCGCCGCGATCGCCAGGCCGACGATGAACGCAATATCGGCGCCGCCCAGCATCACGCTGATCGGCCCCTGATAGAAACCCAGCGACATGAACGGAACCATCGCCGCCAGGCCGAGGAAATATGCAATGAGCCCTGCGCTCGACCAGCGACCATAGATTCCGGCCGGGTTGAAAATGTCGCTGATTGCGTAGCGCCCTTTTCGTACCGCGTAGAAATCCGCCAGGTTCACTGCTGTCCAAGGCACAAGGAAATACAGCATCAAGAGGACGAAGGTGTTGAAGCTGCTCAGGTAACTTTCGGGGATGCTCAAGGCGATCACAAAAATGACTGCGGCCACCAGGCTTATCCCGACGATTCGGCTCTTGATCCGTGGTTTGATCGGCACAAAGCCGTCAATGGCACTGATCCCGGTGAGCATCGCGCCATAGCAGTTGACCGCCATGATACCCACCAGCGCGGGGACTGCGATCAATACGGTAAAGGTGCCAAACCCCGGAAGCAGTTGGTTGCCCACCGCCTGCACGCTACTGATGGCATCCGGCGAGGGTAGTGCAGAGGCGAGAAAGGCGCCCAGCGACATCAGCCACAGCGCCGAGCCGGCAGCGCCCAGGTAGGTCCAGGCAATGACACTGCGTGACGGCGTGTTATGGGGCAGGTAGCGCGAGTAGTCCGAAACGTAGACGGCGTAGCTGATCTGGTAACCGGCAGCGGCCGAAAGCTGGATCAGGAAGGCCGACCAGGAAAAATGTGCGTCGGCCACCGCCGTGTCGGCCTGCAGGGTCATTACGGCAGCGACCGTGAGGACCGCGAACACGCTGATCATCAGGTAGGTCAGCCAGCGTTGCACGGTGTGCAACAGGTCATGGCCGATCACCGCGATCACCACTGCCAGGATAATCATCAAGGCATACCACGGTGCCCGGTTGCCGGGCAGCACGGTATTGATGGCGTCGGTCGCCAGAATCACGTTGAACACGTTAAAACCGATGTACACGAAGACCACCGCGATAAAAGGGACGATGGCTCCGCGCAGGCCGAATTGCGCCCGCGACTGGATCATCTGTGGCAAGCCCATACGTGGTCCCTGGTTGGCGTGGAAGGCCATGGCGAACGTGCCAAGGCATACGCCGATGACAATCGCCAGGATTGCGTATACCAGGCTCAGCCCCAATGCGGCGCCGGTAAAACCGGTAACCATGGTGGTGAGTACGAAGTTGCCGGTGAACCAGAACGGCGCCTGATGCCAGACCTTGCCGTGGCGTTCGTTGCGCGGCACATAATCGATGGAACGGGTTTCTATTTTCAGCGCGGGACGGGGAGCTGCCGCTTGGTCGCAGGGCAAGTTCATAGGCTTCACGGTCTGTTTATTATTGAGTGATCGTTGAAGAGTCTTACAAGCAAACGTACGGTTGAATCTGTAATTGCAAATAATCACTTCAGGAATCTCTGAACTGACTGTGCAAAACCTTGCGTAGGTGAGGTTTGGCTGACAATAGGCTTTCTTATTTCCAAGTGGTATAGAGCCAATTCCTACAATCTTCTACGCTGATGCTCGAACGCGTCGTTGTCGCCCTTCGTAATAGAGCAGTAGGTGGACGTCCTTTTTTCAGCCAAGGATGCTCGACATGTCTGCTATACCTTCCCGTACCAAAGGCGCTACGCGCTTACTGAGCAATGATGTCACCGCGCTTATCCCCGATTTCCCTTTTCACTACGCCCGTTTCCTCAACCAGGCGGCCAGCAACGGGACGGCGCTGGCGCAGGTTTCCAGCAGTGCCCACGGCAGTAAGGTATTGATCGTGGGGGCTGGCGTAGCCGGCCTTGTCGCGGCTTATGAAGCCCTGCGCATGGGTTTGCATCCCGTGGTCGTGGAGGCCAGTCATCGCATGGGTGGGCGACTCTATTCCCAGGTGGTGGGCGACCCACAAGACCCGGCCAACAGTGTCATCTGCGAAATGGGGGCCATGCGTTTCCCCGTTTCCGGCAAGGCGCTGATGCACTATTTCGACAAGGTCGGCATGACCGCCAACTCGGCGGACTTTCCCAACCCTGGCTCGGCTGCAACCCCCAGTACGGTAGTCGACTATCAACAAAAACAGGTCTATTACGAAGGCAAGAATTTGCCCGATGAATATCTGGAAATCGAGCGTAAGTTGTTTGAGGTTTTTCTGGAGCAGGCCCCGATCCATTTCACTGAAATGGAAGCTGCAATGTCCGAGGGCAGCCTTGACCAGGCGAAGATAAAGACGTTGTGGAATGCGATACTGGAGGCAGGTTGGGACAATCTCAGCTTTTTTGCCGCCATGGTGGAGCAGGCCGGTTGGAGTCGTGAGGACATTGATCTGTTTGGCCAGATCGGTTTTGGTACGGGAGGGTGGAATACCGACTATCCAAACTGCTTTCTAGAGGTGTTACGGGTGTTGTACACCGGCCTGGACACCAACCATAAGTTGATGTACGACGGCTCCACTGAACTGCCTCGTCGGTTATGGGCGCGTAGCCCGGATGCGATGGGCGACAGCGTGGCCCACTGGCCTTCGGGTACGACCGTCGAAAGCCTGAGCGCTCAAGTCATTCCCCAGGTTTTCGGGCAGGAAGTGCGGCAGATCATAAGACGGCAAGACGGCGAATTCGACGTGTACATCTTTGATCATAACCAGGGGAGCGAATGCCAATACACCTTTCCTGCCGTGATCTACACGCCCCATAAGCGGATTCTGGACAAGTTTCGCTATATGAGCGGCACCGATCATTTCAACGCCATGAATAGCCTGCTGTCTGTCAAAGAATGGGAGGCGGTGATGTACACCCATTACATGCAGTCGGCCAAGATTTTTGCCCGGACTAAGCGGCCTTTCTGGACTGATGTCGGGGTGGACTATCAATACAAGATGAGTGTGACCTTATCGGACCGGATTACCCGTGGCACTTACCTGTTGGATTACGCTGCGAGTCAAGGCGCCTACAAGGGCAGCGGAATGTTTTTGTCTTATACCTGGAACGACGACAGCCTCAAGTTTCTGGGAGATCGGGCTGCGCCTTTGCCTTCCCATGTTGCGCTATGTTCGACCTTGTTGGACTCGGTGTATGCCCACCATCAGTTGGACCTTGCGACGGAGTTTGGCATGACCGATCCCTTTGTCGAAATCAACTGGGAAGAACAGCCGTTTTTTCTCGGAGCTTTCAAGATGAACTTGCCTGGGCAGTACGAATACCAGCGCCTATTGTTTTCGCAGTTCATGAACGGTGTGTCTGCTAAAACACCCGATGGGTTCATTCTGGCGGGGGACGATGTGTCCTTTACTGGCGGCTGGGCGGAAGGCGCGGTGACCACTGCCTTGAATGCAGTTAATAAGCTGGCGGTGATATTTGATGGCGGCACCTTTGACGGTAACAGTGGCCCCATTGATGAATGGATGGAGCTCCAGCCGAAGGCTTTGTAGGTAACAGGTAACCCAGCTGTTTCGGACCGCGCCGCAGGTCATGAGGCTGCGGCGCGGCCTGCGGTGTTAATAGTTATTGGGCATAGATATGAACAACGAAGTGCTGGCCTGAGTTTGTCAATTCGTAGGCTTTGTCGTAGATGGTCAACGTCCTTGAGGGCTCCTGAATGGTGTCCCCGATCTTGGCGTGTTTCCTGAACTCGTCCCAGTCAATGACCGTGGTGCTAGTGCTGCCGCCGCTTTGCAGTGTGTTGCCATTACTTTGATATTCCATGATAAAACTCTCCATTGATGTGCCTTTGCGGCCGATTATTCGGCTGGCGATGAAACCCGAAAGGCGGCAGTTATCGCTGCGTTTTCCTTGCGGGTAACAAGAGGCTAGACAATGAAAGCGAGCTACGTAGCGGTCGGAAATATCAAAAAACAGTCTCGGCAATCGGCCAGTACCAACTGGCCGAATTCGTACGTTAAGCGTTCATTACTTCCCGAATATCGGCAGCCAATTCCCTCACACGCTCTTCCTCGGTATCCCACGCACACATGAAGCGCGCACCGCCTTTGCCGATGAAGGTGTAGAAGCGCCAGCCTTTGGCGGTCAGCGCTGCAATCGCGGGTTCCGAGAGTTGCAGGAACACGCCGTTGGCCTGTACCGGGAACATCAATTCCACGCCGGGAATATCCGCCACCAGGCTGCTCAGCAATTGCGCGCAATGGTTGGCGTGGCGTGCATGCTTGAGCCAGGCGTCATTTTCCAGTAGGCCCACCCATGGCGCAGAAAGAAAGCGCATTTTCGACGCCAGCTGACCGGCCTGTTTGCAGCGGTAATCAAAATCTTCAGCCAGTTTGTGATTGAAGAACAGAATGGCTTCACCTACCGCCATGCCGTTTTTGGTACCACCAAAGCACAGCACGTCGACGCCGGCTTTCCAGGTCAGGTCGGCCGGTGAGCAGCCCAGGAATGCACAGGCATTGGCGAAGCGTGCGCCGTCCATGTGCAGGTTCAGTCCCAGTTCCTTGCAGGTGGCGCTGATGGCGCGGATTTCTTCCGGGGTGTACACGCTGCCGACTTCGGTGGCCTGGGTCAGGGTCACGACGCGGGGTTTGGGGTAGTGGATGTCCTGGCGCTTGAGGGCGATCTCACGGATCGACTCCGGGGTCAGCTTGCCGTTTTCGGTGCGGGCAACCAACAATTTGGAGCCGTTGGAGAAAAACTCCGGCGCGCCGCATTCGTCGGTCTCGACGTGGGCGGTTTCCGAGCAAATCACGCTATGGTAGCTCTGGCACAACGAGGACAGCGCCAGGGAGTTGGCAGCTGTACCGTTGAAGGCGAAGAACACCTCGCAGTCGGTCTCGAATAGATTGCGGAAACCGTCGGCGGCGCGGTGGGTCCATTCATCATCGCCGTAGGCACGTTGATGGCCCTGGTTGGCTTGTTCCATGGCGGCCCAGGCTTCCGGGCAGATGCCGGAATAGTTGTCGCTGGCAAATTGTTGGCTCTTGTCGGTCATGGCCCGTTCCTGTGGTCGATGTTGGTGCGCACTTTACCCAAGATTGCCGGGGGCACGCACGCACTGTAAATGCAAAGTCGTTGGGGAATTATGCACGGTACTGAAACCTTGCCTGTCGGACCTGTCCGAGATGGCGCTTTGGATCTGCTCAAGTGGCTGGCGCTGTTGAGTATGGTGCTCGATCATTTGCGCTATGTGGGGTTGAGTCTGGATGGGCTATATGTGCCGGGGCGCCTGGCGTTTCCATGGTTTTGCCTGGCGATTGCGGCTAATTTGCACCGTGTCCGTTACGCCCCAGTGACGGGCCATTGGCGCTACCTGGGTTGGTTGCTGTTGTTCAGCGTGATCAGCGAAGTGCCGTATCGGCTATTTATCGAGGACGCCGATACGTTGAATGTGCTGCCGACTTTGGTGTTAGGTTTGCTGGTTGCCCGAGGTTGGCAGCAAAAGGCGCTTTTTGATCGAGGATTAGCGCTGTTAGCGCTCAGTATCGCGGGGGCGTTTGCGACACATTTGATGTTCGGTTTTTTCGGTGTGTTGCTGCCTGTGGCGATGTTGCTGGTGTTCAGTCGCCCTTGGTATTTCAGTGTGCTTCCAGGCTTGGTTTGTGTTGCCGCCAACCAATGGCAGATTTTGCTGAATAGCGGCACACCGGTGGCGCTGTTGGGGTTGGCAACATGCCTGATTGCGCCATGGGTGGGTTTGGTCTTGTTGCGACATGCCAAAAATGTCTCGCCACCAGCGATGCGGCGTTGGGCCTATGCCTTATATCCACTGCATTTCTTGCTGCTGCTACTCATCCGCCAGATCATCGCCTAACCCCTGTGGGAGCTGGCTTGCCTGCGATGCAGACACCTTGGTCTGCCAGTTGCACCGCAGCGATGCCATCGCAGGCAAGCCAGCTCCCACACAAGCTTTTGCACATTCTTCAGTCCATGTCGTAAACGCACCTTTGCGTGGCGTGCGCAGGCATTTGGCCCGCACGCGCCAGCCCTACCATCGCATCAAAGGGCCCTGCGAGGGCCTCAACAATACGAAAGGCTGGGAGAGACGCGATGTTCAGCAAACAAGACCAGATCCAGGGATATGACGACGCACTGCTGGCGGCGATGAATGCCGAGGAGCAGCGCCAGGAAGATCATATCGAGCTGATCGCGTCGGAGAACTACACCAGCAAGCGCGTGATGGAAGCTCAAGGCAGTGGCCTTACCAACAAATACGCCGAAGGCTACCCGGGCAAGCGCTACTACGGCGGCTGCGAGCATGTGGACAAGGTCGAAGCCCTGGCCATCGAACGCGCCAAGCAGCTGTTCGGCGCCGATTACGCCAACGTGCAACCGCACTCCGGTTCCTCCGCCAACAGCGCCGTGTACCTGGCGCTGATCAATGCCGGCGACACCATCCTGGGCATGAGCCTGGCCCACGGCGGTCACCTGACCCACGGCGCCAAAGTGTCGTCCTCGGGCAAGCTGTACAACGCGGTGCAATACGGCATCAACACCGACACCGGCCTGATCGACTACGACGAAGTCGAGCGCCTGGCGGTCGAGCACAAGCCGAAGATGGTCGTGGCAGGGTTCTCGGCCTACTCCAAGACCCTGGATTTCCCACGCTTCCGTCAGATCGCCGACAAGGTCGGCGCGCTGCTGTTCGTCGACATGGCCCACGTTGCCGGCCTGGTTGCCGCTGGCCTGTACCCGAACCCGCTGCCTTACGCCGACGTGGTCACCACCACCACCCACAAAACCCTGCGCGGTCCACGGGGCGGTTTGATCCTGGCCAAGGCCAACGAAGAAATCGAAAAGAAACTCAACGCTGCGGTATTCCCCGGCGCCCAGGGCGGCCCGCTGATGCACGTGATCGCCGGCAAGGCCGTGTGCTTCAAGGAAGCGCTCGAGCCAGGCTTCAAGGCGTACCAGCAGCAAGTGATCGATAACGCTCAGGCCATGGCCGAAGTGTTCATCAAGCGTGGCTACGATGTGGTCTCCGGCGGCACCGACAACCACCTGTTCCTGGTCAGCCTGATCCGCCAAGGCCTCACCGGCAAAGAGGCGGATGCCGCTCTGGGTCGCGCCCACATCACCGTCAACAAGAACGCGGTGCCGAATGACCCGCAGTCGCCGTTCGTGACCTCGGGCCTGCGCATCGGTACCCCGGCGGTGACCACCCGTGGCTTCAAAGTGCCGCAGTGCGTCGAGCTGGCCGGCTGGATCTGCGACATCCTCGACAACCTCGGCGACGCCGACGTCGAGGCCAACGTGGCCAAGCACGTGTCTGCCCTGTGCGCTGATTTCCCGGTTTATCGCTGAGCGCGGTTTTGGAGTAATGACTATGCAACGCTACTCAGGCTTCGGCCTCTTCAAGCACTCCCTCAGCCATCACGAAAACTGGCAGAAGATGTGGCGCACGCCGACCCCGAAAAAGGTCTACGACGTGGTCATCGTCGGCGGCGGCGGGCATGGTCTGGCGACCGCTTACTACCTGGCCAAGGAACACGGCATCACCAACGTGGCGGTGGTCGAGAAAGGCTGGCTGGGCGGCGGTAACACCGCGCGCAACACCACCATCGTGCGTTCCAACTACCTGTGGGACGAGTCGGCGCACCTGTACGAACACGCCATGAAACTCTGGGAAGGTTTGTCCCAGGACCTGAACTACAACGTGATGTTCTCCCAGCGTGGCGTGTACAACCTGTGCCACACCCTGCAGGACATCCGTGATTCCGAGCGCCGCGTGAGTGCCAACCGCCTCAACGGTGTGGACGGCGAGCTGCTGAATGCCCAACAAGTGGCCGACGAGATTCCGTACCTGGATTGCTCGAAGAACACCCGCTACCCGGTGCTCGGCGCCACCGTGCAACGTCGCGGCGGCGTGGCCCGTCACGATGCCGTGGCCTGGGGCTTTGCCCGTGCTGCCGATGCCTTGGGCGTGGACCTGATCCAGCAGACCGAAGTGATCGGGTTCCGCAAGGAAAACGGCGTGTGCATCGGCGTGGAAACCAACAAGGGCTTTATCGGCGCCAAGCGTGTCGGTGTGGTGACTGCCGGTAATTCCGGGCACATGGCTTCGCTGGCGGGCTTCCGCCTGCCGATCGAATCCCACCCGCTGCAAGCCCTGGTGTCGGAGCCGATCAAGCCGATTATCGACAGCGTGATCATGTCCAACGCCGTGCACGGTTACATCAGCCAATCCGACAAGGGCGACCTGGTGATCGGCGCCGGTATCGACGGCTACAACGGTTACGGCCAGCGCGGTTCGTACCCGGTGATCGAGCACACCATCCAGGCCATCGTCGAGATGTTCCCGGTGCTGTCACGGGTGCGCATGAACCGCCAGTGGGGCGGCATCGTCGACACCACGCCGGATGCCTGCCCGATCATCTCCAAAACCCCGGTACCGAACATGTTCTTCAACTGCGGTTGGGGTACGGGCGGCTTCAAGGCCACCCCAGGCTCAGGCAACGTATTTGCCGCCAGCCTGGCCAAGGGTGAAATGCACCCACTGGCCGCACCTTTTTCCATCGACCGTTTCCACAACGGTGCGCTGATCGACGAACACGGCGCTGCGGCCGTCGCCCACTAACAGGAGAAATTCCCTATGTTGCATATCTTCTGTCCTCACTGTGGCGAACTGCGCTCCGAAGAGGAATTCCACGCGTCCGGCCAAGCGCACATCCCGCGCCCGCTAGACCCGAATGCCTGCACCGACGAGCAGTGGGGCGACTACATGTTCTTTCGCGATAACCCGCGCGGCCTGCACCACGAACTGTGGATCCATGCCGCCGGTTGCCGCCAGTATTTCAACGCCACCCGCGACACTGTGACCTACGAAATTCTTGAAACCTACAAGATCGGTGAGAAGCCTCAGTTCACCGCCAAGGCCTCTGGAGAGAAGGTATGAGCCAGATCAATCGCCTGTCCAACGGTGGCCGCATCGACCGTAATAAAGTCCTGACGTTTACGTTCAACGGTCAGAGCTACAAGGGCTTTGAAGGCGACACCCTGGCTGCCGCCCTGCTGGCCAACGGTGTCGACATCATCGGTCGCAGCTTCAAGTATTCGCGCCCACGGGGCATCTTTGCCGCCGGCGCCGAAGAGCCGAACGCGGTGCTGCAGATCGGCGCCACCGAAGCCACGCAGATCCCCAACGTGCGCGCCACCCAACAGGCGCTGTACCAAGGCTTGGTTGCTACCAGTACCAACGGCTGGCCGAGCGTGAACAACGACATGATGGGGATTCTCGGCAAGGTCGGCGGCAAGCTGATGCCGCCGGGTTTCTACTACAAAACCTTCATGTACCCGCAATCGTTCTGGATGACCTACGAGAAGTACATCCGCAAGGCGGCGGGCCTTGGCCGTTCGCCCACCGAGAACGACCCGGACACCTACGACAACTTCAACCGTCATTGCGACGTGCTGGTCGTGGGCGCAGGCCCTGCGGGCCTTGCGGCTGCGCTGGCCGCTGCGCGCAGCGGGGCTCGGGTGATCATCGCCGACGAGCAGGAAGAGTTCGGTGGTTCGCTGCTCGATTCCCGCGAAAGCCTCGACGGCAAGCCCGCCACTGAATGGGTTGCCGGCGTCATTGCCGAATTGAAAGCCCTGCCGGACGTGGTGCTGCTGCCCCGCGCCACCGTCAACGGTTACCACGACCATAACTTCCTGACCATTCACGAGCGTCTCACCGACCATCTCGGTGACCGTGCGCCGATTGGCGTGGTGCGTCAGCGTATCCACCGTGTGCGTGCCAAGCGTGTGGTGCTGGCCACCGGTGCGTGCGAGCGTCCGCTGGTGTATGGCAACAACGATGTGCCGGGCAATATGCTCGCGGGTGCGGTGTCTACCTACGTGCGTCGCTACGGCGTGGCACCGGGTAAAAAGCTGCTGCTGTCGACCAACAACGATCATGCCTATCGCGTTGCGCTGGATTGGTTCGATGCGGGCCTCACCGTTGTTGCGGTGGCTGATGCGCGCCACAACCCACGCGGGGCTCTGGTTGAAGAAGCTCGCGCCAAAGGCATTCGCATCCTCACCGGCAGCGCCGTGATCGAGGCCCGTGGCAGTAAGCACGTGACCGGTGCCCGTGTGGCAGCCATCGACGTCAAGGCGCACAAAGTCACCAGCCCCGGCGAGTGGCTGGACTGCGACCTGGTCGCCAGCTCCGGCGGTTACAGCCCGGTGGTGCACCTGGCCTCGCACCTGGGCGGCAAGCCGACCTGGCGTGAAGATATTCTCGGGTTTGTACCCGGTGAAGCACCGCAAAAACGCGTGTGCGTGGGCGGCATCAACGGTGTCTACGGCCTTGGCGATTCCCTCGCCGATGGCTTTGAAGGCGGCGTGCGTGCGGCCAGCGAAGCCGGTTTTGCCCCGGTTGAAGGTACGCTGCCAAAAGCCTTGAGCCGTCTTGAAGAACCCACCCTGGCGCTGTTCCAGGTGCCCCACGAAAAAGCTACCGCGCGGGCGCCAAAGCAATTTGTCGACCTGCAAAACGACGTCACCGCGGCTGCCATCGAACTGGCCACTCGCGAAGGTTTCGAGTCGGTGGAGCACGTCAAACGCTACACCGCGCTGGGCTTCGGCACCGACCAGGGCAAGCTGGGTAACGTCAACGGCCTGGCCATCGCCGCCCGTTCGCTGAACGTGACCATCCCGCAGATGGGCACCACCATGTTCCGTCCCAACTACACGCCGGTCACTTTCGGCGCCGTAGCGGGCCGTCACTGTGGGCACATTTTCGAACCGGTGCGCTACACCGCGCTGCAGGCCTGGCACGTGAAGAACGGCGCCGAGTTTGAAGACGTCGGTCAGTGGAAACGCCCGTGGTATTTCCCGCGTAACGGTGAAGACCTGCACGCCGCAGTGAAGCGTGAATGCCTGGCCGTGCGTGACAGTGTCGGCCTGCTGGATGCCTCCACCCTCGGCAAGATCGACATTCAGGGCCCGGATGCCCGCGAGTTCCTCAACCGCATCTACACCAACGCCTGGACCAAGCTCGACGTGGGCAAGGCGCGCTACGGCCTGATGTGCAAGGAAGACGGCATGGTGTTCGATGACGGCGTCACTGCCTGTCTGGCCGACAACCACTTCCTGATGACCACCACCACCGGCGGCGCCGCCCGCGTGCTGCAGTGGCTGGAAATCTACCAGCAGACCGAATGGCCGGACCTCAAGGTGTACTTCACCTCGGTCACCGACCATTGGGCAACCATGACCCTGTCGGGCCCCAACAGCCGCAAGCTGCTCAGTGAAGTCACCGACATCGACCTGGACAAGGACGGCTTCCCGTTCATGACTTGGAAGGAAGGCCTTGTGGGCGGCGTGCCGGCGCGGGTGTTCCGTATCTCGTTTACCGGTGAGCTGTCGTACGAAGTCAACGTGCAGGCCGACTACGCCATGGGCGTGCTGGAAAAGATCGTCGAGGCCGGCAAAAAGTACAACCTGACCCCGTACGGCACCGAGACCATGCACGTCCTGCGCGCTGAGAAGGGCTTCATCATCGTCGGGCAAGACACCGACGGCTCGATGACCCCGGACGACCTGAACATGGGCTGGTGCGTTGGCCGTACCAAGCCGTTCTCGTGGATCGGCTGGCGCGGGATGAACCGTGAAGACTGCGTGCGTGAAGAGCGCAAGCAGTTGGTGGGGCTCAAGCCGATCGACCCGAACGTGTGGCTGCCGGAAGGCGCGCAGTTGGTGTTCGATCCGAAGCAGACGATTCCGATGAAGATGGTGGGTCACGTTACCTCAAGTTATGCGCATAACTCCCTGGGCTATTCGTTTGCCATGGGTGTGGTGAAGGGCGGCTTGAAGCGCATCGGTGAGCGGGTGTTCTCGCCGCAAGCGGATGGCAGCGTGATCGAAGCCGAGATTGTGTCTTCGGTGTTCTTTGACCCCAAAGGTGATCGGCAGAACGTCTGACACCTGATCGTTCCCACGCTCTGCGTGGGAATGCATTCCGGGGCGCTCTGCGCCCCAAGGGCGGACGCAGAGCGTCCATGGCGGCATTCCCACGCGGAGCGTGGCAACGATCAACAGAATTCAGAACAGGTGCTTTATGACAGCAGCCAATGTTTACCAACAACGCCCCACCACCGGCGCCAAGGCCGAGTCGTCGCTGCACCATGCCGACCTTGCCAGCCTGGTCGGCAAGGGTCGCAAGAATGCCGGCGTGACCGTGCGTGAAAAGAAACTCCTCGGCCACCTGACTATCCGTGGCGATGGCCACGACGCCGCCTTCGCCGCCGGCGTACACAAGGCCGTCGGTATCGAACTGCCCGGCCCGCTGAGCGTGGTCTTCAAAGGTGAAACCAGCCTTCAGTGGCTCGGCCCGGATGAGTGGCTGTTGATTGTGCCGAGCGGTGAAGAATTCGCCGCCGAGCAAAACCTGCGCGCCGCCCTGGGCGACCTGCATATCCAGATCGTCAACGTCAGCGGCGGCCAGCAGATTCTTGAACTGAGCGGCCCGAATGTGCGCGATGTGCTGATGAAGTCCACCAGCTACGACGTACACCCCAACAACTTCCCGGTCGGCAAAGCCGTGGGTACGGTGTTCGCCAAGTCGCAACTGGTGATCCGTCATACGGCTGAAGACACCTGGGAACTGCTGATCCGTCGCAGCTTCTCGGATTACTGGTGGTTGTGGTTGCAGGATGCCTCGGCTGAGTTCGGCCTGAGCGTTGTCGCATGATGATCATTCCCACGCTCCGCGTGGGAATGCATACCGGGACGCCCCGCGTCCCAAAAGCGGACGCAGAGCGTCCATGGCGGCATTCCCACGCAAAGCGTGGGAACGATCAGCCTGAGGAGTGACCCATGAGCCGCGCACCCGATACATGGATTTTGACCGCCGATTGCCCCAGCGTGCTCGGCACGGTGGACGCGGTCACCCGCTACCTGTTTGAGCAAGGCTGCTACGTCACCGAGCACCATTCGTTTGATGACCGCCTCTCGGGTCGGTTTTTCATTCGTGTTGAGTTCCGTCAGCCTGACGGCTTTGACGAGCAGGCGTTCCGCGATGGCTTGGCCACCCGTGGTGAAGCCTTTGGCATGATCTTCGAACTGACGGCGCCGAACTACCGGCCCAAAGTGGTGATCATGGTCTCCAAGGCCGATCACTGCCTCAACGACCTGCTGTATCGCCAGCGCATCGGCCAGCTGTCGATGGACGTAGTCGCGGTGGTGTCCAACCATCCCGATCTGAAGCCCTTGG
The DNA here is from genome assembly GCF_059419065.1 of Pseudomonas sp. GW821-FHT07B01. Taxonomy (NCBI): domain Bacteria; kingdom Pseudomonadati; phylum Pseudomonadota; class Gammaproteobacteria; order Pseudomonadales; family Pseudomonadaceae; genus Pseudomonas; species Pseudomonas sp. GW821-FHT07B01. The sequence continues at coordinate 103,555 of NZ_JBWKRA010000013.1, read as the reverse complement.
CTGATTGGCACCAGATTCCCTACTACCATTTCCCCCTCGACCCCAACGACAAACCGTCCCAGGAGCGCCAGGTGTGGCAAGTGGTGGAAGACACCGGCGCCGAACTGGTGATCCTTGCGCGCTACATGCAAGTGCTGTCACCAGAGCTGTGCCGCAAGCTGGACGGCAAGGCCATCAACATTCACCACTCATTGCTGCCGGGCTTCAAGGGCGCCAAGCCCTATCACCAGGCGTACAACAAGGGCGTGAAACTGGTGGGCGCCACGGCGCATTACATCAACAACGATCTGGATGAAGGGCCGATCATCGCCCAAGGCGTGGAAGTGGTGGATCACAGCCACTATCCCGAGGATTTGATTGCCAAGGGGCGGGATATCGAAGGGCTCACATTGGCGCGGGCGGTGGGGTATCACATCGAGCGGCGGGTGTTCTTGAACGCCAATCGCACCGTCGTTCTTTAGATCACTATCGCAGGCAAGCCAGCTCCCATTCCTGGAGGTGTGAACCCGATCCACTGTGGGAGCTGGCTTGCCTGCGATGAGGCCCTTACAAGCAACACAAGAAACAGCATCTGTACCCGAGCACTTAACGCGCTGCCCCAAGGGCAACGCAGTTCCATAAAAACAACAGCGAGGTGAAAGCATGTCTGGTAATCGTGGTGTCGTGTATCTCGGCAACGGCAAGGTCGAAGTACAGAAAATCGACTATCCCAAAATGCAGGACCCCCGTGGCAGGAAGATTGAGCACGGCGTCATCCTGCGCGTGGTCTCCACCAACATCTGCGGCTCCGACCAACACATGGTGCGCGGGCGCACCACGGCCCAGACCGGCCTGGTGTTGGGGCATGAAATCACCGGCGAAGTGATCGAGAAAGGCAGCGACGTCGAGAACCTGAAAATCGGCGACCTGGTGTCCGTGCCGTTCAACGTCGCGTGCGGCCGCTGCCGCTCGTGCAAAGAGCAACACACCGGCGTATGCCTGACCGTCAACCCGGCCCGTGCCGGCGGCGCCTACGGCTACGTGGACATGGGCGACTGGACCGGTGGCCAGGCCGAGTACGTGCTGGTGCCGTACGCCGACTTCAACCTGCTGAAACTGCCGGACCGTGACAAGGCCATGGAGAAAATCCGTGACCTGACCTGCCTCTCCGACATCCTGCCTACTGGCTACCACGGCGCTGTTACTGCTGGCGTCGGCCCAGGCAGCACTGTCTACATCGCCGGTGCCGGCCCGGTGGGTCTGGCGGCTGCCGCCTCCGCTCGCTTGCTGGGTGCAGCGGTAGTGATCATCGGCGACGTCAACTCGATCCGCCTGGCCCACGCCAAGGCCCAGGGTTTTGAAGTGGTCGACCTGTCCACCGACACCCCGCTGCACGAACAAATCGCCGCGTTATTGGGCGAGCCCGAAGTGGATTGCGCCGTTGACTGCGTGGGCTTTGAAGCACGCGGCCACGGCCACGACGGCGTCAAGGCCGAAGCCCCGGCCACCGTGCTCAACTCGCTGATGGGCGTGGTACGTGTGGCGGGCAAGATCGGTATCCCAGGCCTGTATGTGACCGAAGATCCAGGTGCTGTCGATGCCGCCGCGAAAATGGGCAGCCTGAGCATTCGCTTTGGTCTGGGCTGGGCCAAATCCCACAGCTTCCACACCGGGCAGACGCCAGTGATGAAGTACAACCGTCAACTGATGCAGGCGATCATGTGGGACCGTATCAACATCGCCGAAATCGTCGGTGTGCAGGTGATCAGCCTGGATGATGCGCCACGCGGGTATGGCGAGTTCGATGCGGGTGTGCCGAAGAAGTTTGTGATTGATCCGCACAAGTTGTTCAGCGCTGCGTAAGCATTGGCCAAATGAAAAGGGCGACCCATGGGTCGCCCTTATTCGTTGCCGGGAGCCAATTTTCAATGCACTGGTGAGCCAATATGGGCTTGCCTGCGATAGCGGCTAATCAGTCGATACCTATGTCGCTGACCCACCGCCATCGCGGGCAAGCCCGCTCCCACAGTTTGAATCGAGTGTGCAGCCCGGTCAGCGAGTGGCCAATGCACCTTGGTAGACGGTCGGGCCTGTCGGTTGCTTGCTCACCGAGCCACCCTTGGTTTCCGAGCTCACCATCAACTCTACCGGCTTGCTGATGCTTTCCTGCTGGCGCGGATTCAGGCCGATGATGCCTTTGCCATCCTCCGGCAGCAGGCCAAGGGACACGGGTGTGCCGTCTTTGGGAATCGCCCAGAGTTCAAGGCTTTGGTCCGGTGCTGGCGCCGTGGAGGCAATCGGCTGCACTTCAAGGTAATCCTTGTGGGCCATGATTTGTGCGGCTGGCTGCTGGGTCGTGGTCACCAATGTCGCCGCGGATTTGACGCTGTCCTGGGTGTAGAGCGCGCCGCCGATACCGGCAACCACCACCACGCAGGCGCCGATGAACAGGCGAGGGCGGCTCCAGAACGCAGGCTTGTGCTCAATCACTGGGGGTTGGATCGCAGTCATAAGTCTCTTCTCGACAAATTTTGTAGTCAGTTCATGGACCCGCTTATCCCCGATGGGTTCCTCAGGGGCTCCGGAACAACCGACGGGATACCCAGTCCAACGCCTGCGTTTACCCCTATACCCAGAGGTTGTTTCGATGAAGATTTCACGCGGTTTTGCCCTGTCCTGCCTGTTGACCGTGGCCGCCGGCCCGGTGTTCGCCGCAGGTTTCAGCCTTGGCGATGCAGCCAATGCCATTTCCGGCATGCAGGGTGGCAACAACAAGGCCGCTGCCGCCGCGCCTACGTCGGAGACGGCCGACCTGCTGACGGCCTTGACCTCGCAACTGAACATCACCCCCGAGCAAGCAGTGGGCGGCACGGGCGCCATGCTGGGCCTGGCCAAGAACAAACTGAGCGGCAATGACTTCTCACAGTTGAGCAGCACTGTACCGGGCCTCGACAAGTTGTCAGGTAATAACGCATTGGGCAGCCTCGGTGCCCTGAGCGGGATGCTCGGCCAAACCGGTGGCAGCAAGACCAGCGGCCTGGACGGCCTGTTGGGCAACGTGAAAAGCACCAATGATTTGAACACCGCCTTCAGCGCATTGGGCATGGACAGCGGCATGGTCGGCCAGTTTGCCCCGGTGATCCTGAAATACCTGGGCGGCGAGGGCGCCAGCAGTTCCGTGCTGGGCAAATTGGCTCAGGCCTGGGGTACCGGCAGCTAAGGCTCTTGGCGCAGTTGTTCGATGCGCGCATCCTTTTCCATCCAGAGCTGGTTGACCCAGTTCTGGACGGTCTGGCGAAACGCCGGATCGTTCTCGTAATCCCCTTGCCACAACGCCGGGTCCAGTTCGCGGGTACGGATATCCACGATCACCTTCGGCACTGCGCCGCTGATCAAGTCCCAGAACCCCGGAATCTTTTGCTGCGGATACACCACGGTCACGTCGAGGATCGCGTCCAGTTGTTCGCCCATTGCCGCCAGCACAAATGCCACGCCGCCCGCCTTGGGCTTGAGCAATCGTGTAAACGGTGACGCCTGCTGCTTGCGCTTGGCCTCGTTGAACCGCGTGCCCTCCAGGTAATTGACCACCGTCACCGGCTGACGCTTGAACAGCTCGCAGGCCTCTTTGGTGATCTTCAAATCCTGCCCCGCCAGCTCCGGGTGCTTGGCCAGGAATGCCTTGGTGTAGCGCTTCATGAAGGGGTAATCCAGCGCCCACCAGGCCAGGCCGAGGAAGGGCACCCAGATCAGTTCTTTTTTCAGGAAGAATTTGAAGAACGGCGTGCGCCGGTTCAATGCCTGGATCAGCGCGGGAATATCGACCCAGGATTGGTGGTTGCTGATCACCAGGTAAGAGGTATCGCCGCGCAGATCTTCGCCACCGCGAATATCCCATTGGGTGGGGATGCACGCGGCGAAGATCAGCTTGTCGATCTCGGCCCAGGTCTCGGCGATCCACATCACCGCCCAGGACGCATAGTCACGCGAGCGGCCCGGCGCCATCAGCTTGAGCAAGGCGAAGACCATCAAGGGGCCGATCAGGATCAGCGTGTTGACTAACAGCAGCAGTGTAACCAGACAGCCGGTGAGCAGGCGGCGCATAAGCAACTCTTGGAATTCTGTGGGCGGGCCATGATAAGCAAGGTGAGTCTAGAGGCCAAATCGCAAATTGCCCGACGAATGTTTCACACTGTACGCGATATGCTCGGTCATCCAACTAAGTGCTGTGTTTGCGGTCTAGACTCCGCCCACTTCTTTCGAGGAAATCCTGCCGTGAAATTGCTCCTTGCCGCGTTCGCCCTGGTTGCTGTGCCTGTCATGGCCGCCGAACCGACCCTCTACGGTCGCTACGAATACATCCAGTTGCCGGAGATCGGCCAGACGTTCAAGGCCAAGATGGACACCGGCGCGCTGACCGCCTCGCTGTCGGCGCGCGACATCGAAACCTTTCAGCGCGACGGCGATGACTGGGTGCGCTTCCGCCTCGGCGGTGAAGACGCGGGTAACAAGGTCTATGAGCACAAGGTGTCGCGCATCAGCAAGATCAAGAGCCGCGCCGACGAAGATGATGACAAGGACGAAGCCAGTGTGGCCAAGCGCCCGGTGATCGATCTGGAGATGTGCCTGGGCGACGTCAAGCGCACCGTCGAGGTCAACCTCACCGACCGCAGCAGCTTCAACTACCCGCTGCTGATCGGCGCCAAGGCCTTGCGTGAATTTGGCGCTGCGGTAAACCCGGCACGTCGCTACACTGCCGACAAACCGGACTGCTGATTGAACCCATGCCGCACATCCTGATTGTCGAAGACGAAGCGGCAATAGCCGACACGCTGATCTTTGCCCTGCAAGGCGAGGGCTTCACCACCACCTGGCTGACGCTCGGCCAGGCGGCGCTGGAGCATCAGCGCCAGACCCCGGCCGACCTGATCATTCTCGACATCGGCCTGCCGGACATCACCGGCTTTGAAACCTGCAAGCAATTGCGCCGCTTCAGTGAAGTGCCGGTGATGTTCCTCAGCGCACGGGATGCGGAGATCGACCGGGTGGTGGGGCTGGAGATCGGTGCCGACGATTATGTGGTCAAGCCTTTCAGCCCGCGGGAAGTGGCGGCGCGGGTCAGGGCGATTCTCAAGCGGGTCGGCCCGTGTGTGGCGCCAACCCTGTTCCAAGTGGATCTGGAACGCATGCAGATTCTTTATCGCGGCCAACCCTTGAGCCTCACGCGGCATGAGTTCCGCCTGCTGCAAAGTCTGCTGGACCAACCCGAGCGCGTGTTCAGCCGCGAACAACTGCTGGACGCGGTGGGCGTACCCTTTGATGCCGGTTATGAGCGCAATATCGATAGCCATATCAAGAGCCTGCGCAGCAAGCTCAGGAGCGTGGCGGCGGATGCCGAGCCGATCCAGACCCATCGTGGCCTCGGCTATAGCTACAGCCCGAGCCACAGCTGATGCGTCTTGGGCTGCGGATTTTCCTGGTGTATGCGCTGTTTATCGGCCTGACCGGCTACTTCGTGCTCAACACCGTGATGAAGGAAATCCGCCCCGGCGTGCGCCAGTCCACCGAAGAAACATTGGTGGACACCGCCAACCTGCTGGCTGAAATCCTGCGTGCAGACGTTAAAAACGGCACCCTCGGCCAGAGCCATTGGCCCGAGCTGCTCAAGGCCTATGGCAACCGTCAGCCGGGTGCGGTGATCTGGGGGCTGCCGAAAAACCAGGTCAACCATCGCATCTACGTGACCGACGCCAAGGGCAGGGTATTGCTCGACTCCAGCGGTGAAGCGGTGGGCCAGGACTATTCGAAATGGAACGACGTGTACCTGACCCTGCGTGGCGAATACGGTGCGCGCTCCACCCGCAGCGATGCAGACGACCCCACCTCATCGGTGATGCACGTGGGGGCGCCGATTCGCGATAACGGCCAGATCATCGGCGTGGTCACGGTGGCCAAGCCCAACAGCTCGTTGCAACCCTACGTGGATCGCACCGAGCGGCGCCTGCTGTGGTACGGCGCCGGGCTGATCACCCTGGGGCTGCTGCTGGGGGCGCTATTGTCGTGGTGGCTGACGGCGGCCCTCAGGCGCCTTACCGCCTATGCCGAAGCCGTCAGCGAGGGCCGCCGCGCCGAGTTGCCGCATTATCGCGGCGGCGAGCTCAAGCAGTTATCCACCGCCGTGGAGCACATGCGCACGCAGCTGGAAGGCAAGGCTTACGTAGAGCGCTACGTGCATACGCTGACCCATGAACTGAAGAGCCCGTTGGCGGCGATTCGCGGTGCAGCAGAGCTGTTGCAGGGTGACATGAGCCGCGAGCAGCGGCAGCGGTTTGTCGGCAATATCGACAGCGAAAGTGCGCGCCTGCAACAGCTGATCGAGCGCCTGTTGAACCTGGCCCAGGTGGAACAGCGCCAAGGTCTGGAAGAGCAGTCGAGTATTTCTTTGGCAGCCCTGGTTGAGGATGTGTTGAAGGCTCAATGTGCGCGGGTCGAAGGCGCCGGCTTGCACGTCGAGCAGGCCATCGCCGCCGATGTGCGGGTATTTGGCGAACCTTTCCTGCTGCGCCAGGCCCTGGGCAACCTGCTGGACAATGCCTTGGACTTTACTCCGCCCGGCGGCACGCTGCGGTTCAGCGCGCAGGTGCGGCATAACGAGGTGCAGGTCAGCCTGTTCAACCAGGCGCAGGCGATTCCCGATTACGCCTTGCCGCGCCTGAGCGAGCGCTTCTACTCGCTGCCGCGCCCGGCCAGCGGGCGCAAAAGTACGGGCCTGGGGCTCAACTTTGTCGAGGAGGTGATGAAGCTGCACGGCGGCTCGTTGCAGATCGGCAACGTACCGGGCGGCGTGCAAGCGGTGCTGCATCTCCACACAGTCTCCACATTGCCCACATAAACCTCCCATACCCACTGGGCAGACTCTCCCCATCAAAACAGGGAGAGACCCATGAACCGCAACCTGCTTTTCAAATTGGGCGCGATTGCGCTGCTGATCCTGCTGTTGCTGATTCCATTGTTGATGATCAACGGCATCATCAGCGACCGCCAGCAACTGCGCGACGGCGTACTGATGGACATTGCCCGCAGCTCGAGCTTTGCCCAGCGCCTCACCGGGCCGGTGATGGTGGTGCCGTTTCGCAAGACGGTGCGCGAGTGGAAGCTCAATGAGAAGCTCAACAAGCGCTACGAAGAAACCCGTGAAGAACGCGGCCGTCTGTATTTCCTGCCGGACCGTTTTGAGCTCGACGGCAAAGTGCAAACCGAACTGCGTGCGCGCGGCATTTACCAGGCGCGGCTGTTCCATGCCGACAACCGTATCAGCGGCCGTTTCGAGTTGCCGGCGCAGTTGGGGATCACCGAAGACTTTGCCGACTACCGCTTTGAGCCGGCGTTTCTGGCGGTGGGGATCAGCGATATTCGTGGTATTGAAAACGCGTTGAAGCTGGAACTGGGCGATCAGCGCCTGGAGTTCTCGCCGGGTTCGCAAGTGGACTGGCTGGGTGAGGGCGTGCATGTGACGTTGCCTGCGCAAGACGGCAAGAAAGCGGCCGTGTTGGACTTCGCCTTCGACCTGCGCCTGCAAGGCACCGAACAACTGCAAGTGGTGCCCGTGGGCAAGACCAGCCAGGTATCACTGGCGTCCAACTGGCCGCACCCGAGTTTTATCGGCAACTTCCTGCCGGCTCAGCGTGAAGTTACCGACCAAGGCTTCAGCGCCAACTGGCAGACGTCCTTCTTCTCCACCAACCTAGAACAAGCCCTGCAGAACTGCCTGGACGGGCAAGGCTGTGAAGACTTCAGCAACCGCAGCTTTGGTGTGAACTTCATCGACCCGGTAGACCAGTACCTCAAGAGCGACCGGGCGATCAAATATGCGTTGTTGTTTATCGCGCTGACCTTCGCTGGTTTCTTTCTGTTCGAAGTGCTCAAGAGTCTGGCGGTGCACCCGATTCAGTACGCCTTGGTGGGCGTGGCGCTGGCGTTCTTCTATCTGTTGCTGTTGTCGTTGTCCGAGCATCTGGGCTTTGCCCTGGCCTATCTGATATCGGCCAGCGCCTGTGTGGTGTTGATCGGCTTCTACGTGTGCCATGTGCTGCGCAGCGTCGCCCACGGCCTGGGGTTTTCGGCAGGGTTGGCGGCGTTGTATGGCTTGCTGTACGGCTTGCTCAGTGCCGAGGATTACGCACTGTTGATGGGCTCGCTGCTGCTGTTTGGCCTGCTGGGTACGGTGATGGTGCTGACGCGCAAACTGGATTGGTATGGGGTGGGCAAGCGTAAGGTGGGGGAAGTGCAATGATCGGGCTGCGCGAAGATCAGCGGATGAAAGCGAGGATGGTCAACTTCCTCAATCACACCGCCTCTCACTGTAGGAGCGAGCTTGTGGTGGCGAGCAAGCTTGCTTGCGCTGGGGTGCGAAGCGCCCCTGATAAAGCCGGCTCCAGCTGCGCTGTCGAGCGGGAGCAAGCTCCCTCGCCACAACAAGCTCGCTCCTACAGGGGGCTGGTCAAACCGGGGGTTGGGTCTGCTGCATCGAAGACCGCTGGCTGACTTCGGCGTACCAGGCGGCGAGCTTGGGGTTATCTGTGCGCCATTGCAGATCCGGGTGGCGAAAGTCTATGTAGCCCAGGGCACAGGCCACGCTGATGGCGGCGACGTCAAAGTGGCTGGCCAGTTCGGCAATGGCGTCCCGCTCCAGCTCGGCGAGGGCGCGGCGGATCTTGTTGCGCTGCTCATCCAGCCAGGGAGCCCAGTGTTTTTCTGGCGGACGCATGGCAGTCTCGTAACGTAGCAGCACGGCGGCATCCATGATGCCGTCAGCCATCGAGGCCAGGGTCAGGCGCCGCCAGCGGGCCGAGCCGTCGCGGGGGATCAGCGGGTTGCCGACATGCTGGTGGTCGAGGTAGTCGAGAATCACCCGGCTGTCGTGCAATACCGAACCGTCGGCCAGGCGCAGGGCCGGGATCTTGCCCACGGGGTTGCCTTGCAGCACTTCGGCATCCGGGTTGACCGGAGTGGGCAGGCACGCGTGCAGGGCCACACGATCCTGCTGGCCGGTCTCGATCAGCAGCACGCGCACTTTACGCACGAAGGGCGAAGCGGGGTTGTGGAACAAGGTCATGCTGGGGGCGGACATGGGCATTCCTCGAGGTGAAGTGTGGCTAGCCTAGAGGGTTGTGCGGTGCCTGGCGAGGGGGCCGCGTTGTTTTTGCGGGCCTCATCGCAGGCAAGCCAGCTCCCACATTGGACTGTGTTCACAGGTCAAAATGTGGGAGCTGGCCTGCCTGCGATAGCGACCTCAGGCGCGCCGCTTAACCAACCCCCATACCCCCATCATTGCCGGTATCCCGAGCCCGATCCAACTCAACGAATCCCACCACCCATCGCCCAGCAACGCCGCAAACAACCCGGCGGCACTGAGCAGGCCGATCCCCAGCGGTATGGCAAAGACCTTCCAGACATTCGACTGCCGCGGCTTCATACCTTGGCCGCCTTGCGCCGTACGATCCATAAGTAAATGCCGCTCACCAGCACGATGATGGTCAACACATCCAGTACCGCCCACAGGACCTTCATTGGCATGCCGCCGTAATCACCGAAATGCAGGGGTTGGGACATGCCCATGGCATCCATGTACCACGGCCGTTCGGCGATGGCGGTGACGGCCAGGGTGCTGGCGTCGATCAGGACCGGGGTCAGCAAATGGGAGGTCAGGTGGGTGCTGCCCTTCATGAACACGGCGTAGTGATGTTCGCTGGAAAAACGCGTGCCGGGGAAGGCGATAAAGTCTGGCTCCATACCCGGAGCGGCCTTGGCGGCAATGCTCAACAGCTCCGTGGCGGGCGCGCGTTGGGTCAGCGGCGGGGCGTTCTTGTAAGGTTCGATCATGGCGCTGAGGCTGTCCTGGCGCCAGGCGGCGATGATCAGGTCGGCGCAGGCGCTGATCACGCCGGTTACCCCCACTACCAGCGCCCAGGTCAAAGTGACCACGCCGATCAGGTTGTGCAGGTCGAGCCAGCGCAAACGGGTGGACTTGTCCTGGCGCACCGTGGCGAACTTCAAGCGGCGCATGAACGGCAGGTACAACACCGTGCCCGAGATAATCGCCAGCACAAACAGAAGGCCCATGAACGCCAGCAATAACTTGCCCGGCAGTCCGGCAAACATATCCACATGCAGGCGCAGCAGGAACAGAGTGAAGCCCCCATTGGCAGACGGCATTTCGACGGTTTCGCCAGTGCGGGCATCGAGCATGAAGGTGTGCGACGAATTCGGCTCAGTGCCGGCTGTGGCCGCCATGATCGCAATTACGCCGTTGTTGTCGTCTTCGTCCCAGGCAAGGTACTGCATGGCCTCACCGGGGCGATGGGCCTGGGCTTTGGCCACAAGCTGCTCAAGGTTGAGCCGGGGCGTATCGGCAGGCATCTGCGCCAGTTCGGGCTCATTGCCCAGCAGGTGGTCGATCTCGTGGTGAAACACCAACGGCAGGCCGGTGAGGGCGAGCAGCAGCAGGAATACGGTGCAGATCAGGCTGGTCCAGGTGTGGATGAAGGACCAGCGGCGGATGGTTTTGCTTTTCATTGTCTAGCCTTCAGATGCACCAAAGCCGCCTTGTTGAGCGGCCTGGTGGTTAGCTCAGCTGATTACCACTGGTAGGTGGCGCTGGCGACGACGCTGCGTTGGTCGCCGAAGTAGCAATAGGAGCCATCACAGGTGGAAATGTAGTCTTTGTTGAACAGGTTGGTCGCGTTCACTTTCACCGACGCGCCCTTGAGGCTGTTGTCCAGGCGACCGAGGTCGTAATGCACGGAGCCGTCGAACACGGTGTAGGCGTTGGCCTTGCCGGCCCAAGTATTGGCTTGGTCGCCATAGGTATTGCCGGTGTAGCGTGCGCCGAAGCCGATACCGAAACCGTCGAGTGCGCCGGTGTGCCAGGTGTAGTCGGTCCACAAGGACGCTTGCTGATTAGGCATCAGTTGCAAGCGGTTGCCTTTGTACTGACCTTTTTGCACCTCGGACTTGGCCAGGGTGTAGGCCGCGATGACCTTGAGGTTTTCGGTCACATCAGACACGGCTTCCAGCTCCAGGCCCTTGACCTTTACTTCTCCGGTCTGGTCGGTCACGGAGGCGCCACCGGACTGGAAGCTGGTGACTTGCACGTTCTTTTGGGTCAGGTCGTAGACCGCCGCACTCAGCAGGGTGTTGGAGCCGGGTGGCTGGTATTTGATCCCCAACTCCCACTGCTTGCCTTCCGTCGGCTTGAACGACTGGAGGGGGTCGACGCTGGCGTTGCTTGCAGGCTGGAACGACTCGGCGTACGAGAGGTAGGGGACAAAGCCCGAGTCGAACACATAGCTCAGCGCCGCGTTGCCACTGAAATTCTTACTGCGGTCGGTATTGGTCGCGTCGTTCTTGTTGAAGTAGGTGGTGCCCTGGTGCACCCAGTCTTCACGACCACCAAGAGTCAGGCGCCAGTTATCCAGGGCCATCTGGTCCTGCACGTAAAGGCCGGTCTGCACGGTTTTCTGGTTGTAATCGTAGAACGCGGTGGAGCGCGCCGGGCGCACGATCGGCTGGCCATAGACCGGGTTAAAGATGTTCGTGGTGCCACCGTCGCCGAAAATCGCCAGGTACGAGGTGTCGGTGCGTTGATGATCCAGGCCCAGCAGCACGGTGTGGGAGATGTCGCCAGTGGCGAAGTCAGCCTGGAAGTTGTTGTCCACTGCGAACTGGCTGATGTCCTCGTCCACATTGGTCGAAGAGCGGCTGATGTCGCCATTGGCGTCGGCGGGGGAGAAGGCAAACGAGCCTACCGTCAGTTGCTGGAACGCCAATTCGGATTTGGTGTAGCGCAGGTTCTGCTTGAATTGCCAGGTATCGTTGAAGCGGTGCTCGAACGCGTAGCCCAATGCGTAGTAGGTGCGGTCGTAGAAGTCGTAGTCCGGGTCGCCGAGGTTCTTGTGGTGGGAAACCTCGCCTAGCGGTGATTTGATTTTGGTGCCCTGGATCGGCAGGAACTGGCTGGTGGTGCCGGTATCGTCACGGGTGAACTGTGACAGCAAGGTCAGCTTGGTATCGGTGTCGATATTCCAGGTCAAGCTCGGTGCGATGTTGTACCGCTTGTTGTCGATGTGATCGACCTGGGTACCGGCATCGCGTACCACGCCGCCAACGCTGTAGAGAAACTGGCCCTCATCATCGATCTTGCCAGTGCTTTCGAAATTGATCTGGCGATAGTTGTCACTGCCGTATTGCATCTGGATGGCGTGGCTCGATTCAGCGCTGGGGCGGCGGCTGACCATATCCAGCAGGCCGCCCGGAGGGGTCTGGCCATAGACTGACGAGGCCGGACCGCGCAGCAGGGCGAGGCGGTCGAGGTTCCAGGTTTCGGCTTTCGGGTTGGCGTACACGCCACGGGGCAGTGGCAGGCCATCGAGGAATTGCGTCGGCTCGAAGCCGCGTACGCGCATCCAGTCGTAACGGGTGTCGCTGCCGTAGCTGGCAGACACAATACCGGGCATGTATTTGACCGCATCGTCGAGGTTCTGCACGTTACGGTCCTGCATTTGCTCGCGGGTGGCTACCGAGATCGAGCGTGGTGCCTCGACCAGCGCAGTATCGGTTTTGGTGCCGGCGGCGGTGCGCTTTGCAACATATCCCTCCACCGGCCCCCAAGCGCTTTCATAGCTGCCTTGGCCGGTGATGTTGGTGGTCGGCAAGGCAACGACGCCCTCCGGGACCGGCATCAGGGTGTAAGTGCCCGCACTGCTCTGCTCCAACTGCAACCCCGTCCCCCGCAACGCTTCCCGCAACGCGCCCTGCGCATCGAACTGGCCTTTGACCGGCGCCGAGGTCTTGCCGGCGGCGAGTGCAGGGTTGAGGGTCAGCGCCAGGCCGGCCTGGCTGGCGATCTGGTTCAGGGTGGTGGCCAGGGGCGCAGCGGGCAGGTTATAGGCGCGCACGCTGGAGGCTTGTTCGGCGGCGATCAGCGGGGTGCTGGCGAGCGGGGCGCTGAGGGCGATCGCCACGGCTAACAGACTGGGGCGCAACAAGGTGTCTAGCGTGCGGGACATAAGGGCGGCTCCTGAATGGAAATATTTCTCAATTGCCTAGGTGCCGAGCGAGAATCGAAAAGTGATAGGGGTGAGTGAAAATATTTTTCGCAGGTGTGCTTGAGGGTGTGATCGTTCCCAAGCTCCGCGTGGGAACGCCTCGTGTGACGCTCTGCGTCACGGCCTGGGACGCAGAGCGTCCGGGCTGCATTACCACGCGGAGCGTGGGAACGATCAAGCCTAAGGCTTACCCTTGACGGTCACCCACCACGTCGTGTGCTGCTCGATCTGCACCGGCAAAGTCGGCAACAGCGCATTCAATGCCAACGTGGTGTCATGCAGCGGGAAACTGCCGGTGATGCGCAGGTCGGCCACGTTGTTATCCACCCCCAGGTAGCCGGTGCGATAGCGCGCCAACTCCTCGATCACATCCCCCAGCCGAGCGTTGTCCACTACCAGCATGCCGCGCGTCCAGGCATCGGTGGCCGGGGTGACGGCCAGCAACGGGCCAAGGCCGTCGCTGCGCATCAGCACCTGCTGGCCCGCCTTGAACACCTGTTCGTGGTGCAACGCCTCGGGCTGGGCGGCCACGGCTGACTGCAGCACACTCAGGCGCGTAGCGTCGTCTTCGCGCTTGACGATAAACCGAGTACCCAGCGCCCGCAGGCTGCCGTCGCGGGTTTGCACGTAGAAAGGGCGTGAATCGTCGTGGCCGGTTTCGACAAGAATTTCGCCTGCCTGCAACACGATCAAGCGGCGTGTTTCGTCGAAGCGCACATCAATGGCGCTGTGGGTGTTGAGGTTGATCCGCGTGCCGTCCGCCAGCTTCAGCGTGCGCTGTTCACCGGTGGCCGTGCGCTGGTCGGCCAGCCAATAGTGAATAGGCACGTAACGCTCACCGGCAAACAGCGCCAGGCCGCACACCAGCACGATACTGGCCAGGCCCCGGCCCAGTTTGCGCACGCGCTGGCGAATGCCGTGGCGCGACTGCAGCAGCGCCGCCCGAGCCGGGCCCGAGGCCACGCTGAAACGCTGCTCGAGCATGCCCAACTGGCGCCAGGCGCGGGCGTGTTCCTCATCACTGGCCAGCCACTTGCTGAACTCTTCCTGTTCCACCGCGCTGCCGTCGCCCGAGTCGAGGGACAGTTGCCAGGCAATCGCGGCATCCAGCACGCGCGACGACACCGGTTTGGAGCCGATCGCGGTCACGACGGCTCGCCATACAGTGCGATGTAGCACTGGCGAATGCCCTGGGCCAGGTATTGGCGCACGCGGGGCACCGACACGCCCAGGCGCTGGGCGATTTCGGCATGGCCCAGGCCGTCGAGGCGGTTATAGAGGAACGCGGCGCGGGCCTTGCTCGACAACTTGCCGAGCAAGCGGTCGATGGCCTTGAGGTCTTCGAGGATCAGTTGCTGGGCTTCCGGCGAAGGCTGTTCGTTTTCCGGGATCAGCATCAATTCGGTGAGGTAGGCCTGTTCCAGGGCCGCACGTCGGAAATAGTCGAACAGCAAACCCTTGGCGATGGCCACCAGGAACGCCCGCGGTTCGCGGGGCTCGCGCAACTCGTCACGGCCCAGCAGGCGCATGAAGGTGTCCTGGCTCAGGTCTTCGGCGCGGCTTGGGCACCCCACGTTACGTCGCAGCCACGCCAACAGCCAGCCACGGTGGTCGCGATATAACGCACCAACAAGCTCACTGCGTGGGGTATGGACCGACGACAAGGCATCACCGAATAAGGTTTAAACTAACGAGAATTATTCGCGATTGTGTCAGAGGCGTAGGGTGGGCGCAATTGGCGTCTGTCGGGTGATCGTTCCCGCGCTCTGCGTAGGAATGCATCCCGCGATGCTCCGCGTCGGGCGCGAAGCGTTAAAGGGAAGGGGACTGCTTGCGTCGTTTCCATTGGGCCAGACGCTCATACAGCGCCTGGGGCGTATCGATCTGTTGCTGCCGCGCCCGGCTGAACAGGATCAGCATCAGCTCTGCCGTCGCCAGTGCATCGGCGCTGGCATGGTGGCGTTCGCCGGCCTGTAGCCTGAAGTGGTTGAGCCAGTCGTCCAGCCCGGCTTCGCGGATATGCGCCTCTGGGCATAACAGCGGGGCCAGGTCTGCTACATCCAGGAACGGATGGGCCAGGCGATAACCCAGGCTGTCCTTGAGCGCCCGGCACAGCATGTGTTGATCAAACGGCGCATGAAAAGCCAGCAGAGGGCTGTCGCCCACGAACGCCATGAAATCCAGCAACGCCTCGGTCGGGTCGCTGCCAGCGGCGATTGCACTGGGCCCCAGCCCGTGGATCAGCACACTTGGGCTGAGCTTGGTGTCGGTGCGCTGCAGGGTGCGTTCGAACAGTTGGGAGAAATCCACCGCACCGTCTTCGATGACCACGGCGCCGATGGACAGCACCTGGTCGCGGTGAAGGTTCAAGCCGCTGGTTTCCAGGTCCACCACTACCCAGCGCTGGCTGCGCAATGGGCCGTTGCCCAGTTCGGCGGGCTTGGGTAACTGCTCCAGGCGCTGCTGTTGCGCAGCGTTGAGCCCGGGCTTTTTCGCGCGCAGCCAGCCAAACAAACTCACAGCTGATACCGCAAGCTCAGGCTGCTTTGCAGGCGTTGGGCCTGGCGCAGGGACTCACGCAGGATGCGCCGGTCCAGGTGGTTGA
Organism: Pseudomonas sp. GW821-FHT07B01; assembly: GCF_059419065.1. Taxonomy (NCBI): domain Bacteria; kingdom Pseudomonadati; phylum Pseudomonadota; class Gammaproteobacteria; order Pseudomonadales; family Pseudomonadaceae; genus Pseudomonas; species Pseudomonas sp. GW821-FHT07B01. The sequence goes on along the minus strand of NZ_JBWKRA010000013.1, from coordinate 87,868 downwards.
GGCTGTCGGGGTCGACGCGGTTGGAATAGGGCAGGTTCTCGCGGGTCTGCAATTGGTGCTGCTGCATGCGGGTCTGCTGGATAAAGTGGTAGGCCTCTTCATAGGCGGCGCCATCCAGGGGGGCGATCACGGCCTTGTCCACCAACTGGCGCAGGCGTTCCAGGGTGTTGTTGGCGTGGATGCCATTGGCCAGGGCCAACAGGCGCGCGCCATCTACAAAAGGCGTAAGGCCCTGCACCTTGAGGTCGAGGGTGGCCTTTTCGCCATTTTTGCGGGTCAGCACGAACTCGCGAAAACGCCCTACCGGCGGGCGTCGCAATAGTGCATTTTCGGCCAGCATCCGTTGGAACAAGCGGTTATCCGCCACCTGATCGAGAATGCCCTGACGCAGTTGCTCGCACCCGCGCTCGTCGCCCCATACCACGCGCAAGTCAAAATAGATGCTTGAGCCCAGCAGGTTTTCCGGCGTCGCTTCACGAATGAACGCGCCGAAGCGCCGCGCCCACTCCACGCGGGACAAGCACAGCTCGGGGTTGCCGGCCATGATATTGCCCTTGCACAGGCTGAAGCCGCACAGCGCCAGGCTTTGGTTGATGTGCTGCGCCAGCGGTAGCAAGAGCTCACGCTTTTCGGCGGCTTCGACGGCGTCCTTGGCCTCGAACAGGATGCCGTTGTCCTGGTCGGTGTACAGCGTTTGTTCGCGGCGGCCTTCACTGCCAAAACACAGCCAACTGAAGGGCACGCCGGGGTCGCCTTTTTCCGCGAGGGTCAGCTCGATCACCCGGCACACGGTGTGGTCGTTGAGCAGCGTAATGATGTGGGTGATCTGGGTGGATGAGGCGCCATGGGCGAGCATGCGCTCCACCAACTGGCCGATTTCACCGCGAATCGCCACCAGGTTTTCCACCCGGGGCGCGTTGCGGATGGTGCGGGCCAGGTGCACCAGGTCCACACGCTGCAAGGAAAACAAGTCACGCTCGGAGACCACGCCACACAGGCGCTGGTCTTGCACCAGGCACACATGGGCGATATGCCGCTCGGTCATGGCGATGGCTGCGTCGAAAGCGCTGTGCTCCGGGCTCAAGTAAAACGGCGCCTGGGTCATGTGCCCGGCAATGCTCTGGCTGAAGTCGCTGGTGCCATCGGCGACCACCTGGCGCAGATCGCGCAGCGTGAAGATGCCCAGGGGCGCCTTGTGTTCGTTGACGATCACAATGCTGCCGACTTGCTGTTCGTGCATCAAGGTCACCGCTTCGCGCAACGCTGTGTGCGGGCTGCAGGTGACCGGGTGGCGCATGGCTAATTCACCCAGGCGGGTATTCAAGGAGTATTGGGTGCCGAGGGTTTCCACGGCTTTTTGCTGTACCTGCTGGTTGACCTGGTCGAGCAGGCTGCTGACCCCGCGCAAGGCGAAATCACGAAACGGGCTGGACAGCGCGAACAGCTTGATAAAGGCCGGTTTGTTCAATTGCAGGCAGAAGGTGTCTTCAGCGGCTTTGTGTTCTGTACGGGTCGCGCGCTCACCCAGCAAGGCGGCGAGGGGGAAGCATTCGCCGGTGGCGATTTCAAAGGTGGTGTCTGCCGAGTCTGGCCGCTCACCCACGACCCGCCCCTGCTTGACGATATAAAAGTGCTCGACCGGGCCGCCCGACGGTTTGAGGATGCTGTCGCCGGGGCCGTAGAAACGCAGTTGGCACTGTTCCACCAGGAAAGCCAGGTGCGCCTGTTCCATCTGGTTGAACGGCGGGAAGCGTTGCAGGAATTGCAGGGTGCCGTGGATGTTCTGCAACACAGCGGTTTTACCCGCCTGTGCGAATGCATCAGCTTTACTCATAACAGTGACCGCAGTGTTTTTGTCGTTATCGTGCTGCATGGTCGACTCCTGCGCAGTGGGTGCCCATTGGACGTAAGTCTAGGTCGAGCAATACCGCGCAAAACTAGGGAAAAACCTTACATGACAATCGTCCAAAACCCGTAGAAAGCCCACTAGGCAAACTTTCCGACGAAGTGCACATTGTTCGCCCTTCCGCAGATGTCTGACGAGTGTGCTGGGAGATTGATGAGAACTGCTGAGAAACGTATGTCCGACCACGATATTTTGAGTGATGCCGAGCGCGAGGCGCTGAGCGCCGTGATGCTGGAGCCCGATTTACCCCCCCAACGCGTTTTGATCGTGGACGACGACAAGGACGCGCGTGAATTGCTGGCGGAAATCCTTGGGCTCGATGGTATTCGCTGCATGACTGCCGAAAGTGGCGAGGCTGCGTGGGATTTGTTGAAGACGAGCAGTTCCATCGGTTTGCTGATCACCGACCTGCGCATGGCGCCCAGCAATGGCCTGGAATTGATCCGCCAGGTGCGTGAGTCCACCCGTGCGGCGTTGCCGATCATCATCATGTCTGGAGACGCGGAAGCGCCGGATGTGATTGATGCGATGCATTTGAGCGTGGTGGATTTCTTGCTCAAGCCGATTGATAGCGTGAAGTTGGCGAAGTTGGTAAAGCGGGAGTTGGGGATGGTGCCCTGAGTGTGGGGTGACTGGCCTGGCCTCTTCGCGGGTAAGCCCGGCTCCCACATTTGAAATGCATCCCCCTGTGGGAGCTGGCTTGCCTGCGATTCAGGCAACGCGGTCTAACTGACACACCTGATAAAAAAGCCCCGATCTTTCGATCAGGGCTTTTTTCCATTACAGGCCGTTCTTGGCCTTGAACTCCCGACGCCTGCGATGCAACACCGGCTCGGTATAGCCATTGGGCTGCTTGGTCCCTTCAATCACCAACTCCACCGCTGCCTGGAATGCGATGTTGCTGTCGAAGTCCGGAGCCAGTGGGCGGTACAGCGCATCCCCGGCATTTTGACGGTCCACCACCGGCGCCATGCGCTTGAGGCTTTCCATCACTTGAGCTTCGTTGATGATGCCGTGGCGCAGCCAGTTGGCGATGTGCTGGCTGGAAATGCGCAGGGTGGCGCGGTCTTCCATCAGGCCGACATCGTTGATGTCCGGCACCTTGGAGCAGCCCACACCCTGGTCGATCCAACGCACCACATAGCCGAGGATGCCCTGGGCGTTGTTGTCCAGTTCGTTGCGGATCTCTTCTTCGGACCAATCGGTGTTGCTGGCCAGAGGAATGGTGAGGATATCGTCCACCGAGGCGCGCTCGCGCTTGGCCAGCTCGGCCTGGCGGGCGAACACATCAACCTTGTGGTAGTGCAACGCATGCAGGGCTGCGGCGGTCGGCGACGGTACCCAGGCGGTGTTGGCACCGGCCAACGGGTGGGCGATTTTCTGCTCGAGCATCGCCGCCATCAGGTCGGGCATGGCCCACATGCCTTTACCGATCTGTGCACGACCTTGCAGGCCGGTGCTCAGGCCGATATCGACGTTCCAGTTCTCATAGGCGCCGATCCATTTTTCCGCCTTCATGGCCGCCTTGCGCACCATCGCGCCGGCTTCCATGGAAGTGTGGATTTCATCGCCAGTGCGGTCGAGGAAACCAGTGTTGATAAACACCACGCGCTCGCTGGCCGCCTTGATGCAGGCCTTGAGGTTGACCGTGGTGCGGCGCTCCTCGTCCATGATCCCGACCTTGAGGGTGTTGCGCGCCAGGTTCAGCACCTCTTCGATGCGACCGAACAGTTCGTTGGTGAACGCGGCTTCTTCCGGGCCGTGCATCTTCGGTTTCACGATGTACACAGAACCGGTACGGCTGTTCTTGCGGGTGTTGTTGCCGTTGAGGCTGTGGATCGCCGCCAGGCTGGTGATCAGGCCGTCGAGGATGCCTTCGGGTACTTCGTTGCCGTCTTTATCGAGGATCGCGTCGATGGTCATCAAGTGGCCAACGTTGCGCACGAACAACAGCGAACGGCCGTGCAGGGTCACGTCGCTGCCATCCACGCCGGTGTAGACGCGGTCAGGGTTCATGGTGCGGGTGAAGGTCTGGCCGCCCTTGGCCACTTCTTCGGCCAGGTCGCCCTTCATCAGGCCGAGCCAGTTGCGGTAGATCACCACTTTGTCATCGGCGTCGACGGCGGCGACGGAGTCTTCGCAGTCCATGATGGTGGTCAGCGCGGCTTCCATCAGCACGTCTTTGACGCCTGCGGCGTCGGTTTGGCCGACTGGGGTGCTGGCGTCGATCTGGATTTCGAAGTGCAGGCCATTGTGCTTGAGCAGGATCGCAATCGGCTCGGCCGCAGGGCCCTGGAAACCGATCAACTGGGCATCGTCACGCAGGCCGCTGTTGCTGCCGCCTTTGAGGCTGACGATCAGCTTGCCATCGACGATTTTGTAGCCGGTGGAATCGACATGGCTGCCGGCGCTGAGCGGTGCGGCCTCGTCGAGGAAAGCGCGGGCGAAGGCAATCACCTTGTCGCCACGCACTTTGTTATAGCCCTTGCCCTTCTCGGCGCCGTTGGCTTCGCTGATGGCGTCGGTGCCATAGAGCGCGTCGTACAGCGAGCCCCAGCGCGCATTCGAGGCATTGAGGGCGAAGCGGGCGTTCATCACCGGCACGACCAGCTGTGGGCCGGCCATGCGTGCGATCTCATCATCGACGTTTTGGGTCGAGGCCTCAAAGTCTGCGGCTTCTGGCAACAGGTAGCCGATGTCTTGCAGGAAGGCTTTGTAGGCCACCGGGTCATGGGCCTGGCCGGCGTGGGTCTGGTGCCAGGTATCGATCCGCGCCTGGAAGTCGTCGCGTTTGGCGAGTAGGGCTTTGTTCTTCGGGGCCAGGTCATGGATGACCTTGTCGGCACCGGCCCAGAACTGGTCGGCAGTGATGCCGGTACCGGGAATGGCTTCGTTGTTCACGAAGTCGAACAGGACTTTGGCGACCTGCAGGCCACCGACTTGAACGTGTTCAGTCATTGCTTGCCTCACTCTGCGGAGCTTATGCGCTTTATCAGATTTCATTATGTAGTGCACGGTTGGGCATACTACATGATGACTTGCGGTTGTGAAAATTAGACTAAATACGTCGTTTAGCGACCCACTTTGGTCGTACGGTCACAGCGGAGAACCGGATGTTCTCAAAAAACTATTGGATTGTTCCAGATAAATATAAAAATGGTACACGATTTGTCTGGGGAGCTGGCTTGCCTGCCATGGACGTTAACGATCACGCGTCCCTTCTGGATAAACGCGGCATGTCTATAATCGAGGATCAACCAACCGAGGGACTGCGCCATGGACCATCTTGTACTCACTATTATCGCCGCCGACAAACCCGGCCTGGTTGAACGCATCGCGCAGAACATTGCCAGTCATGGTGGTAACTGGCTGGAAAGCCGCATGGCGCACATGGCCGGGCAGTTTGCCGGGATCCTGCGGGTGAGCGTGCCGAGCGAGCAGCGCCAGGCATTGGTGGGGGCATTGGAGGATTTATCCACCCATGGCATTCGCGTGTTGGTGGGTGAGGGCAGCAGCGGCCAGGCATCGGCGTCCAAGCCGATCCTGATGACCCTGGTGGGCAATGACCGCTCGGGCATCGTGCGTGAGATCACCGCGCTGCTGAGCCAGCAGGGCGTCAACCTGGAACGCCTGAGCACCGATGTGCGCCCGGCGCCCATGAGCGGTGATCCGCTGTTCAACGCCGAGGCGTTGTTGCAAGTGCCGGCCACGCTATCGCTGGAAACCCTGCAAGAGGCTTTGGAAACCTTGGCCGATGACTTGATGGTGGAGTTGCGTCAGGAGGAATAACGATCCACAAGGTTATGCAGGGAAATCTTGCATGGGCCTGTGGATAACCTGTAGAGACCCGACGCCAGGCCACGCCCGCCGGCCTTCTGCGCAAGTTGAGCAAAAAACGAGCAGTTTCAAGGGCTTGTGCACAAATGGCGGGGATCAGGTTGTGGATAACCTTGGGGTGGAACGCTGCAAGCCACGAAAGCCGTGGCTTGCAGAGGTTTGTACGTTATTTGATCAGCGTTTGCGCACGGTCAGCCAGGCATCCAGGCTGTACACCACCAACCCGGCCCAGATAAAGGCGAAGGCGACCAAGGTGCTCGGCGCCAGGTGTTCACCGAACAACAGCACGGCTTCGAGCAACACCAGCGTCGGCGCCACATACTGCAAAAAGCCCAGGGCGGTGTAGGGCAAGTGCCGTGCAGCGGCGTTGAAGCACACCAGGGGAATCAGCGTCACCGGTCCTGCGGCCACCAGCCACCAGGCCTCGGAGGTGCTCCAGAACGCCAGTTGCGCGCTGTGGGCGGTCGGGTTGAACAGCAACCAGGCGACGGCAATGGGTACCAGCATCCAGGTTTCCACCACCAGGCCTGGCAGCGCTTTGACCGGCGCCTGCTTGCGGATCAAACCGTAGAAGCCGAACGTCAGCGCCAGCGCCAGCGACACCCACGGCAGGCTACCGACTTGCCACACCTGCTGCGCCACACCTACCGCTGCCAACCCCACCGCTACCCATTGCAAACGGCGCAGTCGCTCGCCGAGGATCAGCATGCCCAGCAGCACATTCACCAGCGGATTGATGTAGTAACCCAGGCTCGCTTCGAGCATGCGCCCGGTGTTCACCGACCACACATAGGTCAGCCAGTTAGCGGCGATCAACGAACCGCTGAGGGCCAGGATCGCCAGGCGCTTGGGGTTGTCGCGCAGTTCGCGAAACCAGCCGGGATGTTTCCACACCATCAACAACAGCCCACCGAACAGTGCCGACCACAATACGCGGTGAACAATGATCTCGGCGGCGGGCACGCTGGCGATGGCTTTGAAGTAGAGCGGGAATAGACCCCAGATGACATAGGCGCTCAGGCCCAGGATGTACCCCTTGCGGGGGTTGGCGGCTTGCATTGCAGAATCCTTGCTCAGGCAGCTAACAAAGCGCAATTGTAAGGATATTTGTCAGACAATGGGCGCCGCTTTTTGGTGGGAGCTGGCTTGCCTGCGATGCGGACGACTCGGTGTATCAGTGACACCGACTTGATGCCATCGCAGGCAAGCCAGCTCCCACAGAAGGCAGGGCCAGGTCAGAAGAGCTTCAGCGGTTCTTCATTGAGCGCCGACAGTTGCTCGCGCAACGCCAGCACCTGGTCGCCCCAATACCGCTCGCTGCCAAACCACGGAAAACTATGGGGAAACGCCGGGTCGTCCCAGCGTCGTGCGAGCCAGGCACTGTAGTGCATCAGGCGCAGGGCGCGCAGCGGCTCGATCAGCGCCAGTTCGCGCGGGTCGAAGTCGTGGAATTCCTGATAGCCGTCCATCAGTTCCGAGAGCTGGCCGAGGCATTCCTGGCGGTCGCCAGCCAGCATCATCCACAGGTCTTGCACCGCCGGGCCCATGCGGCAGTCATCCAGGTCGACGATATGGAACATCTCGTCGCGGCACATCATGTTGCCGGGGTGGCAGTCACCGTGCATGCGGATGTTCTTGTGCGGCGTGGCCTTGTAAACCTCTTCCACACGCTTGAGCAGGTCGCGGGCCACGGACTCGTAGGCCGGCAACAGGCTTTTGGGAATGAAGTTGCCTTCAAGCAAGGTGGTGAGGGAGTCGTGACCGAAATTCTTCACCCCCAGGGCTTCGCGGTGTTCGAACGGGCGGGTGGAGCCCACCGCGTGCAAACGCCCCAGCAGTTGCCCGAGCCGATAAAGCTGATCGAGGTTGCCCGGCTCCGGCGCGCGGCCGCCACGGCGCGGAAACAGGGTGAAGCGGAAACCTGCGTGTTCGAACAGGCTCTCGCCGTTGTGGATCAACGGGGCGACCACCGGTACTTCGCACTCGGCCAGTTCGAAGGTGAAGCGGTGTTCTTCCAGGATCGCCTCGTTGGTCCAGCGCTGTGGGCGATAGAACTTGGCGATCAGCGGTTCGGCGTCTTCGATGCCCACTTGGTACACGCGGTTTTCGTAGCTGTTGAGCGCCAGAACCCGCGCGTCGCTGAGGAAACCGATGCTTTCGACGGCGTCGAGCACCAGGTCTGGGGTGAGTGTTTCAAACGGGTGGGCCATGCGAACTCCTGCGCGCAGCAGGGCGCCGCGTCCGGCCGGGTATGGTAACAGCATAGATAGCCGGTGGCTGTGCGGACGCCTTCGCAGGCAAGCCAGCTCCCACACTGGCATGTATTTACACATCGAAATGTGTGTGCTGGCTTGCCTGCGATAGCGGTCTATCAGGCGCCTACGATCCCGCCATCATCCCGCCGAATCGCCATCACCGAAGACCGGGGTTTGCCATTGGGCAGGTGTTCCGGCCAGGTCGAGCCACCGGTTTCCCCTGGGTGCTGAATGCCCACGAACAAGGTTTTCTGGTCCGGCGAAAAGCTGATCCCCGTCACTTCACACGCCACCGGCCCCACCATGAAGCGACGGATTTCTCCAGTGCTCGGGTCGGCGCACAGCATCTGGTTATTGCCCATGCCCGCAAAGTCTCCGGCGTTGCTGTAGTCGCCATCGGTCAGGATCCACAGGCGCCCGGCTTTGTCGAAGCCCAGGCCGTCGGGGCTGTTGAACATGTTTTGCGGGTTGATGTTGGACGAGCCGCCCTTGGGGTTACCGGCATGCACGCCGGGGTTGCCGGCCACCACGAACAGGTCCCAGGTGAAGTCCGTGGCACCGTGGTTATCGGCGTCGGCTTTCCAGCGCAGGATCTGGCCGTAGACGTTTTTCTCCCGTGGGTTGGGGCCGCCCACCGGCTGGCCCTCTTCGCCGCGCTTGGCGTTGTTGGTCAGGGTGCAATAGACCTGGCCATCGGTAGGGCTGACCACGATCCATTCCGGGCGGTCCATGCGTGTGGCTTTCACCACGCTGGCGGCCAGGCGCGCATGAATCAGCACCTCGGCCTGGTTGGCGAAACCGCTGCTGGCGTCGATGCCGTTTTTGCCATGGGTGAGTTCAACCCACTGGCCTTTGCCCTTGGGGTGGTCGGCGTTGCCGTCGCCCGCGTCGAAGATCGCCACGTACAAGGTGCCGTGGTCGAGCAGGTCTTTGTTGGCCTTCGGGTTGTTGTGGTTGATCTGATCGCGGCTGATGAACTTGTAGATGAATTCACCGCGCTCATCGTCGCCCATGTACACCACGGCGCGGCCGTCACGGGTTTCGGCGAGGGCCGCGTTTTCGTGTTTGAAGCGCCCCAGGGCCGTGCGTTTGACTGGCGTGGATTGCGGATCGAACGGGTCGATTTCCACCACCCAACCATGGCGATTGAGTTCGTTGGGGTTCTTGGCCATGTCAAAGCGCGGGTCGTGCTGATGCCAGTTGATGTCCTTGCTGGCGGCCACCACGCCGTAGCGCTTCTGCCCTGCGTCGAAGGTTTGCTGCGGGTTGCTGCTGCCGAAGCAGTCGGTGAAGTTTTCTTCGCAGGTCAGGTAGGTGCCCCACGGCGTCTTGCCGTTGGCGCAGTTCTGGAACGTGCCGAGGACTTTTTTGCCGCTCTTGTCGGCGCCGGTTTTCAGCCAGTCATGGCCGGCGGCAGGGCCACTCAAACGAATCGGTGAATTGCCGTGGATGCGCCGGTTGTAGCGCGAATCCTGGACGAAGTGCCAGGTGTCGCCCTTGCGGCGTACTTCGATCACCGACACGCCTTCGCTGGCCAGGGCCTTGCGCACGTCTTCGGCCGATTGAGGCGCGCCGCCGTGGGCGTAGAGGTAGCGATAGTTGGTGTATTCGTTGTTGATCGCCATCAGCGCGCGGTTGTCGTCACCGGGGAATGGAAACAGGCTCATGCCGTCGTTGTTGTCGCCGAACTGTTGTTCCTGAGCCTTGGCGGTGCCATGGCCGGACGGGTCGAAAGCCGGGGCGTTCTTGTGCAGGGGCTGGCCCCAACTGATCAACACCGAAGCACTGTAGCCCGGTGGCAGGGTGATGGTGTCGCTGGTGGCGGCGGCGATGCTGGTGAACCCCAGCAGCGGGCTGGCGGAAGCGGCATTCACGGCCAGGGCGCTGCGGCTCAGCAGGTTACCGCCGAGGAACATCGCAGCGCCGCACAGGGCGCCTGCGCCGATAAAGCGACGGCGGGTCAGGCCCACCATCTGTTCAAGGTCGGTGGCTTGGTTTTCTTCTAATAGGCTCATCACAGGCTCCTTAAGGTTTTTGCAGACACCTTAAGCAGCGCTTGTGACCGAATTGTTGCAGCTTGAAGACGCGCGCCCGTTACACCGGGGTGCCAAGCAATACATGGCTGGGTGCAAACTGCACGCGGATCGGCTGGCCCTGCGCTGCATCAATGGCCTTGAGTGCGACGGGCGGCGCCAGCGCGCACAACACTTGGCCGTTGGGCAGGGCGATACGCACCTCGCTGGGGCCGTCTTCGGCGGCGAGAATGGTCTCGATCACCCCGCTCAGGCAATTGTGTCCAAGTGTTTCGGTTTGCCCGTCCGCCAGTAATTCAAGCCACCCGGCCTTGATCAGAGCCACTACTTCCACACCGCTCTGCAGTTCCAGGCGCAGGGTGCTGTCGTGGGTGATCTGTGCGTCGAGGTGCAGGCCGCCGGCCAATTGCAGGCGGATCATGTCGTTGTGGCCGTGGCTCTCTATGGCGCTGACCTGGCCGTGCAATTGGTTGCGCGCGCTGGTGCGCAGCATCAAGCGGCCCAGCAGGTTGAAGTCGCTGGCCGCTTCGTCCGAGCCAAGGATTTCGGCCTGAAGCAGTTGCAGGCGCTGATAGAGGCGCAGCACCCGTTCGCCTTCCTGAGTCAGTTTGGCGCCGCCACCGCCCTTGCCACCGACGCTGCGTTGCACCAGCGGTTTTTGCGCCAGATTGTTCAGCTCATCAATGGCGTCCCAGGCGGCCTTGTAACTCAACCCGGCACTCTTGGCCGCACGGGTGATGGAGCCCTGCTCGGCGATATGCCCCAGCAAGGCAATACGCTGGGGGCGGCGAATGATGTGTTGGCTGAGAGGGCTGGGCACAGACATGGCAGATACGCTTGGGTGAGATGCGCCGACGTTGCCGCGCTGGCGCAGGGGAGTCAAGTCAGCTGCCGGGTTTGGGCGTACGGGCCAGGCAATACACATCCACCTGGCGCGCGCCGGCGTTTATCAACAAGCGCGCCAGGCTGTGGGCGGTGGCGCCGGTGGTGAGGACGTCGTCTACCAGCGCCAGATGTTGCCCGGCAACCTGAATGCCGGGGGCCAGTGCGAAGGCGTTGAGCAGGTTGCGTTTGCGGGTCTTGGCATCGAGGTCTTGCTGCGCCACGGTTTCATGGGGGCGTAATAGCGCGTATTCATCAAAGGGAATGTCAAGGGCGTGACTGAGCCAGCGGGCCAGCATCAACGCTTGATTAAAGCCGCGTTCGCGCAGGCGTTTGCGCGCCATGGGCACCGGTAGCAGGCAGTCGGGGCGCTCCAGTTCGGCGTTATCGAAGCGATGCTGCAAGTGCTGTCCCAGCAGACGCGCCAGCAAGTGCCCCAGCGGCCAACGCGCCTGATGCTTGAAGCGGCTGATCAGGGTGTCCACGGGAAAACTGTAGGTCCATGGCGCGACCACCTGATGAAAGGCCGGGGGCTGTTTTTGGCACTGGCCGCAGAGCAGTCCGTCCATGGGTAAAGGCAGTGCGCAGCGTTCGCACTGTTCCATCAACCATGGCAATTCTGTTTCGCAGGCGCTGCACAGGGGCTCGTCTGATTCAATGCGCTCATCGCAGATCAAACAAGGCTGTGTGCTTTTTAACCAGATGTAAACTTGGTGTTTGTGCTCAGGTTGACAGTGCATGAATCTTCCTTAAATATGCCGAGCATCCGTGTCGTGCCTGTGGATATTGCCCTTCCCACAGCGCTTGCCAAAGCATAATCAAGGAATCGCCCATGAGCGCCAGCACCTCTGCCACCCTGCGTCACGATTGGTCTTTAGCTGAAGTCAAAGCCCTGTTCGTGCAGCCCTTCAACGACCTGTTGTTCCAGGCGCAGACCGTGCACCGCGCGCATTTCGACGCCAACCGCGTGCAGGTCTCGACCCTGCTGTCGATCAAGACCGGCGCCTGCCCGGAAGATTGCAAATATTGTCCGCAGTCGGGCCACTACAACACTGGCCTGGAAAAAGAGAAGCTGATGGAGGTGCAGAAGGTCCTCGAGGAGGCCGCTCGTGCCAAGGCCATCGGTTCGACGCGTTTCTGCATGGGCGCGGCATGGAAACATCCGTCGGCCAAAGACATGCCCTATGTGCTGGAAATGGTCAAAGGCGTGAAGGCCATGGGCCTGGAAACCTGCATGACTCTCGGTCGCCTTGACCAGGACCAGACCGAAGCCCTGGCCCAGGCCGGCCTGGACTACTACAACCACAACCTCGACACCTCGCCGGAATTCTACGGCTCGATCATCACCACCCGCACCTACAGCGAGCGCCTGCAAACCCTGGCCTATGTGCGTGATTCGGGGATGAAGATCTGCTCGGGCGGTATCCTCGGAATGGGCGAGTCCCTCGACGACCGTGCCAACTTGCTGATCCAACTGGCCAACCTGCCGGAGCATCCGGAGTCGGTGCCGATCAACATGCTGGTGAAAGTGGCGGGCACGCCGTTGGAAAACGCCGATGACATCGACCCCTTCGATTTCATCCGTATGCTGGCGGTGGCGCGCATCCTGATGCCGCAGTCCCACGTGCGCCTGTCGGCCGGCCGCGAAGCCATGAACGAGCAGATGCAGGCCCTGGCGTTTTTTGCCGGCGCCAACTCGATCTTCTACGGCGACAAACTGCTGACCACCGCCAACCCCCAGGCTGACAAGGACATGCAACTGTTCGCACGCCTGGGCATCCTGCCCGAAGCCCGTGAAGAGCATGCCGATGAAGTGCACCAGGCGGCGATCGAGCAGGCGTTGGTGGAGCAAAAGAGCAGCGAGCAGTTCTACAACGCTGTGGTGTAACCACCTTTGGAATGCATTCCAGCTCCTCCAGTGGATTGAGTTGAACCTGTTAAATCGAGGCCAGCATGTCTTTCGATCTCGCCGCGCGCCTCGCTGTTCGCCGTGCCGACCATCTTTACCGCCAGCGCCCCTTGCTGCAGAGCCCCCAAGGCCCGCATGTGGTGGTGGACGGGCAACCGTTGTTGGCCTTCTGCAATAACGATTACCTGGGCCTTGCCAATCACCCGCAAGTGATCGAAGCCTGGCGCGCCGGTGCGTCCCGCTGGGGCGTGGGCGGTGGTGCTTCGCATTTGGTGGTGGGCCACGCCACACCGCACCATGAGCTGGAAGAAGCTCTGGCTGACTTGACCGGTCGCCCGCGTGCCTTGCTGTTCACCACCGGCTACATGGCCAACCTCGGCGCGGTCACGGCGCTGGTGGGGCAGGGCGATACGGTATTGGAAGACCGGCTTAACCACGCGTCCTTGCTGGATGCTGGTTTGCTGTCCGGTGCGCGTTTCAACCGCTACCTGCATAACGACGCAGGCAGCCTGGCCAAGCGCCTGGAGAAAGCCACCGGCAATACCTTGGTGGTCACCGACGGTGTGTTCAGCATGGATGGCGACCTCGCCGACCTGCCCGCGCTGGCCCGTGAAACCCGGGCCAAAGGGGCCTGGCTGATGGTGGATGACGCACATGGCTTCGGCCCGCTGGGCGCCAATGGCGGCGGTATCGTCGAGCATTTCGGCTTGAGCCAGGACGACGTGCCCGTGCTGGTTGGCACCTTGGGCAAAGCGTTCGGCACCTCCGGGGCCTTCGTGGCCGGCAGTGAGGACTTGATCGAGAGCCTGATCCAATTCGCACGCCCGTATATCTACACCACCAGCCAACCACCGGCACTGGCCTGCGCCACCCTCAAAAGCCTGGAATTGCTGCGCAGCGAACATTGGCGACGCGAGCACCTCAACGCGTTGATCCGCCAGTTCCGTCGCGGCGCCGAGCAGATAGGCCTGGGGTTGATGGACAGCTTTACGCCGATCCAACCGATCCTGATTGGCGACAGCGCCCGGGCACTGCGCCTCTCGCAGATGCTGCGCGAGCGCGGCCTGATGGTGACTGCCATTCGCCCACCGACCGTGCCCGCCGGCAGTGCCCGTCTACGGGTGACATTGACGGCGGCCCACAGCGAAGCGCAGGTGCAGCTATTGTTAGACGGGTTGCAAGCGTGTTTTCGCTTGTTAGACGTCTCGGAGCCCGGCTATGCGTAATCGACTGATCCTGCTACCGGGCTGGGGCCTGGGTGTGTCACCGCTGGAACCGTTGGCCGCTGCGCTGCACGGCCTGAACGAGCATTTACAGGTACAGATCGAACCCTTGCCGGCGCTGCAGGCCAGCGAACTCGGTGAATGGCTCGATGAGCTCGATGCGACGCTGCCGGACAATGCCTGGCTCGGGGGCTGGTCGCTGGGCGGCATGCTCGCGTCCGAGTTGGCGGCGCGCCGTGGCGAGCGGTGCTGCGGCTTGCTGACCCTGGCGAGCAATCCGTGTTTCGTCGCCCATGACGGCTGGCCCCATGGGATGCCTACGGAAACCTTCGACGCATTTTTGGCCGGCTGCCATGCCGATTCCCAGGTCACGCTCAAGCGCTTTGGGCTGTTGTGCGCCAAGGGTGCCGAAGACCCGCGCGGCTTGTCGCGGTTGTTGGTCAGCGGTGCGCCGAATACCTCCCCCAGCGTCTTGATGCCCGGCCTGGAGCTGTTGGCCCAACTGGATACGCGGGCGGCCTTGCAGGCCTTTCGTGGGCCGCAGTTGCACCTGTTTGCCGGCCTGGACGGGCTGGTGCCTGCCGAAGCCGCCAGTGACCTGCTGGCCTTGCTCCCCGATGTAGAAATCGGCCTGATTGAACAGGCCGGTCACGCGTTTCTTCTGGAAGACCCTCACGGAGTAGCCGGGGCCATCCAGGCTTTTTTGCATGAGTGTGTCGATGACTGACCTATCCCACCCGCCCTTGCCTGGGGGCTTGCCGGACAAGCGCCAGGTCGCGGCCTCGTTCTCCCGTGCGGCGGCCAGTTACGACAGCGTGGCCGAGTTGCAGCGTGCGGTCGGGCATGAACTGCTCAGCCGCTTGCCGCACGGCCTGGTGCCCCAGCGTTGGCTAGACATGGGCTGTGGCACGGGTTACTTCAGCCGCGTATTGGGCGAGCGTTTGCCCGGCAGCCAAGGTGTGGCATTGGATATTGCCGAGGGCATGCTCAACCACGCGCGTCCGCTGGGCGGCGCCGCGCACTTTATAGCCGGTGATGCAGAACGCTTGCCGCTTACAGCTGACAGCTTCGAGCTGTTCTTCTCCAGCCTCGCGGTACAGTGGTGTGCCCATTTTGATGCGGTGCTCAGCGAAGCCCGGCGCGTGCTGCGACCAGGTGGTGTGCTGGCCTTTGCCAGCCTGTGCGTAGGCACCTTGGATGAGTTGCGCGAGAGTTGGCGGGCGGCGGATGGCCTGGTCCACGTCAATCGCTTCCGCACCTTCGAGGCTTATCAGCAACTGTGTGCGGCCAGTGGTTTGCGCGTGATCAGCCTGCAGCGAAAGCCCCACGTATTGCATTACCCGGATGTGCGCAGCCTGACCCATGAACTCAAGGCACTGGGCGCCCATAACCTCAACCCAGGCCGCCCGGGAGGATTGACGGGCCGTGCGCGGATTGTCGCGCTGGTAGAGGCCTACGAGCAGTTCCGCCAGGCCCAGGGCCTGCCCGCCACGTACCAGGTGGTGTATGCCGTACTGGAGAAACCGTTATGAGCGCCGCTTACTTCATCACCGGTACAGACACCGATGTTGGCAAGACCACCATCGCCGCCGGCCTGTTGCATGCGGCCAGGCTTTCCGGCAAAAGCACGGCCGCCGGAAAGCCGGTGGCGTCGGGCTGCCAACTGACGGCCCAGGGCCTGCGCAATGCCGATGCGTTGGCGTTGCTGGCCGAGTGTTCCGTGCCGCTCAGTTATGCCGAGGTCAACCCGGTGGCCTTCGAGCCAGCTATCGCGCCGCATCTGGCAGCGCGCGAGGCGGGCGTCGGGCTCACGGTGCAATCGCTGCTCAAACCGATGCAGCAGATCCTGGCACGGGGCGCGGACTTCACCTTGATCGAAGGGGCGGGCGGTTGGCGCGTGCCCTTGGCCGACCAGGCCAACCTGTCGGACCTGGCCATGGCGCTCAAGCTGCCGGTGATCCTGGTGGTAGGCGTGCGCCTTGGGTGCATCAGCCACGCGTTGCTCACCGCCGAAGCCATCGCACGGGATGGCTTGCCGCTGGCGGGCTGGGTGGCAAATATCATCGACCCCAAGACCTCTCGTCTGGAAGAAAACCTCGCCACCCTGGCTGAGCGCCTGCCCGCGCCTTGCCTGGGGCGAGTGCCTAAACTCAAGCACGCCGGGGCTGCCGCTGTGGCCGAGTACTTGGAACTGGACCTGCTTGACTGATTTTGGCTATCGCTAAGGCAATATGCCATTAGTGTTTTTGACGGGCCTTTTGCCAGGATGTCTGGTTCAATCGGGCTTCACGATTCTCTAAAGGCAGGCTTACGCCATGGAAATCTCTGGAAGCAGTGCGTTTTATTCGGGCCTGAGCAGCATTCAGACCGGGCAGAACCGTGTCGACCAGGCGGCCGGCAAGATTGCCAGCGCCGCGACCACCCAGCCATCTGCCGCGCAAAGCGACCGTCTGCAAGCCAATGACCGCGCCCAAGCGTCCAATTCGGCGAGCAACATGGTGGAAATGGCCCAGGGCAAGTTTCAAATCGAGCTGGGGGCGAAAGTCGCCAAGGCTTCGGACGAAATGCTCGGTACGTTGATCGATACCTACGCTTAACTTCTCTATCGCACGCCCGCTTCTCTCTGTGGGAGCTGGCTTGCCTGCGATAGCATCCACGCCTATCACCTGATACACCCTGGCGGCTGCATCGCAGGCAAGCCAGCTCCCACAGTCGTACTGCGACATTCTGCTCTTCCTTAAATCCATGAGGCATCCCGCCAGGCCTCGCCGTGCCTGGCTGACCCGCGTCAAGACAAACGGCATCTGGCCGACGCTTGACAACCCTGGGTCGTAAACGTATGTTTCAAACACCTGTTTGACCGCCATAACAAATCCACGCGGTTGTTCATCCCAGTTACATCAGCAGAGGTTTATCGCTATGCCTGACTACAAGGCCCCCTTGCGTGATATTCGCTTCGTTCGTGACGAACTGCTCGGTTATGAAGCGCACTATCAGAGCCTGCCGGCTTGCCAGGACGCTACCCCGGACATGGTCGACGCCATCCTCGAAGAAGGCGCCAAGTTCTGTGAGCAAGTACTGGCACCGTTGAACCGCGTGGGCGACATCGAAGGGTGTACCTGGAGTGAGTCAGGCGTTAAGACCCCAGCGGGCTTCAAAGAAGCCTACAAACAATTCGTCGAAGGCGGCTGGCCAAGCCTGGCCCACGACGTGGAGCACGGTGGCCAAGGCCTGCCGGAATCCCTGGGCCTGGCTGTGAGTGAAATGGTCGGCGAAGCCAACTGGTCGTGGGGCATGTACCCGGGCCTGTCCCATGGCGCGATGAACACTATTTCCGAACACGGCACCCCCGAGCAGCAAGAGGCTTACCTGACCAAACTGGTGTCGGGCGAATGGACCGGCACCATGTGCCTGACCGAGCCACACTGCGGCACCGACCTGGGCATGCTGCGCACCAAGGCCGAGCCTCAGGCTGACGGTTCCTACAAAGTCTCCGGTACCAAGATCTTCATCTCGGCCGGCGAACACGACATGGCCGACAACATCGTCCACATCGTACTGGCCCGCCTGCCGGATGCACCGGCTGGCACCAAAGGCATCTCGCTGTTTATCGTGCCCAAGTTCCTGCCCAACGCCGATGGCTCTGTGGGCGAGCGCAACGCGGTCACCTGTGGTTCCCTGGAACACAAGATGGGCATCCACGGCAACGCCACCTGCGTGATGAACTTCGACGCGGCCACCGGTTTCCTGATCGGCCCGGCGAACAAAGGCCTGAACTGCATGTTCACCTTTATGAACACCGCTCGCCTGGGCACCGCGCTGCAAGGCCTGGCTCACGCCGAGATCGGCTTCCAGGGCGGCTTGAAATATGCGCGTGATCGCCTGCAAATGCGCTCCCTGACCGGCCCGAAAGCGCCAGATAAAGCTGCTGACCCGATCATCGTGCACCCTGACGTACGCCGCATGCTGCTGACCATGAAAGCCTTCGCCGAAGGTAACCGTGCGATGGTGTACTTCACTGCCAAGCAAGTGGACATCGTCAAGTACGGTACCGACGACGAAGCCAAGAAACAGGCAGATGCCCTGCTGGCCTTCATGACCCCGATCGCCAAGGCATTCATGACCGAAGTCGGTTTTGAATCGGCCAACCACGGCGTGCAGATCTACGGTGGCCACGGCTTTATCGCTGAGTGGGGCATGGAGCAGAACGTTCGCGACAGCCGCATTTCTATGCTGTACGAAGGCACCACCGGCATCCAGGCGCTGGACCTGCTCGGCCGTAAAGTGCTGATGACCCAAGGCGAAGCGCTCAAGGGCTTCACCAAGATCGTGCACAAGTTCTGCCAGGCCAACGAAGGTAACGACGCGGTTAAAGAATTCGTTGCACCGCTGGCGGCACTGAACAAAGAGTGGGGCGAGTTGACCATGAAGGTCGGCATGGCCGCGATGAAAGACCGTGAAGAAGTCGGTGCTGCCTCGGTGGACTACCTGATGTACTCCGGCTACGCCTGCCTGGCTTACTTCTGGGCCGACATGGCACGCCTGGCCGCCGAGAAACTGGCCGCCGGCACCAGCGAAGAGGCGTTCTACACCGCCAAGTTGCAGACTGCGCGCTTCTACTTCCAGCGCATCCTGCCGCGTACCCGCACCCACGTGGCAACCATGCTGTCGGGCGCCAACAACCTGATGGACATGAAAGAAGAAGACTTCGGCCTGGCTTACTAAGCCTTACCGGGTTCTTCTGAAAACCGCCGCCTCCTTCGGGACGCGGCGGTTTTTTTGTACGTGTGTAGGCGCGAGTCTAAAAAACCACAGCAATGCACTCAGGGATTGCGATGAGCTGCCGTTACAGTGATGGCAATGTGATACGTGCCCGGTCGGTTGTGCTTAACTGACCGCCTAGAAACACAGTGCCATTATTTGTTTGCGGGTCGGAGTTTTACCCTTGTCACGCGTGTCCGCTGTACGTTTCAGCCATTTCTTACCGTCGCTGCTGCTGTTGCTGGCCGGGCTCTCGGCTGCGTACGTCAAGGACCTCAGCGTCTTCTTCACCTCGCTGTTCAACGTACTGCCCACCCTGGTTCTGCTGCTCGGTGGCGCTTACTGCGCGGTGTATCGACGCCAACGTGAACTGTTCCTGATGGTCACGGTGTACGTCGCCTATTTCCTGCTGGACACCCAGACCGACTTCTACCGCGACAATGGCCGCGTGCGTGAAGACGCTGCGGTGGTGTTCCACCTGTGTTGCCTGCTGTTGCCCTTGCTGTTCAGCATTTATGCGCTGTGGCAGGAAAAAACCCATCTGTTTCGTGACTTCGTCGCCCGCTGCGCGGTGCTGCTGGCGGTGGGCAGTGTGGCGCTGGCCCTGGAGCAAAGTTTTCCCCAGGCCTTGCTGGGCTGGTTGGCGGAGATCCGTTGGCCGATGCTGCATGGCGCCTGGATGAGCCTGATCCAACTCTCGTACCCAATGTTCCTGATCGGCTTTCTCACCCTGGCCGCTCAATACTGGTACCAGCCGCGCCCGCTGCACGCCGCACAACTGGTGGGGCTGCTGGGCATGTTCTGGATGTTGCCGCAAACTTTCATCCTGCCGTTCACCCTCAACATCATGTGCAGCCAAGTGATGCTGATGATCGCTGCGGGCGTGGCGCACGAGGCGTATCAAATGGCGTTCCGTGATGAACTCACCGGCTTGCCGGGGCGCCGTGCCCTCAACGAGCGCATGCAGCGGCTAGGTCGCAACTATGTGCTGGCGATGAGCGACGTCGATCACTTCAAACGTTTCAATGACACCCACGGCCACGATGTGGGCGACCAGGTGCTGCGCCTGGTGGCGAGCAAGCTGTCCAAGGTCAATGGAGGCGGGCGGGCCTACCGTTACGGCGGTGAAGAGTTTGCCGTGGTGTTTGCCGGCAAGACTCTGGATGAGTGCATGCCGCACCTGGAGGAGATCCGCGAGATCATCGCCAGCTACGACATCAAGTTGCGCAACCCGGACCGCCCCCAGGACGATCATCAAGGCCGCCAGCGCCGTGCCGGCAGCGGCGCGTCCAGTGTGTCGGTGACGGTAAGCATTGGCGTGGCCGAGCGCCAGGCCGAGCAACGCAGCCCCGACGAGGTGCTCAAATCCGCCGACCAGGCGCTTTACACCGCCAAGGGCGCGGGGCGTAATTGTGTGGTCGCAGCCGGGCAAACCCGCCGTGGCGCGGTGCGCATGGAGAGCGCTGCCGGTTGAGTAATGGCGCTGTATTCAGCAGCGCTACAGTGATTGTCCACGGCCATGGCCGGCAGTAGGTTAACCCTATCTGCTGCCGGAGACATTGCCATGCCTGAGTACAAAGCTCCCCTGCGCGACATGCGCTTTCTGATCGACAACGTATTCGATTTCCACGGCCACTACGCGGCCCTGGGCGCCACGGATGCCAGCCCGGACATGGTCAGTGCGATCCTGGAAGAAGGCGCCAGGTTCTGCGAAAACGTACTCGCGCCGCTCAATCGCAGCGGCGATGAAGAGGGCTGCCATTTCGATAATGGCGTGGTGACCACTCCCAAAGGCTTCAAGCAAGCCTTTGCCCAGTATGTGGAAGGCGGCTGGCACGGCGTGGCGGCAGACCCGGCCTACGGTGGCCAGGGCCTGCCTCATTCCCTCGGCCTGGTGTTGAGCGAGATGATCGGCTCCAGCAACACCTCCTGGGGCATGTACCCGGGCCTGACCCACGGTGCGATGTCGGCCATCCACGCCCACGGCACCGACGAACAGAAAGCCACCTACCTGAGCAAGCTCACCGCTGGCGAATGGACCGGCACCATGTGCCTGACCGAAGCCCACTGCGGCACCGACCTGGGCTTGATCAAGACCCGCGCCGTGCCGCAGGCGGACGGCAGTTACGCGGTCACCGGCAGCAAGATCTTCATCTCGGCCGGCGAGCACGA
The DNA here is from genome assembly GCF_059419065.1 of Pseudomonas sp. GW821-FHT07B01. Taxonomy (NCBI): domain Bacteria; kingdom Pseudomonadati; phylum Pseudomonadota; class Gammaproteobacteria; order Pseudomonadales; family Pseudomonadaceae; genus Pseudomonas; species Pseudomonas sp. GW821-FHT07B01. The sequence goes on along the minus strand of NZ_JBWKRA010000013.1, from coordinate 66,890 downwards.
CATGAGCGCCAATATCATCCACCTGGTGCTGGCCAAACTGCCGGATGCGCCGGCGGGCACCAAGGGCATTTCGTTGTTTATCGTGCCCAAGTTCCATGCCGACTCCGGCGAGCGCAATGCGGTGCACTGCGGATCCATCGAACACAAGATGGGCATCAAGGCCTCGGCCACCTGCGTGTTGAACTTCGATGGCGCCAAAGGCTATTTGATTGGCGAGGCGAACAAGGGCCTGAACTGCATGTTCACCATGATGAACCACGCCCGCCTGGGCACGGGAATGCAGGGCCTGTGCAACGGTGAAGCGAGCTTCCAGGGCGCGATCAAGTACGCCAACGACCGCTTGCAGATGCGCTCGCTGACCGGTGCCAAGGCGCCGGAGAAAGCCGCTGACCCGATCATCGTGCACGCCGATGTACGCCGCATGCTGCTGACCATGAAGGCTTTCAACGAGGGCAACCGCGCGTTGACCTATTTCACCGCGCAACTGCTCGATACCGCGCACCTTGGCAGCGACGCTGGCCAACGCCAGGAAGCCGAGGACCTGTTGGCCTTCCTCACGCCGATCTGTAAAGCCTTCATGACCGAAACCGGCCTGGAGGTGACCAACCACGGCATGCAGGTATTCGGTGGTCATGGCTATATTCGCGAGTGGGGCATGGAGCAACTGGCCCGTGACGCACGGATTGCGCCGATCTATGAAGGCACCAACGGCATCCAGGCCCTGGACCTGCTCGGGCGCAAGGTGCTGGGCAGCCAGGGCAAGTTGCTGCGTGGGTTTACCAAAATTGTGCATAAGTTCTGCGCGGCCAATGCCGAGCATGCGCAACTCAAGGCCCATGTGGCGCAACTCAATGAGCTGAACCAGCAATGGGGCGAACTGACCTTGAAGGTCGGCACGGCGGCGATGAAAAACCCTGATGAAGTGGGCGCGGCGGCCATGGATTACCTGATGTACAGCGGTTACATCATCCTCGCCTACCTGTGGTTGCGCATGGCGATCGCGGCGCACGGCCAGGACGACCAAGAGTTTGCCCAGGCGAAGCTTGCGACCTGCGACTTTTATTTCAAGCGCTTGTTGCCGCGTACGGCCATGCACCGTGCTGCGGTAGAGGCAGGGAGCGAATGCCTGATGAAATTACCAGCGCAGGCCTTCGCACTGTAGAGGTCACTGATTGCTCGGGGCAAAATGTGGGAGCGGGCTTGCCCGCTCCCACAATGAGTTTATGTGACTTATAAATACTTAGCGGTCACGAACTGACCCTATGTGTCTGAAAAGTTGTTCGGGTACACTCGACGTCTGTAAAACCGATCCTATCGAATTACTTTTCACGTTCTCACGAGGTTTGCCATGGCTGATTACAAAGCGCCGTTGCGTGATATGCGCTTCGTCCTCAACGAAGTGTTTGAGGTCGCTAATACTTGGGCCCAGTTACCGGCATTGGCAGACAGCGTTGACGCCGAAACCGTCGAAGCGATCCTGGAAGAGGCCGGCAAAGTCACCGCCAAATCCATTGCCCCGCTCAGCCGCGGCGGCGATGAGCAAGGCTGCCACTGGGCGGACGGCGCCGTGACGACTCCCGACGGTTTTCCCCAGGCCTACAGCACCTACGCCGAAGGCGGCTGGGTAGGCGTGGGCGGCGACCCGACCTACGGCGGCATGGGCATGCCCAAGGCCGTGTCGGCGCAGGTTGAAGAGATGATCAACTCGTCGAGCCTGGCTTTCGGCCTGTACCCGATGTTGACCTCCGGTGCCTGTGTATCGATCAACACCCACGCCAGTGAAGAACTCAAGGCCACCTACCTGCCGAAGATGTATTCCGGTGAGTGGGCCGGTTCCATGTGCCTGACGGAAGCCCATGCCGGTACCGACCTGGGCATGATCCGCACCAAGGCCGAGCCTCAGGCGGACGGCTCCTACAAGGTCAGCGGCACCAAGATCTTCATCACCGGTGGCGAGCACGACCTCACCGAAAATATCATCCACCTGGTGCTGGCCAAACTGCCGGACGCACCGGCCGGGCCCAAGGGCATCTCGCTGTTCCTTGTGCCGAAGTTCCTGGTAAATGCCGATGGCAGCCTGGGCACGCGTAACCCGGTGAATTGCGGCTCCATTGAACACAAGATGGGCATCCAGGCCTCCGCCACCTGTGTGATGAACTTCGACGAAGCCGTGGGTTACCTGGTCGGTGAGCCCAACCGTGGCTTGGCTGCGATGTTCACCATGATGAACTATGAGCGCCTGGGCGTCGGTATCCAGGGCTTGGCTTCTGGCGAGCGGTCCTATCAGAACGCGATTGAATATGCCCGCGACCGTCTGCAGAGCCGTTCCCCGCTAGGCGCGCAGGCCAAGGACAAGCCGGCAGACCCGATCATCGTGCATCCGGATGTCCGTCGCATGTTGCTGACCATGAAGGCGGCGAACGAAGGCGGCCGGGCGTTCTCCACTTACGTGGCGACGCAGTTGGACATCGCCAAGTTCAGCGACGACGCGCAGGCGCGCGAGCGTGCCGATAACCTGGTAGCGTTGCTGACCCCAGTTGCCAAGGCGTTCCTCACCGACCTGGGCCTGGAAACCACCGTACTCGGCCAGCAGGTGTTTGGTGGCCACGGTTACATCCGTGAGTGGGGCCAGGAGCAATTGGTGCGTGACGTGCGCATCACCCAGATCTACGAAGGTACCAACGGCATTCAGGCCCTGGATCTGATGGGGCGCAAGATCGTCGGCAGCGGCGGTGCGTTCTATACCTTGTTCGCCGATGAAATCCGCCAGTTCATCGCTGCATCAGGCCCTGAGTTGGCCGAGTTCACCAAGCCGCTGGGTGTGGCAGTAGGTAACCTGGATGAGCTGACGGCCTGGGTGCTGGACCGCGCCAAGAGCAATCCTAATGAAATCGGCGCAGCCTCGGTGGAATACCTGCATGCGTTCGGCTACATGGCCTATGCCTATATGTGGGCGCGCATGGCCAAGGCGGCGTTGGGCAAGGAGGGCGAAGAGGATTTCTACGCCAGCAAACTGGGGACTGCGCGTTTCTACTTTGCCCGCCTGTTGCCGCGTATCCACTCGTTGAGTGCATCGGTAAAAGCCGGTAGCGAATCACTGTTCCTGATGGATGAAGCCCTGTTTTAAGGGGGAAGAGGGCGTGTAAGCATTCTCTTACATGACGTGCTGCTAATCGTCCTCTATCGCCACATTGGATCCACGGCTAATCTACTTCACATGGACGTCGCGCAGGAAGCGCAAAGCAACAACACGGACACGTAGGATTCTGCCAGGACGGCGGAGTGAAATGGATGTCAGGGAAACAGTCTGCAAAGCCCCGCTTCGGCGGGGTTTTCTTTTGCCCGCGAAAAAGTCAGGCGGTTGCCGGCGGGGCATTCATCACGTCTTCCAGCAGGGTGCGCAGCAACGCCACCGTCGCCTGCTGGCGTTGCACATCGCGGCATACCAATCCTACTTTCAGCGGTACCCTGGGCTCGCTCAAGGGTTTCCACAGCAGCGCCTTGCTGTTGTGTTCATCCTGGGACCGCCCAGGCAGCACGGTCGCCAAGCGGGTGTGAGGCAGGCTGTCGAGAATGCCCACCATGGTATTGAGTTCCGCCTGCACTTGCGGACGCCGCCCGAGGTTGGACAGTTGGCCTTGCCAGATCTGCCGAACCTGAAACTCTTCCCCCAGCAGCAACATCGGTAATTCGGCGGCTTGTTTGAGCGAGACTTTCTTGAACTCGCGCAACGGATGATCTTCGGGTATCACCAGCTTCAGCTCGTCTTCATACAGCAACACGCCGTGCAGGCCCGGCTGACGGGGTGGCAGGTAGCTGATGCCGATATCGAGTGAGCCATTGAGCAACCGCCGCTCAATCTCAAGCCCGGTCAGCTCGTAGATCTGCACCACCAGATGGGGCTGGGCCTTGCGCACGCGCTCAAGCATCTGCGGCACCAGGCTGGTGTGCACGGTTTGCAGCACGCCGATGGCCAGGGTGCGCATGGCCTGGCCCTTGAAGTTGCGCAGTGCCTCCACGGCTTGCTGCATCCCATCAATGAGCGGCAACGCATGGTTGTATAAAGTGTGCGCCGCCAGCGTTGGCAGCAGACGCTTGCTGCTACGTTCGAACAGACTTACATCAAGGTTCTGTTCCAGTTGGCGAACCTGTTGCGACAGCGCTGGCTGGGAGATCGACAGACGCTCCGCGGCACGGCCTACATGGCCTTCCTCATACACCGCGACGAAATAACGCAGTTGCTTGAAATCCATAAGGTTTGCTTATCGAAAAAGCTGGAAAATCGAAATGGCCGCTGGCCCCCGAGGCGCCTAGTCTAGCGCCTATTCGCAGGGCTTACAGGGCCGGATCGGACAATGAACAGCGTTTTTGTTGATAGCGTTTACATAGGCAAGGCAAAAAATCTGAAGACCTTATTGGCAGGCGGCATCGACCAAGGTCAGGTTGCCAACGGAGGTGAAGTGTGAACTTGTTCCGTCGCTTCGCGCCGAGTCTGGATGACCTGCTTGTGCATGCCCCGCGTGCAGAGGTTTCCAGCCAGTGCCTGATGCCCACTGTGGCGCGCCCGCCCCAGGTGTTTGTGCAGGGGCAGGGCTCCTGGCTTTCGGACGCTGACGACCGCGCCTATCTGGATTTCAGTCAAGGCGGCGGCGCCAACAGCCTGGGCCACAGTCCTCAGGCCGTGCGCGACGCCATTGCCGAACAGATGCACACCGTGATCAACCCTGGCCTGGGTTTGCACAACCGCGCGCAACTGGACCTCGTCGACCGTCTGTGCCACCACACCGGCAGTGATCAGGCCTACTTGCTCAACACGGGTGCCGAAGCCTGTGAAGCGGCCATCAAGTTGGCACGCAAGTGGGGCCAGCTGCATCGTGGCGGCGCTTACCACATCATCACGGTAAGCAATGGCTGCCACGGCCGGAGCCTTGGGGCGATGTCGGCGTCGGCCATGGCCTGCGAAAACCGGTTCGAACCGCAGTTGCCAGGTTTCAGCCAAGTGCCGTTTAACGATCTGCCGGCCCTGCATGCAGCGGTCGATGCGCAGACCGTCGCCATCATGCTGGAGCCGATACAAAGCGGCGGCGGTGTCGTCCCTGCGACAGAACATTACCTCAAAGGCGTCGAACGCCTGTGTCGTGAGCTCGGGATCCTGCTGATCTTCGACGAAGTGCAAACCGGTATCGGCCGCTGCGGCAGCCTGCTCGCCGAACAGCAATACGGCGTGCGCGCCGACATCATTGCCCTGGGCAAAGGCCTGGGCGGCGGTGTGCCCTTGGCGGCGCTGGTGGCGCGTGGTAATGCCTGTTGCTTCGAACCGGGCGAGCTGGACGGTACACATCACGGCAATGCACTGATGGCATCTGCGGGTACCGCCGTACTCGACGCTCTATTGGAGAACGGCTTTCTCGAGCACCTACGCGAATCCGGCTTGTACCTCGCAGAAGGCCTTGCCCGGCTTGCCTACCGTTACGACCATGGGCCCTTGCGCGGCAACGGGCTGCTTTGGGGCCTGACACTGTCGGACGATTGCGCCGCAGCAGTGGTCAAGGCCGCGCTGCTCGAAGGCCTGATTCTCACCTCCTCACAACCTGACTGCCTGCGCTTTACCCCTGCGCTGAATATCAGCAAAACCCACATCGACGAAATGCTGCTGCGGCTTGCCCGCGCCTTTTCTCGGGTGCGCACCGCTCAAGTGCAATGCCGCAAGGGCATCGCCGTTTGACCCCAGTTTCCTGAACCGTCTCGCGGCATACGCGGCGCCTCCAGCCTGATTCTTTTGGCTGGGGGCGTTTTTTTGTCTGGGTAATTTCTGGTGTGAAAACGTTGATTGAGCCTCCCTGGGAGCAGTGGTTTCTTAGCGGACGTCGGCAAGGACCGCCGATGGGGCACAGCGTGCTCGACTTTTAATCTATACCACTGGGTGGTATGTTTTTGTGAAGGGACCTCCATGAAGCTCAGGTTGTTTAAAACACGGCGATTTGCCGAGGCGGCCAACAAAGCCTGGATCTGCGATTCGGAGTTGAGGGAGGCGTTTGGCGAAATGCTGAGGGGGCAGGCAGATAATCTGGGCGGTGGTGTCTGGAAAAAACGCCTCAACCAAAATCGACATCGTTCAATCATATTGGCCAAGGGTAGGCACTATTGGGTTTATCAGTTGCTGTTCGCGAAGAAGGATCAAGGCAACATTACGTAGAGCGAACTTGTTTGGTTTCGATCACTGGCCAAAACTTATGAAAGGTTAAACGAAGCACAGATTCAGCAAATGCTGGATCTCAAGGAGTTTGTGGAGATACATCATGACCAAGAAGTATAAAAGCGAGGCGTTTGAGTCCATTCACCAGTCAGCCAAGGCACTTCATGCTGTCGGCGCCATCAGCAAAACCACTCTGCGAGAATATGATGAGGCGTGCTTATCCATGCCAGATCAAATCCCTGCCGAACAGATCAAGCAACTACGTGAAAGCAGCCATGTCAGCCAACCTGTGTTCGCCCGCTACCTGAACACCAGCGCGTCCACGGTCAAAAAATGGGAGTCGGGAGAGAAGCGGCCCAGTGGCATGGCGCTCAAGTTATTGAGTATCGTGCAAAAACATGGCCTGCAGATTCTGGCCTGAGATGGCCCAATGCCAGAATCCACTGAACCCTCACGAACCGCCAAGGTCGATTAGCTACACGGCTCACACGAGCCGATTTTCTGGAGCTGACCCATGGACATCATTCGTATCATCATCGCCATTCTGCTGCCGCCATTGGGTGTGTTCCTGCAAGTAGGTTTCGGCGGTGCATTCTGGCTGAATATCCTGCTGACCCTGTGCGGTTACTTCCCTGGCATCATCCACGCGGTGTACATCATCGCCAAGCGTTGAGGCCCTCAGCCTTTTGCAATGAGCCTTGAGTTGCGCTCATTGCGAAAAGCCAGTTGCTCGATGGTCTGGGTGGCATGTTCGGCCTCTTCCCGCGCTTGCAGGATGATGCCGTGCTGCTCGGATTTGCTGCATACAGGGTCGGCATTACTGGCGTCACCAGTGAGCATGAAGGCCTGGCAACGGCAGCCGCCGAAGTCCTTTTCTTTTTCGTCGCATGAACGGCATGGCTCAGGCATCCAGTCGTAACCACGAAAGCGATTGAAGCCAAACGAGTCGTACCAGATGTGTTTCATGCTGTGGTCGCGCACATTGGGAAACTGCACGGGCATTTGCCTCGCGCCGTGACAGGGCAGTGCGGTGCCGTCGGGTGTGACTGTCAGGAAGATGCTGCCCCAGCCATTCATGCAGGCTTTGGGGCGCTCCTCGTAATAATCCGGTGTCACGAAGATCAGCTTGCAGGGGTGGCCTTCGGCTTCCAGTTTGGCGCGGTATTCATTGGTGATCCGTTCGGCGCGCACCAACTGCTCGCGGGTGGGCAGCAAGCCCACGCGGTTGAGCTGTGCCCAGCCGTAGAACTGGCAGGTGGCGAGTTCGACGAAATCTGCTTCCAGCGCAATGCACAGCTCGATGATGCGGTCGATCTTGTCGATATTGTGGCGATGGGTGACGAAGTTCAGCACCATCGGGTAGCCGTGGGCTTTCACCGCTCGGGCCATTTCCAGTTTTTGCGCGAAGGCTTTTTTGGAGCCGGCCAGCAGGTTGTTCACCTGTTCGTCACTGGCCTGGAAGCTGATCTGGATATGGTCCAGGCCGGCTTTCTTGAAGTCGCTGATTTTTTGTTCGGTGAGGCCGATGCCAGAGGTGATCAGGTTGGTGTAGAAACCCAGCTTGCGCGCCTCGCCGATCAGCTCGGCCAAGTCCTGGCGCACCAGCGGCTCCCCGCCGGAAAAACCCAACTGCGCAGCACCCATTTCACGGGCTTCGCGAAATACCTTGATCCATTGTTCGGTGCTCAGCTCTTTGCCCTGCTCGGCGAAATCCAGCGGGTTGGAGCAATACGGGCACTGCAGCGGGCAGCGATAGGTCAGCTCGGCCAGCAGCCACAGAGGCAGGCCGATGGCTGGCTTTTCAGGCAAGGGTGATCCAGTGCTCAGCACGGGCGACCTCCATGAATTGCTCGATGTCGTCACTCAGCTCTGGCACACCGGGGAACTGCTTATCCAGCTCGGCAATGATTGCCGCAACGTCGCGCTCGCCGTCGATCAGGCCACCGATCAATGCGGCGCTATCGTTGAGCTTGATCATGCCTTCGGGGTAGAGCAACACGTGGCCTTTCTGAGCAGGCTCGTACTGGTAGCGATAGCCCTGGCGCCAGGTCGGTTTTTTGCTGCGATCAAAGCTCATAGGGTGATCCCTTTATGCCATACCCGCTGTTCGGTCACGCTGTGATACGGCGGGCGTTTGAGTTCGTAGGCCATGCTCATGGCGTCCAGCATGCTCCAGAGGATGTCCAGTTTGAACTGGAGAATTTCCAGCATGCGCTCCTGCCCCTCGCGGGTGGTGTAGTGCTGCAGGGTGATCGCCAAGCCGTGTTCCACATCGCGACGGGCTTGGCCCAGGCGTGTGCGGAAGTATTCGTAACCGGCCGGGTCGATCCACGGGTAATGCTGGGGCCAACTGTCGAGGCGCGACTGGTGGATTTGCGGCGCGAACAGCTCGGTCAGCGAGCTGCTGGCGGCTTCCTGCCAGCTGGCGCGGCGGGCGAAGTTGACATAGGCGTCCACGGCGAAGCGTACGCCGGGCAGCACCAACTCCTGGGAGCGCAGTTGATCGGGGTCCAGGCCCACAGCCTGGCCCAGGCGCAGCCAGGCTTCGATACCGCCGTCTTCACCGGGCGCGCCGTCGTGGTCGAGCAGGCGCTGGATCCATTCGCGACGGATTTCACGGTCTGGGCAGTTGGCCAGGATCGCCGCGTCTTTCAGCGGGATATTCACTTGATAGTAGAAGCGATTGGCGACCCAGCCCTGGATCTGCTCACGGCTGGCGCGGCCTTCGTACATCGCCACATGGTAGGGGTGATGGATATGGTAGAAGGCGCCCTTGGCGCGCAGGGCGGCTTCGAACTCAGCCTTGCTCAACGGTGTGTCGGTCATTTCGATCGCTCCTACAATTCAATGCTCATGCCGTCGTAAGCCACTTCGACATTGCGCCGCACCAGCTCCGCTCGCTCGGGGGAGTCTTCATCGAGGATCGGGTTGGTGTTGTTGATGTGGATAAGCACTTTGCGCTGTTTGGGCAGTTGCTCGAGCACTTCAAGCATGCCGCCGGGGCCGTTCTGTGCCAGGTGGCCCATCTCACGCCCGGTGCGGGTGCCGACGCCACGGCGCTGCATTTCATCGTCGTCCCACATCGTGCCGTCCACCAGCAAGCAGTCACTGCCGGCCATGATGTCCAGCAGCGGTGCGTCGACCTTGCCCAGGCCCGGGGCGTAGAACAATTTGCCGCCGGTGCGCAGGTCTTCGACGATCAGGCCAATGTTGTCACCGGGGTGCGGGTCGAAACGGTGCGGCGAATAGGGCGGTGCGGCGCTGCGCAACGGCAGCGGGGTGAAGCGCAGGTTGGGGCAGGCCGGGATGGTGAAGCTGGCGTCCAACTCGATGCGGTTCCAGGCCAGGCCACCGTTCCAGTGGGTCAGCATGGTGAACAACGGGAAACCGGTGCTCAGGTCTTCGTGGACCATGTCGGTGCACCACACCTGGTGCGGGCAGCCTTCGCGCAGGCTCAGCAGGCCAGTGGTGTGGTCGATCTGGCTGTCCATCAGGATGATTGCGCTGATGCCGGTATCGCGCAGGGCGCGGCCCGGTTGCATGGGCGCAAAGCCCTGGAGTTGTGCGCGGATATCCGGCGAGGCATTGCAGAGCACCCAATTCACGCCATTGTCGGAGATCGCGATGGATGACTGGGTACGCGCCTGGGCCCGCAGGCTGCCATCGCGAAAACCTGCGCAGTTCACGCAGTTGCAGTTCCACTGCGGGAAGCCACCGCCGGCGGCGGAACCTAGAATCTGGACAAACATGATCGCTCCATCAAGCACAGCTCAAAACAAAAACGCCCCGGGCGAACCGAGGCGTTGTGTCACTCAGCCAATTAACGGCTGGCGAAGTACATGGTGACTTCGAAACCAATACGCAGATCAGTGTAAGCAGGTTTGGACCAGGTCATATTCTTACTCCTATCAAGGGATGGAACGTTCACTACCAAGTAATACATATAGTCCACCTCCCATTGGAGATGTTCAGATATTGCTGCGCAATGTTACGCAATTTTATTCAAGTTAGCGCTGTCTCGGTGGAGAAAGCCTGTTGCAGGGTTGGCAACGATCACGGCGCTGCTTGCCAGTCGTCGCTGATGCGCGGCCCGTTGGCCACGCATTGCCAGCCGCCTGCGGCGTCATTGAGTCGTTGCGCGGCGCGCTGCACATCCTCGCGCGTGCACGCTTGGATCAACTGTTGAAGCTGATCCAGATAACCCGACGAATGGCCTGCCAGGTGCGCATGCCAGAGCAAGTCGGCAGCTTCGTTGATAGGCAGCGTCTGGGCCGCGAACTGCTGTGCGAGGGCCTGGTTACCCAAGTCGGGACTGCGCTCGATCAACGACGGCAGTTGCCCCAGGAAGGCCTGCAACTGTTGGACGATGCCGTCTAGGGAGAGGGTGGGCGACTGCACCCCAAACAACAGGCCTGTTTGGCCGTTGATCTGTCGGATGCCGCTGAACACGGCGTAGCCGATTTGCAGTTCGACTCTCAAGCGCTGGTAGAACGGCCCCTGGAGCACGTGCCCGAGCAACCGCCAGTTGGCTTCATCGGCTAGGGATTGAGTCGGCGTCGGGCAGAATAACAGTAGCGCTGCTTCGCTGGATTCGGTGCTGACTGCGTGCCAGCGCTTTTGTCCGTCAAGGACGTGAGGTGTATAAGGCACGCTTGCCGGTTGCCCAGGCAGCCGGGCCGCTGCGGCTTTGATCGCGGCTTCACTGGCGGGGGGCAGGCCAGCGCCCAGCGCCTGCCAGCGCGCGGTAGCCCATGATGCTGTTGTCTCCTGAGGCTGGGGCTGAACACCCGCGCAGCAAGCGGGCAACGCCTTGAGCAGTTCGCGGATGGCGATCATCGGCACGGGAGCGGTCGGTGGCAAAGGTTCATCCGAGTCACTCAGACACCGCGCCAACGCTTCGAGCACCGCCGGCATGGGCTCGTGGAGGCCGTGCATCTTCACTTGCCAGTCAGTGGCGATCGTTTCGCAAGACAACTCGACGCCGGCCTGGCGTGCCTGTTCGCGCAACGGCCGCAACAGGCTTTCCAGCCCGGTGGGTGCCGCCGAGTCAAACCGCCACTGCAGGTACAGCGCGCCTTCGCCAGTGTCCTCCGCCAACGCCTGGCTGAAGGTCAACGCTGACAGCTCCCGTCGGCCCCGTGAGCGATCCTGGGCAAAGGTGCGCAAGCCACGGTGGGCGCTGGTTTGGCCACGAATCAGGCCCGCGCGTTCTTCCTTGGCGGGCGCACGAAGCAAAGGGTTATTGGGCGGCAGTTGCCAAGGGTGCCGGGAGGCGGGCAGGTGCAGTGAATCGAGCATGGCCTTGAGGACTGCGGCGCCTTGTTCCGACAGGTCTTGGGCATCGTTGCGCGCCAACGCCAGGGCGCCTTGGACCTGTTGCTGGCGAGCATTGAGTAAGGCGAACTCTTCGCGTAATGCTGTCCAGTCGCTGTGTGCGAAGTAACTCAGCCAGTCGTGCAGCAACTCTTCGATCGACGTGGCCGGTTCGCGCGCGCTGCCGAGAGTGAAGTGGATATCCAGCACGGCTTGATCCGCGAATTGGTACAGCACGGACGCCTGCAGCGCGGTGGCCAGTCGTCGTGCTTGCAGTTCGGCGAGCAACCCACCGGCGGCCGAGGCGTTGAGCCAGGTGCAGAGAAACGCCAGCGCTTCCCGTGGCGCGTTACAGGTAATGACCTGATGCAGGTGTTGGCCGGCGACGTGCTGATAACGGTGTGCCGGGCCATGCATCAAGGCCGGTGGAGCGGCCTGCGGGTGCAATGGGCCGGGCGTCAGTTGGCCACTGAACTGCTGGGCCAAGGCCTGCAGGTCGGCCAGCGATTGTGGACCGGCGAGGCTCAAGGTCATCTGCCCGCTTTGATAAAAGCGTGTATGGAACCCTCGCAAGGCATGCTGAAAGTCGTCGCTTTCCACCGGCAGGCTGTCGCGGTTGCCGGCATGAAAACCGCGCAGGGGATGATCCGCCGCCAAGCCTTGCAGCAGCGCCACTTGCTGTTGGGCCTTGGCATCCTGGGACCAGGCGATGAACTCCGCCTCCAGCACTTCGCGTTCACGTTGTTGATCGTCGAGGGCCAGGCGCGGGTGAGCCAGCATATCCGCCAAACGCGCCAGCCCGTCTGCAAAAACCGGCACCGGCAGTTCAAAGAAGAACTCGGTGGTGCGCTCACGGGTGCTGGCGTTGACCTGCCCACCGTGGCGCTGCACGTAGGCCATCAGCCCTTCGCCGGCTGGAAAACGCTCGGTACCGAGAAACAACAAGTGCTCAAGAAAATGCGCCAGCCCAGCCCAGGCCAATGGCACGTCATGGCTGCCGGCAGCCACGTGTAAAACGGCGGCGCAGCGTTTCAAGCGTGGCGCATGGCGCAGGCAAACCCGCAGGCCATTGGCGAGGGTCAGGTGAAGGGGATGAGGGTGAACCGGCGCAGGCATGGGCACTTCCGAGGCGTGGGAAGTGCCTATGCTAGCAAACCCAATGGGTCAGGGCTTGTGCAGTGCGCCGTAGAGTTCGGCGCGACGGTCTTGCAGATAGTGGTTGGCGACGCGGGCGTCGACAATAGATTGGTGATTCAGGGTGCCGACGATCAAGGCTTCATCCAGGCCGGCCTGGGCAATTCGCTGGCCGTCCGGCGCGGCAATGCTGCTTTGCCCGCAGTAGTGAATCTCGCCTTCGTGCCCGCAGTAGTTGGCATAGGCCACAAAACACTGGTTTTCAAAGGCTCGCGCCCGCACGGTGACGTCGGCAACAAAGTCGAACGGCACCATATTGGCGGTGGGCACCAGAATCAGTTCGGCACCGGCGAGGGCCAGGCGCCGGGTGTTTTCCGGAAACTCCAGGTCGTAGCAAATCAGCATGCCCACCTTCCAACCGTTCAATTCCACCACCGGAAAATCATCGGGGCCGGCGCTGAACATCGAATGGTCAAGATCGCCAAACAAGTGGGTCTTGCGGTAGTTGCACAGGCGCGTGCCCTGGGCGTCGATCAACTGCACGGCGTTGTAGACCTGGCCGTCTTCGGCCCGTTCCGGGTAGCCATACAGGATCGCCAGCCCGGCACTTTGCGCCAGTTCGGCAATCGCCTGCGCCGATGGCCCATCCTGTGCCTCGGCCAGTGCGCCAACGGCTTCGGCGCCAATGTTATAGCCGGTGAGGAACATCTCTGGCAGCACCAGCACATCGGCGCCGTGTGCCTCATGGGCCAGTTGATGCAGGCGCTGCAGGTTGGCGGCTACATCCAGCGGCAGCGGCGGGCATTGGTACAGGGCGACACGCATGCTCAACTCCTTATTCTGCCAGGGCGATTGGCCCTATTTCATCGAACACATCGCCTGGGCCTGGGTTCTCCGGGTGGGTGCTGCCACCGAAGTGGTTCATGATGCCCCATACCGCGTTGAGCGAGGTTTGTACCGCGCCTTCGACCCAGGCAGGCGTCCACGATACATCATCACCCGCGATGAATATCCCGCGTTGTTCGGCGGGCATATCCTTCTGCATGAAGTGCGCATACATCCGTTGGTTGTAACGATAGTGACCGGGCAAGGCACCTTTGAAGGCCCCGAGGAAATGCGGATCGGCCTCCCAGGATACGGTGATCGGGTCGCCGATGATGCGCGCCTTGATGTCGACTTTGGGGTAGATCTTCTTCAGTGCATCCAGGGCCAGTTTCACCCGCTTGTCGATGGGCTGGGGCAGCATCTTCAGCGCGTCGCTCATCCACGAGTAGGACAGGCAGATCACCCCCGGCTTGTCGTCGCCGTTATCGAACAGGTAGGTGCCACGGGTCAGGCGGTCGGTGAGGGTCATGCTCATCAGGTCGCGACCGGTTTGCGGGTCTTTGTCTTTCCAGAATGGGCGGTCAACCATCACGAAGGTTTTCGAGGACTGCATGTAGCGGGTGCGATCCAGGGCCATCCACATTTTTTGTGAGAACAGGGTTTCGTCGCATTCGATCTGGGTGGTCAGCAACCAGCTTTGGCAGGTGGTCAGCACCGCCGCGTATTCGCGGGTGTCGCCGTAGTTGTCGGTAACGGCGAAACGGCCATCGGCGGCGTGGGCGATGCGCTTCACGCCGGCCCGTGGCGCACCTCTATGCAGCGAGCTCAGGCTGGTACCGGCCGGCCAGTGGGCGCAGCGTTCCGGCACATGGCGCCAGATGCCCATGGGCACTTGGGCCACGCCACCGACGATCAAGTGTTGATGATCATCGCAGTTGGTCATCACCACGCGGAAAATTTCCAGCATGGAGTTGGGGAAGTCAGAGTCCCAGCCGCCGGTACCGAAACCGACCTGGCCAAACACCTCGCGGTGGTGGAACGACAATTTGGCGAAGGCTTTGGAAGTGGCGACGAAGTCGTAGAAGGTACGGTCATCCCACAGCGGCACGAGCTTGTTCCACAACTCTTTGAGGCGCGGCACGTCGCGGTCGCGGATCGCCTGCTGGATATCGCCGAACTGCGAACCGGCCTCCAAGGCGTCGGCCCAGGCATCGGCGACTTCCTGGAACAGTGCCGGTAAATCGGAGAGTTTTTGCGCGTAGTGAGTCTGGCCTTCCAGGTCGATCACAGTGCTGCCGGACGCCGGCGTCAGCGGGTTGGGAAAGGGCTTGGTTTCCAGTCCCAGCTTGTCCACGTAATGGTAGAACGCCGTGGACGACACCGGGAACCGCATGCCGCCCAGCTCGGCGATGATGCCTTCGGCGCCTTCAAAGGCCTGCGAGCGCAAGCGGCCACCCATCTTCGAGGCTTCATACACCACGGGCTTGAGCCCGAGTTTCATCAGCTCGTAGGCCGCAACCAGGCCCGCGATCCCGGCGCCGACGATC
Source organism: Pseudomonas sp. GW821-FHT07B01 (assembly GCF_059419065.1). Classification (NCBI taxonomy): domain Bacteria; kingdom Pseudomonadati; phylum Pseudomonadota; class Gammaproteobacteria; order Pseudomonadales; family Pseudomonadaceae; genus Pseudomonas; species Pseudomonas sp. GW821-FHT07B01. Next base: position 51,875 of record NZ_JBWKRA010000013.1, on the reverse strand, counting down.
GCCACTTCGGCGCCGTGATTGGCCGCAGGAATACTGCCCAGTCCGGCGGGGTGTTCAATCCAGTCATCAAAGGCAAACGGGAAATCCGGGCCGAAGATAGTGATGGGTTTCTTGCCGTCGCCCGGGTGGCGATTGGGTTTGCTGAGGGTGCTGGACGGAATGCTCATGGCTGACCTTACTGACGGCTCGGCGGGAGGAGGGCCCGTTGAGTATAGGAAAAGATGGCAGCCAGTTTAGGGAGCGTTGCGCTCGTTAATAAGACGCAATGTGTCGTCGGATTGTACTAGTTTTAGTCAATGTGACGAAGGTAGTGATCAGATTGGTTGTCCGCGATCCAATTTGTTACTGAGGATGATCGAGGTGGTGGTTTTTTCCACGCCGTCGACACTGCCGATCTGGTCCAGCAATTGGTCCAGTTGCTCCGGCGAATCGGTGCGCAGCCAAGCCACGTAATCGAACTCTCCACTTACCGCGCACAACTGCTGCACTTGCGCCATGGCACTCAGCCTGCGCAACACCTCTTTGCCCGAACGGGGTTGCACGGTAATGCCCACATAAGCTTGCAACCCCCCATCAGCAACGCGCTGGCCCAGGCGCACGCCGTAACCGGTGATGACCTGGGTTTTCTCCAGGCGGGCCAGACGCGACGTGACGGTGGTACGGGCGATGCCCAACTGCCTGGCGAGCATGGCCACGCTTTCACGGGCGTTGAGCTGCAGGGCGGCGATCAGTTGGCGGTCGATTTCGTCTAGGACGGGCAAGGGGGGCTCCAGTGCGGGGGCAATGGGCAAGCATGGTACAGGCTTGGCCTGGCTGAAAGAACCGTGATGCCAGATACGCAAAAGCCGCGCAGTGCGCGGCTTTGAGTGTGGTGGGCCCAGTAGGACTCGAACCTACGACCAAGGGATTATGAGTCCCCTGCTCTAACCAACTGAGCTATAGGCCCTCAGTAGGTCGCGGATTATAGCGATGGTTTGTTCACTGTGCCATCCGAAAAATCCTTGTGCTGTGTACGAAGGAAGCTGGCGGCAAAAAGCTCCGGCGGCAGGGGCAGGCTGACGATGTAGCCCTGCATCTGTTCACACCCCTCGCTTGCGAGGAATGCTTGTTGTGCCGGGGTTTCCACGCCTTCGGCGATGATGGTGAATTGCATGCTGTGGCCAAGGGCGATGATGGCGCGCACGATTGCTGCATCGTGAGGGTCGTCGGGCAAGCCGCGGACGAAGGATTGATCGATCTTGAGGAAGTCCAGGGGCAGGCGTTTGAGGTAGCTGAGGGACGAGTAGCCGGTGCCGAAATCATCGATTGCCAGCTGTACGCCCAGACGCTTGAGTTGGTGCAACACCGCCAGTGCTTCTTCGGCTTGGCTCATGATGAAGTTTTCGGTGATCTCCAGCTGCAGGCAGCCGGGTTCGAGGTGGTAATCGCGCAGCAGTTGTTCGATGCGTGATAGCAGGTTGGGGTGACGCAGTTGCGCGCCTGCAAGGTTGACCGACAGCGGGCCGAAATCCTTGAAAGCCGCTTGCCAGGCGTGCAACTGCCGGCACGCCTGTTCCAGTACCCAGTCGCCGATTTGCAGGATCATGCCGTTCTCTTCGGCCAGGGCAATAAAGTGCTCGGGCGGGACCTCGCCCAAGGTCGGGTGGTGCCAACGGATCAAGGCTTCGGCGCCGATCAGTTGTTGGGTGACCAGGCTGCGTTTGGGTTGGTAATACAGGCTCAATTCTTCACGTTCGATGGCGCGGCGCAGTTCGTGCTCCAGCGCTACGCGTTCATTGGCCTGGGCGGTCAGGTCGCGGGTGTAGCGCTCGACCCGGTTGCGCCCCTTGGCTTTGGAGCGATACATCGCGGCGTCGGCATTTTTGACCAGGGTGGCGACGTCGGTACCGTCTTGCGGATACAGGCTGGTGCCGATACTGGCGCTGATAAAGAACTCATGCTCGCCGGCTTGGAATGGCGGGGTAAAACAGTCGAGCAGTTTGTTCGCCAAGTGCTGGGCGTCGCTGGCCTGTTGCAAGCCGGGCAGCAGGATGATGAATTCATCGCCGCCCAGGCGAGCAACGGTGTCCACGTCCCGCAACTGCTCCTTGAGGCGTACGGCGATGTCTTTGAGCAGCAGGTCGCCGACCGGGTGGCCGAGGCTGTCATTGATGTGTTTGAAGCGATCGAGGTCGAGAAACAGCACCGCGCCCTGTTTGCCACTTTCCTGCTGGCCGTTGAGTGCGGCCTGCAACCGGTTTTCAAACAGGGTGCGGTTGGGCAGGCCAGTCAATGGGTCGTGGTGGGCCTGATAATCCAGGCGGGCCTGGGCCAGCTTGAGGCTGGAGATGTCGGCAAACACAGCAACGAAGTGCGTGACCAATTGCTCGCGGTTGCGCACAGCGCTGATGGTCAGCCAGCTCGGATACACCTCGCCGTTCTTGCGGCGGTTGGAGATCTCTCCTTGCCAGTGGCCATGGGTCGTCAACTGGTGCCACATCGCCGCATAGAACGCGCTGTCGTGCAGGCCGGAGGCGAGCAGGCGCGGGGTATGGCCAAGGGCTTCAACCTCGCTGTAGCCGGTTATCTCAGTGAAGGCGCGGTTGACGGCGCTGATGTTCTGTCGTGTGTCGGTGATCAAGACGCCTTCGGCGGTGCTTTCGAACACCGTGGCGGCCTGCTGCAGTTTTTCCTGCATCAACTGGCGTTCGGTGATGTCCCGGGCGATGGTCAGCATGCAATCTTCGTCGCCAATCGGCAGTGGGCGGCTGGACACTTCGCACAGGCGAATCTGGCCGTCGGCACGACGGATATGACAGATGAAATCGCGGACAAAACCGTCGCGTTGCATCAATTCCAGCATGTGCTTGCGTTCGTTGAGGTCGACCCAGATGCCCAGGTCCAAGGCTGATTGGTCGAGTGAAGAGGCGCTGGTGAAGCCGGTCAGGTGGCTGAAACCTTCGTTCACTTCAATCAGCAGGCCATCCCTTTGGCGACTCAGTAGTAAACCGTCGGGGGAAGCATGGAATGCCTTGGCGAATTTCTCTTCGGAGGTTTGCAACTGCTGTTGGGTTTCCTTGAGCTCGGTGATATCGCGCACCACCACCACTAGGGCTTCAGTGGTATCGAGTTGGAACGGCTCAGCTGAGATCAGCCCGGTAAATGCCTGACCATTGCTGCGCAGAAAGGACATTTCCAGGTTACGGATACTGGTGGTCTGTACCCGCTGCAGCAAATCCGGACCGACGCCCTGAATGCCCCATATATTCAGATCTGAGGCGGTTTTGCCTACCACCTCGTCGGCGCGCAGCCCAATCTGGTCCTCGAATGCCTTGTTGACCTCCAGCAGGCAGCCATCAGACATCCGGGCAATCACCAGGATGTCCGGGCACTGCTGAAACACCGAGGCAAATTTCTGCTCGGACAATTGCAGGGCTTCTTCGGTGCGCTTGGCTTCGCTGATATCGATCATCAGGCCGCGCAGCACTGGCTCGTGGCCGTGTTCGATCAGGCTGACAATGTCACGTACCCACAGGCAGCGGCCATCAGCGGTGATGACCCGGTAATCAATACTGTGATCACGGTTGGCACGAGTTTCCCGATAGCAATAGGCCTCGGCGCGGGTCAGGTCAGCGGGATGGATGATGTTGCGCCAGAAGCCTGGAATCAGCCAGTGGGCGCGGGGATAGCCGAGCAGGTCTTCGGCATGGGGCGACACATAGCTGTAGGTGAAATCGCTGATGCTTGCTTCCCAGGCGATGGCGGACAAGCTCTCCACCAAACCGCGATAGTGGTACTCGCTGCTTCGCAGTTCTTGCTCAAGGGCGACCCGACGGGAAATTTCCGAGCTGAGCCGGCGATTGATCCGAATGACGATCGCCAGCACCGTACTCAACAGCAGCACCGCTGGCAGGCCGTACGTGAGCAGGTCAGCCCAGAAGGTGCGGTGATCGGTGAAGCTGCCGACCCAGTGTTGCTGGATCGCATCAGTTTCCGCTGAACTGAGATCGGCGAGGACTTTGTCCAGGATGCCCACCAGGATTTTCTCATCCCGCGGCACGCCCATCGCCAGTTGGTAGCGGTAGGGCGTTTCGCCGCTGACGTACAGGCCGTCGAGCTTGAGTTGGCGCAGGCTCCAGACGCTGGAGGCGAGGTCGCCGACCACGGCATCCACTTCATCGGTGGCCAGGGCTTGCAGCGTCGAACTGACGTTGGGTAGGGCGACCAGATTCAGGTCCGGATGGTGGGTGCGGAGCAATTCATGGGGGGCGTAGTTCTCCACCACGGCAATTTTCAGCCCGTACAAATCCTTGAGGCTGCGTGGTTTCGCGCCGCCTTCATGGGCCAGGATGACGATGGGAAAGTCGAGATAGGGGCGTGTGAAGGCCAGGAAGTTTTGGCGTTCGGGGGTGGACATAATGCCCGGCAGCAGGTCGAGCTGATTATTGCGGGCTTGTTCAAGCACTGCGGTCCAGTTCACCGGTTCGATCAGTTTGATTCGCACACCCAGGCGGTCCTGAAGCAGGCGTACGTAATCGGCTGCCAAGCCCTGATATCGGCCATTTTCATCGCGATATTCAAAAGGTGGCCAAGACGCATCCACGCCTAGGCGCAGCTCCTGATGGTCCGCCAACCAGCTACGCTCATCATCCGTAAGAGTCAACGCGCCAGCCGTTGCGGTCCAGGTCAGCAGCGACAGCAGTATCACGGTCGGCAATCTGGGCATAACGGTCTCGTTATGGCACGGGGAATGTCTCGAGTGTAGACGGGCATTGCGAGGGTGGGGTGGTGCGGGGCAGTTAATCTGTCAAAGCAATCGGTAGAAAGCAAAACCCCCGGCCTGGGCCGGGGGTTCTGGTATCACTCGTCGAGGAAGGAGCGCAGATGCTCGCTTCGCGTCGGGTGGCGCAACTTGCGCAGCGCCTTGGCTTCGATCTGACGGATCCGCTCACGGGTCACGTCAAACTGCTTACCGACTTCCTCAAGGGTGTGGTCGGTATTCATGTCGATGCCGAAACGCATGCGCAGTACCTTGGCTTCACGGGCAGTGAGGCCGGACAGTACGTCGCGAGTCGCTTCTTTCAAGCTCTCAACAGTGGCGACATCGATTGGCGACTGCATGGTCGAGTCTTCGATGAAGTCACCCAGATGGGAGTCTTCGTCATCACCAATCGGCGTTTCCATGGAGATCGGCTCTTTGGCGATCTTCAGTACCTTGCGGATTTTATCCTCAGGCATTTCCATGCGTTCGCCCAGCTCTTCCGGGGTCGGTTCGCGACCCATTTCCTGCAACATCTGCCGGGAAATGCGGTTGAGCTTGTTGATGGTCTCGATCATGTGCACCGGAATACGGATGGTGCGGGCCTGGTCGGCGATCGAGCGAGTGATCGCCTGACGGATCCACCAGGTGGCATAAGTCGAGAACTTGTAGCCGCGACGGTATTCGAACTTGTCCACCGCCTTCATCAAACCGATGTTGCCTTCCTGGATCAGATCAAGGAATTGCAGGCCACGGTTGGTGTACTTCTTGGCGATGGAGATCACCAGACGCAAGTTCGCTTCAACCATCTCTTTTTTCGCGCGGCGGGCCTTGGCCTCACCGATCGACATGCGACGGTTGATGTCTTTGATTTCTGCAATCGTCAGGCCGGTTTCGGTCTCAAGCGCGGTCAGCTTCTGCTGGCAACGGATGATATCGGGCTGCAGGCGACCGATGGCTTCGGCGTATTTCGCCTTGCCCTTGGCCAGTGCGTCGCTCCAGCTTTCGTCAACTTCGTTGCCCGGGAACTGGCGCAGGAAATCGGTACGCGGCATGCGCGCATCACGCACACAGAGCTGCATGATCGCACGCTCTTGGGCACGCAGACGCTCAAGGGCGCTGCGAACACGCTCAACCAGGCCTTCGAATTGCTTGGGCACCAGCTTGATCGGCATGAACAGCTCAGCCAGGGCCACCAGCTCGGCAATCGCCTGCTTGTTGCCGCGACCGTGCTTCTTCAGGGCCTTGCGGGTGATTTCCATTTGATCGGAAACCGCACCGAAGCGCTGGGCCGCGATGACCGGGTCTGGACCGCTTTCGGCTTCTTCTTCGTCGTCGCTGCTTTCAGCTTCGTCGTCGTCGGAGTCGTCGTCCGCTTTTGCGGCTTTCGCATCAACAGGCGGCGGTACTTCGGCGGCAGGCGGCGCAATGCCGTCGTCCGGGTCGATATAACCGCTCAGGACGTCAGACAGGCGGCCACCTTCGGTGGTGACGCGAGTGTACTCGGAGAGAATGTGGTCAACCGTGCCAGGGAAGTGCGCAATGGCGCCCATCACTTCACGGATACCCTCTTCGATACGCTTGGCGATTTCGATCTCGCCTTCGCGTGTCAGCAGCTCGACGGTACCCATTTCGCGCATATACATGCGCACGGGGTCTGTCGTGCGGCCGATATCGGTCTCTACTGCAGCCAGCGCGGCAGCAGCTTCCTCAGCGGCGGCCTCGTCGGTATCAGCGTCGGCCAGCATAAGGGAATCCTTATCTGGCGCGACTTCGAATACGTTGATCCCCATGTCGTTAATCATGCGGATGATGTCTTCCACCTGCTCAGGATCTGAAATATCCTCAGGCAGGTGGTCGTTGACCTCCGCGTAAGTCAGGTAACCCTGCTCACGACCAAGAAGTATCAACTCTTTGATACGAGACTGCTGTTGCGCTTTTCCGGACATAACACCCTATCCACTGAAGGTCTTGGCGGGCAAAAAACAAGCCGAGGATTATACCCGAGCTATGACCTCACACGCCAGCTGAGGTCGGGTTTGATGCGTAAACATTCTGTTTTAAGAGGTCGCGCATCTGTTTTGCTATCTGAATTTGCTCTTCAGCCGATAATCCCGGCTGCCTTGCTCTCTTGATAAGTTCGTCGAGGGTCTGAGTGTGTTGACCCGCGGATAACCTATTAATGGTGTCTAAAAACTGTTGTTCAAGGTTGTCGCCGTCAATTAGCCACTCCTTTTCCGCCAGTGCCCGTAATAAACGGCCCTGTTCCGTGCCATGCCAGCGAGCCATCAACTGGATTGAGTTTAGCTTAGGGTTTTTCTGCACGGCTTCGATCAGTGCAATAAGCACCTGGGCGTAGGTGTTGCTCTCGTTGGCAAAATGGTCGGCGCTTTCAACCTTACCGGCCAATTGCGGGTGGTGAATCAGTGTGCGCAGTGCAATCAATGTGGGGGCTTCCACCGCTACGGGTGTGCGTGGAGCGTAGGCTTCATCGCGATCACCGCGTTTACCGTTTTTGCTCCACGGCTTTTTATCCCACTTCTTGCCGCCTGCGCCGGGCTTCTTCGGCGTCCATTCCTGCTGGGGGGCGAAGGCCTCCTGAGGTTGGTGAAAGTCAGCGTAGTCCGGCATGGCGTCGTAATCCATGCCGGGGTCGTAGGCTGGCGGCGCCTCTTGCGGAGCGCTGTGCACCAGCTGGCTGACGGCTTCACCGCTCAAGCCGGTGATCTCCAGCAGGCGCTGGCGCATCAGTGTGCGCAAATTGGCGCCCGGGACTTTGTCGATCAGCGGCGCCGCAAGGGTGGCCATATGGGCCTTGCCCTCCAGGGAGCGCGGGTCGGCTTCTTCGGTCAGTTGCTGGAAAAAATAATCCGCCAGCGGCTGTGCATGTTGATTGATGCGTGCACGGAACGCATCGGTACCTTCCGAGCGCACGAGCGTGTCCGGGTCTTCGCCTTCGGGCAGGAACAGGAAGCGTGCGCGACGCCCATCCTGCAGGCTCGACAGCGTGGCTTCGAGCGCGCGCCAGGCGGCGTTGCGGCCAGCCTGGTCGCCGTCGAAGCAAAACAGCACGCTGGGCACGACACGGAACAGGCGCTTCAGATGTTCTTCGCTGGTGGCGGTGCCGAGGGTCGCGACCGCGTTGCGCAGGCCTTGTTGGGCCAGGGCGATCACGTCCATATAACCCTCAACCACGATGATTTCGTCGAGGTTGCGGTTGTTCTTGCGCGCCTCGAACAGGCCGTAGAGTTCCTGGCCCTTGTGGAACACCGGGGTCTCCGGAGAGTTCAGGTACTTGGGCTTGTCGTCCCCGAGTACACGGCCGCCGAAGGCGATGATGCGGCCACGGCTGTCGCGGATTGGGAACATCACCCGGTCGCGGAAGCGGTCATAGCGCTTGCCGGTCTCGGCGTTTTCCACCAGCAGGCCGGCATCGATCATGGCCTTTTGCTGGAGGGTGTCGCTGCTCAGGTGTTTATACAGATTGTCCCAGCCCGGCGGAGCGAAGCCGAGACCGAAGTCCCGAGCGATTTCGCCGGTGAGGCCGCGCCCTTTAAGGTAATCGACAGCGGCCTTGCGCTGCGGATGGCTCTTGAGTGCCTGGCGGTAAAAGTCGGCAGCGGCGGTCAGCAGCGGATACAGCGGCGAATCGGTGGGTTGCCGCGGTTTGTGCGGGCGGCCACTTTCTTCGCGGGGCACTTCCATTCCTGCGGCTTTCGCCAAGTCCTCGACAGCCTGGGGGAAGTCCAGGTTGTCGTGGTCCATCAGGAAACCCAGGGCATTCCCGCCCGCCCCGCAACCGAAGCAGTAATAGAACTGCTTGTCGGGGCTGACGCTGAAGGATGGGGTTTTTTCTTTATGGAACGGGCAGCAGGCGGTGTAGTTTTTGCCGGCTTTTTTCAGTTGTACGCGTGAGCTGACAACATCGACGATGTCGGTGCGGTTCAGAAGGTCGTCAATAAAGCTCTGGGGAATCAGCCCGGCCATGGCGTTCTCGTCATCACTGCGTGTAAATGAGGACCCGTGAGGTGTTCAAGCGCACGTATAGGGGGCTCGATCATCATCGTCTGCATGGGTCATCAGGAAGTGTATCTGCCGAATATTCACTGAGGGTAGTTTCTGATCAGTCTTCGGCATGGAAATGTTGCCCGGGCGTCCGGTCTTGGCCAATGGCAGCCTCGGAAACGCATCGTTGGGCACAGCCGATACAGTTGATCGTCTGTTTGAAGAATAGGTGTGCTCGTCAGTAGCCTTGTTAGGCTCGTCAGAAGAGACGTGCACCGCTGGCAAAAGAGCCAGCCCTGACGTGTGAAGCAGTGTCTCGGTCGCATGTGCGGCGTCGACGGTGAAGCATCAAGCGATATCCGCAAATGCCAACAGCCCGGCTGAGGGCCGGGCTTGGCAGAAGCTTGCTACGAACGTCTGTGTATTAGTACAGACGAACGGCGCGGCGCTGTTCGCGCTGAACTTTCTTAGCGTGACGCTTAACAGCGGCTGCTGCTTTGCGCTTACGCTCAGAAGTTGGCTTCTCATAAAATTCGCGGCTACGAACTTCAGCCAGAACACCGGCTTTTTCGCAGGAGCGCTTGAAACGACGCAGAGCTACGTCGAAGGGTTCGTTCTCTTTTACTTTGACGGCTGGCATCCAGAGCTACCTTCTTTCATTACCGGGAATCAACGTTCTCGTCGCAAAAAATTCGCGGCTGAGGTCGTCGGTTTTTAAGGGTTGCGGATGTTAACCCCTCATTGCCCGGAATGCAAAGCCTCTGATCGAAAACCGCTAGTCGGGAGGGGGAGTGGCGACTATTATGCGCGCCTTCGAATTCAGCCTCTACAAGGCGCAAACCCATGCTAGTACTGGGACTTGAAACCTCCTGCGACGAAACCGGAGTCGCACTATACGACAGTGAACGCGGGCTTTTGGCCGATGCACTGTTCAGTCAGATCGACCTGCATCGCGCCTATGGCGGCGTGGTGCCGGAGCTTGCCAGCCGCGATCACGTCAAGCGCATGCTGCCGCTGATCCGCCAGGTGCTGGATGAAGCCGGCTGTGTGGCAACCGAGATCGATGCCATCGCTTACACCGCCGGCCCCGGATTGGTCGGAGCCCTGCTGGTTGGGGCCTCTTGCGCCCAGGCGTTGGCGTTTGCCTGGGGCATTCCTGCCCTTGGTGTGCACCATATGGAAGGCCACTTATTGGCGCCCATGCTGGAAAAAACACCACCGGAGTTCCCGTTCGTCGCTTTGTTGGTGTCGGGGGGGCATACGCAGCTGGTTCAGGTGGACGGGATCGGCCAATACACACTGTTGGGCGAGTCGCTGGACGATGCCGCCGGTGAAGCGTTCGACAAAACCGCAAAGATGATGGGACTTAATTATCCGGGTGGTCCGGAAATCGCCCGCCTTGCCGAGAACGGCGTTGCCGGTCGCTACACCTTCCCGCGGCCGATGTGTGATCGCCCTGGCTTGATGTTCAGTTTCAGCGGCTTGAAAACCTCTGCCTTGAACACCTGGCAGCAGAGCGTCAGCGCCGGGGACGACGGCCAGCAAGCCCGTTGCGACATCGCGCTGGCGTTCCAGCAGGCTGTGGTGGAGACTTTGACCATCAAGTGCAAGCGCGCCCTGAAACAGGCGGGCATGAAGCGGCTGGTGATCGCAGGCGGCGTCAGCGCCAACAAGGCGTTGCGCAGTTCCCTGGAAAAAATGCTCGGCGACATGAATGGCAATGTGTTCTACGCACGCCCTGAGTTCTGCACTGACAACGGCGCAATGATCGCCTATGCCGGTTGCCAGCGCTTGCAGGCCGGGCAGCACGAAAGCCTGGCGATCAGCGTGCAGGCGCGCTGGCCGATGGAACAATTGCCGCCGTTGTAAGGTTCAAGGGCACCGGGTCCCGGCGGGATATTTAAAAATGCCGTTCGCGCCCGGCAAACAGGTCGCGTAGATTGCCGCGGTGGCGCCAGACGATCAGCAGTGTCAGCACGCTCATCGGTAGCAGCGCTTCTGGTTCCTGCCAGGCCAGCAGCGGCAGGGTCAGCGGCGTGGCAATCAGCGCGGCCAGCGAGCTGGTGCGGGTCAGGTAGAACGTCAGCAGCCAGGCGAGCATGGCCAGTAACGCCGCAGGGGGGTAAATGCCCAGCAGCATGCCGGCCGCCGTGGCGACGCCCTTGCCGCCGCGAAAGCGGAAGTACAACGGGAACAGGTGGCCCAGGACGGCACACAGGCCCACCCAGGCTTGCTGTTGCAAGCTAAGGCCGACGAGGCTGGCGATGAGCACGGGCAGCAGGCCCTTGCAGACGTCGCCCAGCAAGGTCAGGACGGCGAGTTTCTTGCCGGCCAGGCGCAACATGTTGGTGGCGCCGGCATTGCCTGAGCCACTCATTCGCGGGTCGGGATTTCCCGTCAGGCGGCTGAGCAAAATGGCGAAGGACAGCGAGCCGAGCAGGTAGGCGAAAATCGCCAGTGACCAAAACATGCTAACTATTCCGGGCGAGGACGCCCTGATTCTAACGGGGCATCGCGCCCTTGTCGTGCTGCGGAGAAAAGTGCTTGGACAGAGTGTTTATCGAAGGCCTGGAAGTCGACACCGTGATCGGGGCTTACGACTGGGAGCGCGGAATCCGGCAATGCTTGCGCCTGGACCTGAGCTTCGCCTGGGATAATCGCCCAGCTGCGGCAGGTGACGACCTGACCCTGGCACTGGATTACGCCAGGGTGTCTGCGCGTATCCAGGCCTTTGCCGAGCAGTCCCAGTACCAACTGGTGGAAACCTTTGCCGAGCGTCTGGCCGAAGTGCTGATGAGTGAGTTCCAGATTCCCTGGCTGCACCTCAAGTTGACCAAGCCCGGCGCGGTACCGGCTGCCAAGGGCGTGGGCGTGGAGATCGAGCGCGGATGTCGTTGACTCAGGTTTACCTCGGGCTTGGCAGCAATATCGACCGCGAGGCTCGTCTATGTGCCGGCTTGGATGCGTTGGCGGGTTTCTTGACGGATATGCGCTGTTCGGCGGTGTTCGAAAGCCAGCCGGTGGGGATCAAAAGTGGGCCGTTTTTCAATCTGGTGGTGTCTGCTTATACCGACCTGCCGTTGATGGAGTTGGATCGTCGCTTGAAATCCATCGAGGCTGACAATGGCCGCTACGCGCCCGACCGCAAAGGCCTGCCGCTGGATATCGATGTGTTGTTGTATGGCGATCTGGTGGGCAATTTCGATGGCTTGATCTTGCCGCGAGCCGAAATCCTGAAAAACGCCTTTGTGTTGTGGCCGCTGTCGATGATGGCGCCGGACCGTATGCACCCTGAGGCGGGCAAGACAATGGCCGAATTATGGCGAGACGCGCAGATTGATCAGGTATTGGCACCTGTGGCGTTCGAGTGGCAGGGTCAACCACTCACGCCTCAAGCTCTTTTGTAGGCGCCGAGCTTATTGTGGCGAGGGAGCTTGCTCCCGCTGGGCTGCGCAGCAGCCCCACTATCTTGGGAGCGCTTCGCACTGGAGCGCCAGACCGGTCCCGCGGGAGCAAGCTCCCTCGCCACAACGGCCATCGCCTAAGGAGAGGGGTTTTCCTTGTAGGCTTTCAATGCGCTTAACCGTTCGCGCTTGAGCGCCTCGCCCAGCTCGGGGCCTTTGAAACCCTTTTCTAGCAGCGGCGCGACCGGCACTTCGCGTGCAGCCTTTGCCGCTCCGCGCAAATAATCGGCCTGTGGATAACTGCGCTGTTCAAAACCCTTGCGGCCACGAGCGTCCATTTCGCAGGCCACCACGAACTCCTCAAAGCGTTGCGGCCGACGGTACACGTCGAAGCTTTGCAGCAACTCCAGCAATGTCGAGGCCTTGAGTTCAAGCGCTCGATGCCCGTGCGTATGATATTGCCCCACCAGCAAGGCCAACTCCTGGCAATCCCTCGGCACCTTGAAACGCTCGTTCACCGCTTTGATCAGCTTCAAGCCGCGATGTTCGTGGGCAATGTGCTGCGGCAACTTATCCACAGGTGTCAGGCCTTTGCCCAGGTCGTGCAGCAGGCAGGCCCAGCGCACGCTCAGCGGTTGCTTGTGCAGGGCAGCTTGTTCCAGCACGCTCAAGGTGTGCACGCCGGTGTCAATTTCCGGGTGGTGAGCTGCGGGCTGCGGCACGCCGAACAGCGCATCCACCTCCGGCATCAAGGTTTTCAGCGCGTCGCAGTCACGCAGTACTTGGATAAATACCTGGGGTTGATCTTCCATCAGCGCCCGTGAGATTTCCTTCCAGCTGCGCTCGGGGGTAAGGGCCTCCAACTCGCCGGACTCACTGAGTTGGCGCATTAACTCCAGAGTCTCAGGGGCGACTGTGAAGCCAAGAGGCGCATAGCGCGCGGCGAAACGCGCAACGCGCAATACGCGGAGGGGATCTTCGGCGAACGCGGGAGAAACATGCCGTAAAAGACGCGCTTCAAGATCGCGCTGTCCCTGATAAGGATCAGTCAGGTTACCCTCGTCATCCTCCGCCATGGCGTTGATGGTCAGGTCACGCCGAATCAGGTCTTCTTCCAGCGTAACGTCGGGGCTCGCATGGAATATAAAGCCGCCGTAACCCCGCCCATTCTTGCGTTCGGTGCGAGCAAGGGCGTATTCGTCACCGTTCTTCGGGTCGAGAAATACCGGGAAATCGGCGCCCACCGGTTTATAACCCTTGGTGAGCATCTCTTCGGCCGTCGCGCCAACGACGACGCGGTCTATATCGGTGACCTCGATGCCCAGTAGGCGATCACGCACGGCGCCGCCGACTTTGTAGATTTTCATGAAAAAGCCTCCATTAGCGGCACAGGATAACGCCTGAGCCTGGCCAATGGAGGCTTTGCTGTTTCAGAGATGCACGACGGCCATGTCCAGGCGGCCATAGTCGTTGTCGTTATGATCGCTGCGCGGTGGTACATGATGGGTTTTCATCACTTGGTCGCCCTGCAGGGTTTCCAGATGAATATCAAAGCCCCAGAGCCGATGCAGATGCTTGAGCACTTCCTCAGTGGATTCGCCCAAGGGTTTGCGGTCGTGCTGCTGGTGACGCAAGGTCAGCGAACGGTCGCCACGCACATCGATGCTGTAGATCTGCACGTTAGGTTCGCGGTTACCGAGGTTGTATTGCGCGGCCAGGGTTTCGCGAATGATGCGGTAGCCGGGTTCGTCGTGGATGGCAGGTACGACCAGGTCGTCCTTGAGGTCGTCGTCCAGGATACTGAACAGCTTGAGGTCGCGGATCACCTGGGGCGACAGGTACTGCAGGATGAAACTCTCATCCTTGAAGCTGCTCATGGCGAACTTGATGGTCGAGAGCCAGTCGCTGCCGGCGATTTCCGGGAACCAGCGGCGGTCTTCCTCGGTGGGGTGCTCGCACATGCGGCGGATATCGCGGTACATGGCAAAACCCAGTGCATAGGGGTTGATGCCGTTGTAATACGGGCTGTCGAAGCCTGGCTGGAAGACCACGCTGGTATGGGACGTGAGGAATTCCATCATGAAGCCGTCAGTGACCAGGCCCTCGTCGTACAGGTCGTTCATCAGGGTGTAATGCCAGAAGGTTGCCCAGCCTTCGTTCATTACTTGGGTTTGGCGCTGTGGATAAAAATATTGCGCGATCTTGCGTACGATCCGCACGATTTCACGCTGCCAGGGCTCCAGCAGCGGTGCGTGTTTTTCCAGGAAATACAGGATGTTTTCCTGAGGTTCGGCGGGGAAGCGTGCATTGTCTTTGTCGCTGTTCTTGTCGGCGCGCTTGGGGATGGTGCGCCACAGGTCGTTGATCTGTTTCTGCAGGTGCTCCTCGCGCTCCTTCTGGCGCAGGCGTTCCTCTTCGGCGGAAATAGGATAGGGACGCTTATAGCGATCGACCCCATAATTCATCAGCGCATGGCAGGAGTCCAACAGGTCTTCCACCGCATCGATACCGTGGCGCTCCTCGCACTGCATGATGTATTGCTTGGCGAACACCAGGTAATCAATGATCGAACTGGCATCGGTCCAGGTGCGAAACAGGTAGTTGCCCTTGAAGAAACTGTTATGCCCATAGCAGGCATGGGCCACTACCAGCGCCTGCATGCAGATGGTGTTTTCTTCCATCAGGTACGCGATGCACGGGTCGGAGTTGATCACGATCTCGTAGGCCAGGCCCATCTGGCCGCGTGTGTAGGACTTCTCGGTACTGAGGAAGTGTTTCCCGTAGGACCAATGGTGATAGCCCAGGGGCATGCCCACCGAGGCATAGGCATCCATCATCTGTTCAGCGGTGATGACTTCTATCTGGTTGGGGTAGGTGTCCAGGGCATAACCCGCCGCGATACGGCTGATTTCCCGGTCATAGGCCTGGATCAGTTCGAAGGTCCACTCGGAGCCAGTGGAAATGGGTTGGCGCTTGTTCTCTTTTTTGGCGGTCATGTCACTAACCTGCGCTGGAAGAGTTCACGGAAGACCGGGTAGATATCGCCGGCCGAGACCAGTTGCTGCTGAGCGAACGTGTCGGCAAAGGCTTCGCCGATGCGCTCGTATTCGAACCACAGGGCCTGGTGCTCACGGGGGGTGATTTCGACGTAAGTGTAGTACTGCACGAACGGCATGATCTGGTTGATCAAAATGTCCCGGCAGATCGGCGAGTCGTCGTTCCAGTTGTCGCCGTCAGAGGCTTGGGCGGCGTAGATGTTCCACTCGTTGGCGGGGTAGCGCTCGGCCATGATCTCCTGCATCAGCTTCAGTGCGCTGGAAACAATGGTGCCGCCAGTTTCCCGCGAGTAGAAAAACTCCTCTTCGTCCACCTCTCGCGCGCTGGTGTGATGGCGGATGAACACTACGTCAATCTTGTCGTAGTTCCGTTTCAGGAACAGGTACAGCAAGATAAAGAAGCGCTTGGCGATGTCCTTGGTGGCCTGGGTCATGGAGCCGGAAACGTCCATCAGGCAGAACATCACAGCCTTGGAGCTGGGGTTGGGTTGCTTGACCAGCAGGTTGTATTTCAAGTCAAAGGTATCGAGGAACGGCACGCGGTGGATGCGCGCGCTGAGTTTTTCGATTTCCGCCTCGATTTCCTGGATATCGCCGAAGTTGTCCGGTTCTTCGCGCTTCAAGCGTGCCAACTCTTCCTTGGCCTGCTTGAGTTTGGCGCGGCTGCTGCCGGACAGGGCGATACGCCGTGCGTGGGCTGAACGCAGGGTGCGGATGATGTTGATGCGCGACGGGTTGCCCTCGTTGCTGATCCCTGCACGTACGGTCTTGAAGGTATCGGTGCCGGTCAGGTTGCGTTTGACCAGGTTGGGCAGTTCGAGGTCTTCGAACA
The DNA here is from genome assembly GCF_059419065.1 of Pseudomonas sp. GW821-FHT07B01. NCBI lineage: Bacteria > Pseudomonadati > Pseudomonadota > Gammaproteobacteria > Pseudomonadales > Pseudomonadaceae > Pseudomonas > Pseudomonas sp. GW821-FHT07B01. Next base: position 35,840 of record NZ_JBWKRA010000013.1, on the reverse strand, counting down.
TGAATTCAAGGAATTCTTCCTGAGTGATCTGGAATACGAATTCATCCATGCCTTCGCCAGAGTTGCCGGCTTTGCCCGGGCCTTTGCCGCCGCCACCGCCTTGTGGGCGCTGGATATGTTCGCCGGTGGTGAATTCCTTGTTGCCGGGGTGCACCACGGTCTGTTTGCCGCCGCGGCCATGGTGAAGCACCGGTTCGTCGATGTCCCGTCCGGGAATGCTGATTTGTTCGCCATGCTCCATATCGGTGATGGAGCGGCGGCTGACGGCCTCTTCTACCGCCTTTTTGATGTGGTCACGGTAACGCCGCAGGAAACGCTGGCGGTTAACCGTGCTCTTGTTCTTGCCATTGAGGCGTCGGTCGATCACATAGCTCATGGGGAGCCCTCCGGGCAGCTTCACGTTACAAGCTTCAAGCCGCGGGCTGGAAGCTTAGAGACAAGCGGTCAACTGCCAGGCCGGATGCCTGGCAGTGCGCGCTTGCCGCTGCCTTACTGCGATTTGCGAACCCGCAGGTACCACTCGGAGAGCAGTCGTACCTGTTTGTCGGTGTAGCCTCGCTCGACCATGCGTGTGACGAAGTCGTTGTGTTTTTGCTGATCCTCCTTGCTGGCCTTGGCGTTGAAGCTGATGACGGGCAGCAGGTCCTCGGTGTTGGAAAACATTTTCTTCTCGATGACCACCCGCAGCTTCTCGTAGCTGAGCCAAGTGGGGTTCTTGCCGTTGTTGTTGGCACGGGCGCGCAGTACGAAGTTGACGATTTCGTTGCGGAAATCCTTCGGATTGCTGATGCCGGCGGGTTTCTCGATTTTTTCCAGCTCTTCGTTGAGGGCCACGCGATTGAGGATTTCGCCGGTTTCCGGGTCGCGGTATTCCTGATCCTGGATCCAGAAATCTGCGTACAGCACGTAGCGGTCGAAGATGTTCTGGCCGTATTCGCTGTAGGACTCCAGATAGGCGGTCTGGATTTCCTTGCCGATGAACTCGATGTAGCGCGGCGCCAGGTACTCCTTGAGGAAGCGCAGGTAGCGCTCACGGGTTTCGGCCTGGAACTGCTCTTGTTCAATCTGCTGTTCCAGCACGTAGAGCAGGTGCACCGGGTTGGCGGCAATCTCGTGGGGGTCGAAGTTGAAAACCTTGGACAGGATCTTGAACGCAAAGCGCGTCGACAGACCGTTCATGCCTTCGTCTACACCCGCCGTGTCACGGTATTCCTGGATCGACTTGGCCTTGGGATCGGTGTCCTTGAGGTTCTCGCCGTCATACACCCGCATTTTTGAGTAGATGTTCGAGTTCTCCGGCTCCTTGAGGCGCGACAGCACGGTGAACTGGGCAAGCATCTTCAGAGTGTCCGGAGCGCAATGGGCCTTGGCCAGGGAGCTGTTGAACAGCAGTTTGTCGTAGATCTTGATTTCGTCGCTGACCCGCAGGCAGTACGGCACCTTGACGATATAGATCCGGTCGATGAAGGCTTCGTTGTTCTTGTTGTTGCGGAAGGTATGCCATTCCGATTCGTTGGAGTGAGCCAGCAGGATCCCGGTAAACGGAATCGCCCCAAGGCCTTCGGTACTGTTGTAGTTACCTTCCTGGGTAGCGGTGAGCAGTGGGTGCAGCACCTTGATCGGTGCCTTGAACATCTCCACGAATTCCATCAGGCCCTGGTTGGCCCGGCACAGTGCGCCCGAATAGCTGTAGGCATCGGCGTCGTTCTGCGGGAATTCTTCCAGCTTGCGGATATCGACTTTGCCCACCAGCGCAGAAATATCCTGGTTGTTTTCATCGCCTGGTTCGGTCTTGGCTACGCCGATCTGGTTGAGGATCGACGGGTAGAGTTTCACCACGCGGAACTGGCTGATATCACCGCCGAACTCGGCCAGGCGCTTGGTGGCCCAGGGCGACATGATGGTGTTGAGGTAGCGCCGCGGGATACCGAAGTCTTCCTCGAGGATCGCGCCATCTTCCGTGGCGTTGAACAGGCCCAAGGGGGACTCGAAGACGGGCGAGCCCTTGATCGCATAGAAGGGCACCTTCTCGATCAATTGCTTGAGCTTTTCCGCCAGGGACGACTTGCCGCCGCCGACCGGGCCCAGCAGATAGAGGATCTGCTTCTTCTCTTCCAGGCCTTGGGCGGCATGGCGGAAGTAGGAAACGATCTGGTCGATGCATTCTTCCATCCCATGGAAGTCTTCAAAGGCCGGATAGCGGCGGATCACCTTGTTGGAAAATATCCGCGACAGGCGCGAATTATTGGCGGTTTCCACCAGTTCTGGCTCGCCAATCGCCAGTAGCAGGCGTTCGGCGGCAGAGGCGTAGGTGCTGCGGTCCTGCTTGCACAGCTCGAGATACTCCTGAAGCGTGAGTTCTTCCTGCTGTGTGGACGCGAAGCGTTGTTGGAAGTGGCTAAAGATACTCATGACGTCGTCACCTCGCTCGATACGTGGAGCCGACGCCGGATCAATCAGTCGATGCTGGCAGTCATTGACGCACGCCAATGGCTGTTTTCCCCCCAGAACACCCTGAAACGTTACCGATGACCCGTACGCCGGTGTACCGGCTCTCCCCTGATTCGGATGGCCTGCGCTTAAGGATAGTTCGGAATCCGGGAGGTCAAGGCGCGATGCGCAATTAGTTTGGCTGCGCCGTTCGTCAGAAACGGCGCAAGCCCAAGCGTCACGCGGGGTAGCGGGGTGTGAAAAAAATTATTGCGAATCGCCTGAAGAAATTTCCGCAGGATAGGTCGTACGCCACAGCTCAAACCCGCCGTCCAGGCTATAGACGTCGGAGAAACCCTGGCTGGTCAAGTACGCGGCTGCGCTCTGGCTGGAATTGCCGTGGTAGCAGGCGACGATCAACGGCGCATCGAGGTCGGCGGCGCGTATGAAGTCGGCGATGTTGACGTTGTCCAGATGCTGCGCGCCGCTGATGTGGGCGGCGGCGTAAGTAGGCTGGTCGCGGATGTCGACGACTGCAGCACCTTGCTCGCGCAGGGCCTGGGCTTGTTCGGGGGAGATACGTTTGAATTCGGTCATGGCGGGCTCCTATGGCTTGATGGCGGCCGGCTGGGTAATGGAAAGGCGGGATTCGCACTGGCAGTCGAGGCGCTCGCCCGTGTCGATGTTCATCAGGGTCATGGCGCCGCCCCACACGCAACCGGTGTCGAGGGCGAACACGCCGGGCTCATCGCACTTGCCTTCCAGCGCGGCCCAATGACCAAAGATGATCTTCGTGTCACGGGTCTTGCGTTCCTTGTAGGCGAACCAGGGCTTATAGCCGGGGAGGGCGCTGTCGGCACCTTCCTTGCTCTTGAGGTCCAGTTTGCCTTCGGCCGTGCAGAAGCGCATGCGTGTGAAATAGTTGGTGATCACTCGCAGGCGGGCGACGCCGGTGAGCTCGTTGTCCCACTTCACCGGGTCGTTGCCATACATGCCGTCGAGGTAAGCGGTGTACAGGTTGTCATCGGCCAATGCACTTTCAACTTCGGCGGCGCACTTGAGAGCTTTTTTCAGCGTCCACTGCGGCGGGATACCGGCATGCACCAAGGCCATGTTGCGGTCCTCGTCATAGTGCATGAGTTTTTGCCGGCGCAGCCAGTCGAGCAGTTGAGCGCGGTCCGGGGCTTCGAGAATTTCCCGCAGGGTGTCGCCTTTTTTGAGGCGCTCGATGTTGTTGCCGGCCGCAAGCAAGTGCAGGTCATGGTTACCCAGCACGCATACCAAAGAATCACGCAGGCTATAGAGGTAGCGCAGGGTTTCCAGGGACTGGGGGCCGCGGTTGACCAGGTCGCCCACCAACCACAAGCGATCATTTGCGGGGTCGAAGGCTACGCGATCCAGCAGGCGCTTGAGAGGGTCCAGGCAGCCTTGCAGGTCGCCGACAGCGTACGTCGCCATCAGTGCAGGGCTCCTGGCACGGCCAGGCGGAAGGGCTTGATGATTGCGTCGAACAGTTGGCCGTCGGTGGCCTTCATTTGATACGAGCCTTGCATGGTGCCGACCTTGGAGGTCATCACCGTGCCGCTGCTATAAGTGTGGCTGGCGCCGCTGTCGATCAACGGTTGCTGGCCGACAACGCCTGCCCCGCGCACTTCCTCGACCTGGCCGTCGCCATCGGTGATGACCCAGTGGCGCGACAGCAGCTTGGCCGGCACCAGCCCGTTGTTCTTCACCGTAATGGTGTAGGCAAAGGCGAAGCGGTTATGTTCGGGTTGCGATTGGTCCGCCAGGAAGCGGGTGACGACGCTGACGTCTATCTGATAGCGAGGGTCGGACATGCAAGAGGCCTTAAAAGCGAAGGACAGCAGATGCGGGTCAGTCTAGGCCAAGAGGAGGGCGCTAGGCCAGACATGTGTCGGGCAGCCGGCAAGCGTTATCGGTATAACGCGGAGCAAATGTGGGAGCGGGCTTGCCCGCGAAGGCGGTGCATCAGTTACACATTTGGTGACTGATACTGCGCATTCGCGAGCAAGCCCGCTCCCACATTGGATTGCATCGAGTTCTTACGGCCTATTCCACTACGGATGCAGGCTGGATGGCAAGTTGGTCGGCCAGGCGTACGAACGCGGCCAGGTCCAGTTGCTCGGGGCGCAGGCTTCCATCAACGCCGGCAGCTTCGATCTCGGCATTGCTCAGCAGGGCCTTGAGGGTGTTACGCAAGGTCTTGCGGCGCTGGTTGAACGCTTCCCGCACCACTCGTTCCAGCAGTTTGTGGTCCTTGGCCGGGTGCGGCAGCACGGCATGCGGTACAAGGCGTACGATGGCCGAATCGACCTTCGGCGGCGGGTTGAACGCGCCCGGACCGACGTTGAACAGGTGCTCCACGCGGCAGTGATACTGGACCATGATCGACAAACGACCCCAATCACCACCGCCAGGGCCTGCGGCCAGGCGCTCCACCACTTCCTTTTGCAGCATGAAGTGCATGTCGCGGATGATCCCGGCGTTGTTCAGCAGGTGGAAAATCAGCGGCGTGGAAATGTTGTACGGCAGGTTACCCACCACCCGCAGGCTGTTGGGCGCAGCGCCAAGGCTGTTGAAGTCGAACTTCAGCGCGTCGCCCTGGTGCAGGTTGAAGTTGGCTTTGCCGGCGAACTGCTGGTTGAGGATCGGGATCAGGTCCTTGTCCAGTTCCACGACGTCCAGTTGCCCGCCGCTGGCCAGCAGGCCCTGGGTCAGCGCGCCCTGGCCCGGGCCGATTTCCAGCAGGCGGTCTTCTGGCTTGGCGTGGATTGAGCGCAGGATGCGATCGATTACACCTGCGTCGTGCAGGAAGTTCTGCCCGAAACGCTTGCGCGCCCGGTGTTGGTAATGCTCAGTCATATACGGGTCTCGGCCATCTGATAGGCGGTTTCCAGGGCCACGTGCAGGCTGCCGGTATCGATCTTGCCGCTGCCTGCGAGGTCCAGGGCGGTGCCATGGTCGACGGAGGTGCGGATGATCGGCAGGCCCAGTGTCACGTTGACTGCGGCGCCGAAGCCTTTGTATTTCAGCACGGGCAGCCCCTGGTCGTGGTACATCGCCAGCACTGCATCGCAGTGCTCCAGATATTTGGGGGTGAACAGAGTGTCTGCAGGCAATGGGCCGCGTAGGTCCATGCCTTCTTGGCGCAGGCGCTCTAGTGTTGGTTCAATGATGTCGATTTCTTCATGGCCCAAGTGGCCGCCTTCACCGGCGTGGGGGTTGAGCCCGCAGACCAGGATGCGCGGTTGGGCAATGCCGAATTTGTGTTGCAGGTCGCTATGCAGGATGCGCGTGACACGCTCCACACGCTCGGCAGTGATGGCATCGGCGATTTCACGCAGCGGCAAGTGGGTGGTCACCAGCGCCACACGCAGGCCACGGGTGGCGAGCATCATCACCACTTGAGCGGTATGGGTCAGTTCCGCTAGGAATTCGGTATGGCCGGAAAAGGCGATGCCGGATTCGTTGATCACGCCTTTGTGCACCGGTGCGGTGATCATGCCGGCGAAGTCGCCGTCGATGCAGCCTTGGCCCGCACGGGTCAACGTCTCCAGCACAAATGCCGCGTTGGCCGTATTCAACTGCCCGGCAACCACTTTGGCTTGCAGCGGGGTGTCCCACACATACAGACTGCCTGCGGGGGCCGGCAGGTCGGGCCAGTTGCCTGGCCCCACGTCCAGCAGGTTGACGGCCACACCCAGCTGCGCGGCCCGCTCGAGGAGCAGGTCGCGGCTGGTAATGGCAATCAGGGGGTGTGGCTGGGGTTGCGAGGCGAGCAGCAGGCACAGGTCTGGACCAATGCCGGCCGGCTCGCCGGGTGTCACCGCGAAACACTGGGGTTTCACTGGGTTGCCTGGTCGGTGCCTGTTTGCTCGGCGCCTGGCAGCTTGTTCTCTACATAAGCTTCGTCACGGATCTGACGCAGCCAGGTTTGCAGCTCTTCGTCGTATTTGCGGTTACGCAGCACGGTCAGGGCTTGCTGCTCGCGCGCCTGGGTGGTGTTGTCAGTGGCGCGACGGCCAAGGACTTCCAGGACATGCCAACCGTATTGGGTCTTGAACGGCTTGGACAATACACCTTGTGGCGTGTCGGCCATGACCTGCTGGAACTCGGGCACCAGTGCCCTCGGGTCGATCCAGTTCAGGTCGCCGCCGTTAAGGGCAGAGCCTGGGTCTTCCGAGAAGCTTTTAGCCAGGGTGGCGAAGTCTTCACCGCTTTCAATGCGGTCATAGATCTTCTGGGCCAGTTCCTTGGTTTGTGCTTCGGTGCGGATTTCGCTCGGTTTGACCAGGATGTGACGAACATGAACTTCGTCTTTCAACGAGGTTTCGCCGCCGCGACGTTCCAGCAGCTTGAGGATGATAAAACCACCCGGGGTGCGGGCTGGCTGGGTAATGCCGCCGACTTCCATGGCGCTCAATTCGCGATCAAACGGAGGTGGCAATTGAGCGGCTTTACGCCAGCCCATGTCACCGCCTTCGAGGGCGTTATCGCTGCCGGACTGAGCAATGGCCATCTGGGCAAAATCTGCACCCGCTTTCAGGCGCTCGTAGATCGCCTGGGTTTTAGCGGCAGCGGCATTGAGCTGCTCCGAGTTGGCTCCGTCCGGGGTTGGAATCAGGATATTGGCCAAGTGCAACTCTTCGGAGAGCTGCATCTTGCCCAGGTCCGAAGCCAGGAAGTTCTTCACTTCCTGCTCGGACACCTGAACCCGTTCGGCCACACGGCGCTGGCGCACACGGCTGATGATCATTTCGCGCTTGATCTGGTCACGGGCGTCCTCATAGGACAGGCCATCGTGGGCCAGGGCGGCGCGGAACTGATCAATGCTCATGTTGTTGCGTTGAGCAATGGTGCCAACAGCCTGGTTCAGTTCTTCGTCCGAAATACGGATGCCGGAACGTTCGCCAATCTGCAGTTGCAGGTTTTCGACGATCAGGCGTTCCAGTACCTGAGATTCCAGGACGCTGGTCGGTGGCACCCCACCGCCACGTTTGGCGATGGTCTGCTGAACTTCCTTGACCCGCTGGTCCAGCTGGCTCTGCATGATCACGTCGTTGTCGACGATGGCCGCTACTTTATCCAGCTGTTGAACTGCGGCGTGTGCCGAAACAGTACCCAGGAACAGCGCGCCCAGCACTAGCGGGCGCAAACACTCAGAAAGCTTTGTCTTCACGTTCACGATAACCTTCAATGCCTTTGTCGAGGAAGCTCTCTACCTTGGCGCCGGTCAGGCCGCCGAGTCCTTTGAGGACGATCTGGAAGAAGAGCCCGTGGTCACCCTTTTCGTTAAGGGGGGCGATCTGGGTATATTCGTCGTTGGAAACCCAGTAACGGTTGATGACGCGCAGTTTCCAGCAGCAGTTGTCGTACTCGAAACCACCGAAGGCTTCCAGGGTACGGTTGCGGGCATAGTCATACTGCCAGCGGGTGATCAAATTCCACTGCGGAATGATCGGCCACATCATCGAGAAGTCGTGTTGCTGGATTTTGTAGTAATCCTTCACGAAGTTCGGATCGCCTGGTTGGCCGTAGTCGCCACCGAACTGCCATTTACCGGTCAACTGGTTGTAGACCACTTGGTCGTTGCGATAGCGATAACCGAGGTTGACGACCTTGTTCGGGTTGTCTTCCGGCTGGTAGTGGAACATTGCGCTGCCGGAACGTGGGGCATGGCTCTCAGTGTCCCAGTTGTAGTCAGCCGTGGCGCGCCAGTCGCGGTTGAAGCGGAACTCATATTCCAGAGCGATAGGCGAGACGTCTGTGCGAGCGTCGTCACGATCAGCGGCCAGTACACCCGGCAGTTGAACCTCGCGATCCTTGAAGTACAGCGCTTGGCCGACGGAAACACGTTGGCGTTCAAAGCCGTTTTCTTCGATCCAACGGCTGGTTACGCCCAGGGATAGTTTGTTCTCGTCACCGATCCGGTCGGAGCCGCTGAAGCGGTTGTCGCGGAACAGCGAGGAGTAGCTGAACGAGTATTCGCTGGTATCGAAGACCGGAATATCACTCTGGTCTTTGTTCGGTACGTAGAGGTAGTACGCCCGCGGTTCGAGGGTCTGGTTAAAGTCTTTGCCGAACCAATTGGTTTTGCGGTCGAAGTACAGGCCGCTGTCTACGCTGGCGATAGGTACCGCACGGTCTTGGGAGCTTTTGAATTTATCTCCGGCAGCCAGTGAGTTTTTACCGATCGTATCAAGGTCCAAGTCATACTTTGTATAGACGTACTTGAGCTTCGGCGTAATAAAACCGTAAGTCCAGTTCATCGGGTATTCAACCGCTGGCGCAAGGTTTAAACGAGTGCCGTTTGCGCGGGTGAGCCCTCTGACATTGGTATCCAAACGAGGTGTCACTGCACCGTTCTCGTCGGTAAAGGTGCCATTTTCCAAGTCACGATCAAAGCGGACGGCTTCAGTCTCATAACTAAAGTTCAAGCCACCCGGATGGAATGGCAATTGACCGTTGAGAGTGAGCTGCGGCAACCGATCATACGGTGTGATCTGAGAAATCGTCGCTAACTGGTATGCCTGGAGATTCAGGCGAGCCTGATATGAGTCGCCCCGGTACGTCAGGGAACCTTGCTGATTCAGGAAGTCCTGGCTCTCAACCCCTTCCTCATACGACTTCAAATCCTGGAAGTAGTAAGGATCGCTGATCCGGGTGTAATCCACCTGTGACGTCAGACGTGAATCCAACCCACCTTTATGCTGCCAATTGAGCATATAGCGGGTCTTTTCGTAATCGGTCTGGTTCTTGCGCTCATCGTTATCGTCGTTGAGATACGCCCCACCAAACTGCCCTTCACTCGACTTGGTCAGATAGCGGAATTCGCCCTCCATCAACAAGCCGCGCTTGGTCATGTACTGCGGGTACAACGTGGCATCGTAGTTCGGTGCCAGGTTGAAGTAGTACGGCGTTACCAATGTAAAGCCAGTCTCGCTGCCGGTGCTGAAGCTCGGCGGCAGGAAGCCGGATTGACGACGGTCATCGATCGGGAAGTAGATGTACGGGGTGTACAGGATCGGGATGTTCTTGACCCGCAACGTCGCGTTGGTCGCCGTACCGAAACCGGTGGCCGGGTTCAACGTGATGTTGTTGCCCTTGAGCTGCCAGGCGTTGCTGTCCGGCTCGCAGGTGGTGTACGTACCGTCCTTGAGACGGATGATCGCGTTTTCTGCACGCTTGGCGTACAGCGCGTTACCGCGGATGCGTGACTTGTGCATCACGTATTCGGCGTTGTCGATCTGGGCGGCACCGGTGTCGAGCTGGACCTGGGCATGGTCGCCCACGATCAGGGCGCCGTTGTCGCGCAGGCGCACCTTGCCATTCAGTTCGCCACGGTTCTCCGCCTGGTACAGGCTGGCTTCGTCCGATTCCAGCTGCATGCTGCCCTGGCGCATGACCACGTCACCGGCCAGGGTAGCGACCTGCTGCTCCTGCTCGTAACGAGAAGCCTTGGCGCCGATGAAGGTCGGCGCATCGCTCTTGTTCGTCTTGTCGTTCATGCCAGGACGAGTCGGCTCGATGTAGGCGCCGCCGCAGTAAGGGCCGGTTTCGGCCAGCTGTGCTGCGGTCAGCTTGTCGCGAGGTACCCAGTCAAGGTGGCTGTAGTCGGCACTGCGCGAACGCAGGCCACGGCCCTTGGCTTCGGTGACCAGCATGGTCTTGGGTTCGGCGTCGACGCTGCCGCCAGCTTTGCCTTGCGGCGTGCTGTTGGCCGAGCTGACGGCAGCACCGTCATGCACCGGGCGCGGTGGCAATGGGGCGGCGGCGGTCTTCGGCGCGCAATCCCAGGCACCCGAAGCAGAGACTGAGCAGTCATACTGTTCCGCGGCGACCACGAATGAGGTGGCGAAAGGTTGCAAGGCCAGCAGACTGCCGGTTACCAGCAACGGAAATTTTCTACGAAACGCGGGGGATTTCAATGCCATCTTATTAGTCCGGGCTTCCTGCGTGCCATCTGCCCGCGGTTTGGGCCGCACGCCTCTCGATGGTCTGAAAAAGATGCGTGATAATAAAGCATGCCCCGCTTGACGGCTAGCGCCGTCGGAGACCCTTGTAATGCCCGAGCAAGATCTACGTTTACAACAGCTGGAAGTCTGGCTGGATGAGCAGTTGCCGATCCTCTTCAACGCTCAGGACTGGGGCCCCGTGCCCCCGGCCACATTGACCGCGGCCAGCAGCGACGCGAGTTTCAGGCGTTATTTCCGATGGGAGGGCGGTGCCCATACGTTCGTCGTCATGGACGCGCCACCCCCCCAGGAAAACTGCAAACCTTTCGTCGATATTGCGCATTTGCTCGCGAAATCGGGAATAAATGTGCCAAAAATTTATGCAGAAGATTTGCCCCGTGGCTTTCTTTTGCTCAATGACCTGGGCAGAAAAACCTATCTAGACGTGATTGACGGTGAAAATGCTGATCAATTATTTGCCGATGCCATCGAAGCGCTGCTGGCTTTCCAGCAATTGCCGATGGATGCGCCGTTGCCCAGCTATGACGTGGCCTTATTGCGTCGCGAGCTGGAACTGTTCCCGGAATGGTACGTGCGCCGTCACTTGGGCATCGACCTCGACCCTGAGCAACAAGCCCTCTGGCAACGTGCCAGCCAGCAGTTGATCGACAGCGCGCTGGCCCAGCCCAAGGTGCTGGTGCACCGCGACTACATGCCGCGCAACCTAATGGTCAGTGAGCCAAGCCCAGGCGTGCTGGATTTTCAGGACGCGGTCTACGGCCCGGTGACCTATGACATTACCTGCCTGTTCAAGGACGCCTTCCTCAGTTGGCCCCAGGCCCGCGTTCGTGAATGGCAGCGCGGCTATTGGCAGCGCGCCGGGCAGCTGGGAATTCCCGTACAGGACGACTTTGAAGAGTTCCTGCGTGCCAGCGACCTGATGGGCGTGCAGCGTCACCTCAAGGTTATCGGCATTTTTTCGCGTATCTGCCACCGTGACGGCAAGCCACGCTACCTGGCCGACGTGCCGCGTTTCTTTGCTTATATAGAAGCGGTGCTGGCCGACCGACCTGAGTTGAGTGACCTGGGCGAATTGCTCGCCAGCCTGCGCGAACCTGCTGAGGCCAGCGTATGAAGGCGATGATCCTGGCGGCGGGCAAGGGCGAGCGCATGCGCCCGCTCACCCTGCATACGCCCAAGCCGCTGGTGCAAGCCGGCGGCAAGCGGCTGATCGAGTATCACCTTGAAGCCTTGGCGAAGGCCGGTTTTACCGAGATCGTGATCAACCACGCCTGGCTCGGCGAGCAGATCGAAAGCTACCTGGGCGACGGTGCCCAGTTCGGTCTGCGCATCCGCTACTCCCCGGAGGGTGAACCGCTGGAAACGGGGGGCGGCATATTCCAGGCATTGCCGCTGCTGGGCGACGAACCGTTTCTGGTGGTCAATGGCGATATCTGGACTGACTACGATTTCACCCAGCTCAAGCAGCCGATCCGGGGCCTGGCGCACTTGGTGATGGTCGACAACCCTGCGCACCACCCGTCGGGCGGGGATTTCTACCTGGATCACGGTGTGCTTCATGATGCTGCGCCCGGTGCCGATAACCTGACCTTCAGTGGCATTTCAGTGCTCGACCCCAAGTTGTTCGCGGGTTGCAGCGCCGGTGCCTTCAAGCTGGCCCCGCTTTTGCGCGAGGCCATGGCCAAAGGTTTGGTAACGGGGGAGCACATGGCAGGACGCTGGGTGGATGTGGGGACGCTGGAGCGACTGGCGCAGGTCGAAACCTTGCTGACAGCGGGGCAGTAGGATGTTGTGGCCAGGGACGCTGATCGGCGCCGGGGCTGGCTTTGCCATTGCCAGTATTCCGGGGGCTCTGTTGGGGGCATTGCTGGGGCAGGCGCTGGATCGCCGTCTGCAACTGCACAGCTGGGCGCAGTTACGTGAACGCCTGGGTGGGCGCCCGGCCTTGCGCAACGACGAACTGTTGTTTGTGCTGCTGGGACGCCTGGCCAAGAGTAATGGCCGGGTTGTCGACGGACATATCCAGCAAGCGCGCCAGGAGATGCGCGCACTGGACATGAGTGAGCCGGCCCAGCGCCGCGCGATCAGCGCCTTCAACCGTGGCAAGTCCGGCAGCGACCGGGTTCGCCGTTACCTGCGGGTGCTCAAGACGCAGCCCCATGCGGCGGAAGGCGTACTGCGCGCCTGTTGGCGCATGGCGTGGGCGGACGGTCGAGCGGATGCTGCCGAGCGCGACCTGATCGACCAGTGGGGCAAGTGGTTGGGCTGGACGCCGCAGCAGCTTCAGGCATTGGCGACCGATTACGCGCCGGAGCGCAAGCCAGTGGCCAATCGTGGGGGGGCCTATCAGGAGGCGTTGCGTATCCTGGGGGTGACGGCAACCACTGAGCCTTCGGTGATCAAGCGCGCCTACCGCCGCCTGCTCAGCCGTCACCATCCGGACAAGATCGCCGGCACGGGTGCCAGCCCCGCGCAAGTACGGGAGGCGACTGAACGAACCCGTGAATTGCATAACGCCTATGCGTTGATTCGTGAGCGGCGCGATTTTCGCTGAGGCTATCGCCACTCAACTCTATGTGGCAGTGGCAAGCCCTGATTGTAGGAGCGATGTCGCCCCGTTAGTGGAGTGTCAGTCGGCGCCGCCCTGTGGGCTCAACCAGCCGCGAACCCTGCGATACAGCTGCTCCTGCTCTGCCGCGCTATTGCCGGGCAGCGCGGTGAGCGATACCTGTTTATAGGTGTCATTCTTCGAGCGCTTGGCCGCCTGGAGTCGTTCCTGGGCGTTTTTGCGTTCCAGGGCGCCTTCTTGATAGAACACGTCCGCCGTGGGTACCTTCAAGGCCGGCGCCAGTTGCTGCAGGTCCGGTTGGCGAGCTGCGGGCGTCTTGCCGGCCACCATCACCAACCTCTGCACCTGGGAGGGTTGTTTCTCGCTGAGGTAGCGTGCCGCCCACCAGGCCCCGGTGCCATGGCCGAGCAACACCACGCTGCGGGCGCTTTGGGTCTGGGCGAAGGCGACGGCGGCGTCGATACGGTCGAAGATGCGCTTGGCGTCGGTCTTGTCCTGTTCATCCGCCCCCGGCACCACCGCCGGGTCTGTGCCCTCGGCCTCGGCACTGGCGGCTTGTTCGACCGGCTTGGCTGCGGTGCTGCCTTCCTTGCTGCTGGTATCGACCGCCGCTGTCGGCGGTTCGATGAGCCGTGGCGGCAGGGTGTCCACACTGACGTCAGGCAATGACAGACTGAGGGTGCCCCAGGCTGCGTCCGGTAACTTGCGCCGCAGAGGCGCGATTGCTTGCGGCCAGTCCGCGTTCTCCCCAGCACCTGGTATGAGAATCACCACACCCTCGGCTTCGGCGCTGTTGGCGGGTTTCCATAGCGCCAGGAACGAATCGCTACCAGCTTGCAATTGCTGTTGCTCCTGCTGCGGCACCTGCCGTTCGAGCGCACTGGCTTCTTGCTGGCTACGCTCGGGCAAGGCCTGGCGTTCAGCCGGTTTTTCGACGGCAGGCGAGGGCGCATCCTCGGCCTGAACAGGCAAGACACTGGTAAACAGGAGTGACAGGCACAGTGCTGGCAGTGCCGAACGGTGAAGAAAAAGCATCGTTGATTTCCGGCCAGAAGTGATTCCAGCAGCCTAATGGGTTGGTCGGTATTTGTCAGGGGTATGAGGCGTGGTTCTCGTTACCAACAAGCTATCGGCGGTTTGTTGGCTGCCTTGATGGGCGCGGCGCGACCATTCAACCAGTGAATGGCAGACAACACGCCAGGTGCGGCTATTCTTGTGCCAGCCCATCATTCATAAGAGGCCGCGCACATGAGTACTTCCTCATTCAAGATCGCCCACAAACTGCTGACCGGTGCAGGTGCCATCGAACAACTGGCTGCCGAACTCACGCGCCTGGATGTGGATAATCCGTTGATCGTCACCGACGCCGCGCTGGTCCAGTCCGGTACCGTGGCGCTGGCCTTGGAGCATCTGGGTGACCGAGCCTACGAAATCTTCGACCGCGTGCTGCCCGATCCGGAAATTGCCATCGTCGAAGACTGCATGCGTGCGTACCGCGAAGGGGGGCATGACGGCCTGATCGGTGTGGGCGGCGGCAGTGCCATCGACATCGCCAAGAGCGTGGCGGCCTATGCCGGTTATCACGGCGCGCTGGCGGACTTGTTTGGCGTCGATCAGGTGCCGCGCAAAGGCCCGCCGTTGATCGCCATCCCCACCACGGCCGGTACCGGCTCGGAGGTGACCAATGTGGCGATACTGTCCGACAAGGCTGCACAGCTGAAAAAAGGCATCGTCAGCGATTACTTGCTGCCGGATGTCGCGCTGATCAGCCCGCAAATGACCTTGACCTGCCCACGCGGTGTCACGGCCGCCAGTGGCGTGGACGCCTTGGTGCACGCCATCGAGTCCTACCTGTCGCTGAATGCCTCGCCGATTACCGACGCCCTGGCCATCGGTGCTATCAAATTGATTGCCAGCGCGTTACCCAAGGCTTACGCCAACCCGGCCAACTTGCAAGCCCGTGACGACATGGCCACCGCCAGCCTGATGGCCGGCATGGCCTTTGGCAACGCGGGCGTCGGTGCCGTGCATGCGCTGGCGTACCCGTTGGGTGGGCGCTTTAATATTGCCCATGGCGTCAGTAATGCGCTGTTGCTGCCGTATGTCATGCACTGGAACAAATTGGCCTGCGTCGAGCGTATGCAGGACATCGCCCAAGCCATGGGCGTCAATATTGCCGGGCTGAGTGTGAATGATGCTGCTGACCAGGCTGTAGCGGCGATGACGCGGCTGTGTGCGGCGGTGGAGATCCCGTCCGGCCTGCGCAGTTTCGGCGTGCCCGAGGACGCCATCCCGGCCATGGCCAGCGAAGCTGCAGGCATTGAACGCTTGATGCGTAACAACCCGCGCAAGCTCAGCGCCGCCGATATCGAAAAAATCTACCGGGCAGCTTACTAACCGTTGAGATAGGTCACGGTGCGCGCAGCAAAGCATGAGGTATACAATGCGCGCCATCGTGATTTAGCTCAAAAAAGGTGCGTCATGCAGCCCTTCGTCATTGCTCCATCGATTCTCTCTGCCGACTTCGCCCGCCTGGGTGAGGAAGTGGACAAGGTGTTGGCCGCCGGTGCCGACTTCGTGCACTTCGATGTCATGGACAACCACTACGTACCCAACCTGACCATCGGCCCGATGGTGTGCGCCGCGTTGCGCAAGTACGGCATCACTGCGCCGATTGATGCGCACTTGATGGTCAGCCCGGTGGACCGTATCGTCGGTGACTTCATCGAGGCGGGTGCGACTTACATCACCTTCCACCCGGAAGCTACGTTGCACGTTGACCGCACTTTGCAACTGATCCGCGAAGGCGGCTGCAAGGCGGGCCTGGTATTCAACCCGGCCACTCCGCTGAGCGTGCTTGAGTACGTGATGGACAAGGTCGACATGGTCTTGCTGATGAGCGTCAACCCAGGCTTCGGCGGGCAGAAGTTCATCCCTGGCACCTTGAACAAGCTGCGTGAGGCCCGTGCGCTGATCGATGCGTCGGGGCGTGACATTCGCCTGGAGATCGACGGCGGGGTCAACGTCAACAATATCCGTGAGATCGCCGCAGCGGGTGCCGATACCTTCGTGGCCGGCTCGGCGATCTTCAACGCCCCGGACTACCAGGCCGTCATCGACAAGATGCGTGCCGAACTGGCGCTGGCGCGTCCATGAGCGGTTTTGAGCAGTTGTTCCCCGGCAAATTGCCACGGCTGGTGATGTTCGATCTGGACGGTACCTTGATCGACTCGGTGCCCGACCTGGCGGCCGCGGTGGACCAGATGCTGCTCAAGCTGGGGCGCAAGCCGGCAGGCATCGAGTCGGTGCGCGAGTGGGTCGGCAATGGCGCGCCGATGTTGGTGCGCCGGGCCCTGGCCAACGACATCGATGCCACGGGTGTGGATGAGGTAGAGGCAGAGCATGCCTTGGAACTGTTCAATGCCGCTTATGAAAGCAGCCACGAACTGACCGTGGTTTACCCCGGTGTTCGCGACACCCTCAAGTGGTTGAGCAAGCAGGGCGTGGAAATGGCCCTGATCACCAACAAGCCGGAGCGCTTCGTTGCGCCGTTGTTGGACCAGATGAAAATCGGGCGCTACTTCCGCTGGATCATCGGCGGCGATACCTTGCCGCAGAAAAAACCCGACCCGGCGGCGCTGTTTTTCGTGATGAAAATGGCCAATATTCCGGCGTCTCAGTCGCTGTTTGTCGGCGATTCGCGCAGTGATGTGCTGGCGGCCAAAGCGGCGGGCGTGCAGTGTGTGGCCTTGAGTTATGGTTACAACCATGGCCGGCCGATTGCGGAGGAATCCCCAGCGCTGGTCATTGATGACCTGCGACTGCTAATCCCCGGTTGCTTGGGCGCTGGCGCTGAGATAACGTTGCCCGACATTGATTCGTCCCCTTCTGGAAATTCCATCGTGGTGGTCACTCGCAAACTCTGGATGAAAGTCATCAAGGCCCTGGCCCGCTGGCGTTGGCGCGCCTGACTGATCCTGGCCGCGTTTGCGGCACGTTTGCCTACCTGACTGTTTGACCCTCACACCACGAGGCACCTCATGACCTGCGAAGAATTCCTGCGTTTGGCCGCTGCCGGCTATAACCGTATCCCCATGGCTTGCGAAACCCTGGCCGACTTCGATACGCCACTGTCGATCTACTTGAAGCTGGCCGACGAGCCCAACTCCTACCTGCTCGAGTCGGTACAGGGCGGTGAGAAGTGGGGTCGTTACTCGATCATTGGCCTGCCATGCCGTACGGTGCTGCGGGTACACGACCATCATGTGAGCATCTCCCATGATGGCGTGGAGATCGAAAGCCATGACGTAGAAGATCCGCTGGCTTTTGTCGAAACCTTCAAGGCGCGCTACAACGTGCCGACCATCGCTGGCCTGCCGCGCTTCAATGGCGGCCTGGTGGGGTACTTCGGCTATGACTGCGTGCGCTATGTGGAGAAGCGCTTGGGCAAATGCCCGAACCCGGACCCGCTGGGCGTACCGGACATTTTGCTGATGGTGTCCGACGCGGTGGTGGTGTTCGACAACCTCGCCGGCAAGATGCATGCGATTGTCCTTGCCGACCCGGCCCAGGCTGATGCCTTCGAGCAAGGCCAGGCCAACCTGGAAGCGCTGCTTGAGAAACTCCGCCAGCCGATCACCCCGCGTCGCGGCCTGGACCTCAGCCGCCCACCGGCGGCCGACCCGGTGTTCCGCTCAAGCTTTACCCAGGATGACTACGAGCGTGCCGTCGATACCATCAAGGAATACATCCTCGCCGGTGACTGTATGCAAGTGGTGCCGTCGCAACGCATGTCCATCGACTTCAATGCGGCGCCGATTGACCTGTACCGCGCACTGCGTTGCTTCAACCCGACGCCATATATGTACTTCTTCAATTTTGGCGACTTCCACGTCGTCGGCAGTTCGCCGGAAGTGCTGGTGCGGGTTGAAGACAACCTGATCACCGTGCGCCCGATTGCCGGCACGCGCCCCCGTGGCGCGACCGAAGAAGCCGACGTGGCGCTGGAAGAAGACCTGCTCAGCGACGACAAGGAAATCGCCGAACACCTGATGCTGATCGACCTGGGGCGCAACGACACCGGGCGTGTCTCGGAAATCGGCTCGGTGAAACTGACCGAGAAGATGGTCATCGAGCGGTACTCCAATGTGATGCATATCGTGTCCAACGTCACCGGCGAGCTGAAGGCCGGGCTGACAGCGATGGACGCACTGCGGGCGATTTTGCCGGCGGGCACATTGTCGGGGGCGCCGAAGATCCGTGCGATGGAAATCATCGACGAACTGGAGCCGGTCAAGCGTGGTGTCTACGGCGGCGCCGTCGGGTATTTTGCTTGGAACGGCAATATGGACACCGCCATTGCGATCCGCACGGCGGTGATCAAGGACGGCGAACTGCATGTGCAGGCGGGCGGCGGGATTGTGGCGGACTCGGTGCCGGCCCTTGAATGGGAAGAAACCCTGAACAAGCGTCGTGCGATGTTTCGCGCCGTGGCATTGGCAGAGCAAACTCCACAAGACTGAAGCTGGAATAAAAAATGTGGGAGCGGGCTTGCCCGCGACGACGGTGTGTCACTTGAGATATTCAGTGACTGATCCACCGCCATCGCAGGCAAGCCAGCTCCCACATTTATTTTGCGCAGTATTTAGAAATCCAGACTGACTCCGACATTGATGCCTTGCTGGGTCAAGTTGTCATCCTTTCTCACGTTATACGCCGCCCGCAACGCCAGGTCCTGAGTCAGCTTGTGGCTGACACCCAGGCTCAAACGGTCAGAATTACTGCGAGGCGTATACCCGTCCAGCTTGAAGTCGATTCCCTGGACGCTGTTGAGCGAAATGTTCACCTTCTGGGTGTCATTTTCAAACTCATGCTCGTGTGCCACTTCGCCAAAAACCTGGGTTTGCGGCGTGATGCGGTAGCTGCCTTGCAGGCCGACGCCCAGGCGCTTGGAGTCGCGTTGTTGATCATCAAAGGTCAAGGCGGTGGAGCGGCTGTTTTTCTCCGAGTAACCATTGACTTCAACCCGCGCGTAATCGGCGCTGATGAACGGCGACAGGTGCCATTCGCTGCCCGGTGCGGCGATGTCATACCCCATGCGGCCGCTCAGAGCCCAGAGCCAGCCATCGGTATCACCTTTCTCCGAGCCTTCACTGACACCCAGGGCGAACTTGCGCTTGAGGCTGTCGAAGTCCAGCTTGCCGCCGGTCAATGCGGCATCGGCCCACCAGTGATTTTGCTGATACTGAGCGAAAGCCGTGCCCATATAGCTGTTGAGCTTATAGTCCGAATCATTGGCACCGGCTTCGAGGGTCTGCCGATACAGGCCAGCGGCAACGCCCACGCGCCAGTTTTCATCGAGCCGGTAGCTGCTACCGATATTCAGGTTGTAGCCGCTGCCGTCGCCACTGGCCGAACTGCTCTGATCATCGAAATCCAGGCGTTGGCCGCCGCCGGCCACTATGGCGCGCCATTGGCCGACGGCTTGCCAACTGCCGTTGTCCGCTTGCCATTGGTTACGCAGCTCGTCCTGATGGGCGCGCAATGTGCCTTGGGCCATTTCCGGCAGCAAGGTCAGTTCCCACGGCGCGGCGAGTAGCGAATAGGCGTAGTCGGCAATCAAGCGTTGCCCGGCCACAGTAGGGTGGACCGAGTCGTTGTAGATCAGCTTGGTCGGGTCCGGATTGGTACCGCCGATGCCGTAGGTTGGGTTGGCGGTGCAACTGTTGCCGCTGAAGCAGGTGCCGGTCAGGTTCTGGCCGGTGGCGAGGCCGAAACGGGACGGATCGGCGAAAGCCTCGTTCAATAACCGCGGGATGTTCAGCGGAATAACCTGCGCATCCACTTGTGACAGGCGCTGTACCAGGGACTGGTTGAAAATATTGCTCAGGGCCGAGGTCGCTGCTTGCTGTGGGGTGCCGTTGATGGCCGGCGTCAGCCCCAGGTCGGGTAGCATCCAGACCATAATGTAACGTGCGCCGGCCTGTTGCAGGGCCTGGGCGCTGTCCGCCAGTCGCCCACCTGCGGCGACCGCTTGAGCGGGGCTGAGTACCCGGCCTTGGAGGAAGTCGTTGCCGCCACCGGAAAGGAAGTAGAGCGCGTTCGGGTCAGCTCTCCCACCATTGGCCGGCAAATAGCCCTGCCGGCTGCGCAACACGGTGCCACCGCCGGCATTGCCGGGGGGAATCGCAGCATCGGAGACTGAGGTAATAGAGTCGAGGATATTGTCGGTACGGTAACCACCCACTGCCCAGTTGTTCCCGTCTGGCAAACCTTGGGCTGCGCGAACGGGTGAGGTGGAGGCATTCAGGTCGTTGGGGGCTACCCCCAATTTGGCACCCAATAGGGTTGAAGAGACCAGGCCGTATTCACCCTGAAAGTTCGCCCCGGTTCGGTTGGTAAAGCGCAACGTGGCACCGGCCGAACCGTCGGGAAACTGGCCTGCATCAGCCAGGCTATCGCCGAAAACCACCATGGTTGAATAAGGTGACGGGGCTGCGAACGCCTGGGCGCAGGCCAATGACAGGAGGCAGCCGGCAAGGGGCGCGAAAAACGCTGGTCTGAGCATGCAAGATTCCATTCGGTTGTTTTTATGTAGGAAGTGAAACACTAGCAAAATTTCTAGCATTTTCTGTAGGGATATGTGGAATCTGCCTACGTTGGCCCCCGTATTTGCGGCTCCATATTGCACCGCTGGCGAGCCTACGTTACTGTGCCTGAACGTATGAATGAGACCCTCCCCGTGTTGATCATCAGCAAACTCTTGATGCGAGTAGTCAAGGCACACGCCCGTTGGCGTTGGCGCGCCTGACATTTTTCTCTGCCGGCCTGGCCGGACCTGTACCGATTTGCCTTCTTCACCCGTTGTCTGACGCCCCTTGCCAACTCACCCTGGCAACCGGAACGTGCGTCTGGCAGCGGGTCACACGCTTGGAAGGCGGTCATTTGAAATCAGTGAATTCAAGAGGTTTGAACCCACATGTTGCTGATGATTGATAACTACGACTCCTTTACCTACAACGTTGTGCAGTACCTGGGCGAGCTGGGTGCCGAGGTCAAGGTGGTGCGCAACGATGAACTCACTGTTGCCGAAATCGCCGCGTTGAACCCCGAGCGCATCGTCGTCTCACCTGGCCCGTGCACGCCGACCGAAGCGGGCATCTCTTTGGAAGCTATCCAGTATTTCGCCGGCAAGCTGCCGATCCTGGGCGTCTGCCTGGGCCACCAGTCCATCGGCCAGGCGTTTGGCGGTGATGTGGTGCGCGCGCGGGAGGTCATGCACGGCAAGACCAGCCCGGTGTTCCATCGTGACCTGGGTGTGTTCCAGGGCCTGAACCTGCCGGTGACCGTGACCCGTTACCACTCACTGGTGGTCAAGCGTGAAACCTTGCCCGAATGCCTGGAACTGACCGCCTGGACCCAATTGGAAGACGGCTCGGTCGACGAGATCATGGGCTTGCGTCACAAGACGCTGAACATCGAAGGGGTGCAATTTCACCCTGAATCAATCCTGACCGAGCAGGGCTACGAGCTGTTCGCCAACTTTCTCAAGCAGAGCGGCGGCACGCGCTAAGGACTTTTCATGGATATCAAGACTGCCCTGAGCCGTATCGTCGGCCATCTGGACCTGAGCACCGCGGAAATGAGCGATGTGATGCGCGAGATCATGACCGGTCAATGCACCGATGCTCAGATCGGTGCTTTTATGATGGCGATGCGCATGAAGAGCGAAAGCATCGACGAAATCGTCGGTGCGGTGTCGGTGATGCGTGAGCTGGCGGACAAGGTCGAACTCAAGACCCTCGACGGCGTCGTCGATGTGGTGGGTACCGGCGGTGACGGTGCGAATATTTTCAACGTGTCGACCGCCTCATCCTTCGTGGTGGCCGCCGCTGGTTGCACCGTCGCCAAGCACGGTAACCGTGCAGTGTCTGGCAAGAGCGGCAGTGCCGACTTGCTGGAAGCGGCCGGTATTTACCTGAACCTCACGCCGGTGCAAGTAGCGCGCTGCATTGACAGCGTTGGTATCGGCTTCATGTTTGCCCAGTCCCATCATGGCGCAATGAAACACGCTGCCGGCCCGCGTAAGGACCTTGGCTTGCGTACCCTGTTCAACATGCTCGGCCCGCTTACGAATCCGGCCGGTGTGAAGCACCAGGTGGTAGGCGTGTTCAGCCAGGCGCTGTGCCGGCCGCTGGCCGAAGTCTTGCAACGCCTGGGCAGCAAGCATGTGCTGGTGGTGCATTCCAAGGATGGCCTCGACGAATTCAGCCTGGCGGCGCCGACCTTCGTGGCGGAGCTCAAGAACGACGAGGTCACCGAATATTGGGTCGAGCCCGAAGACCTGGGTATGAAAAGCCAGAGCTTGCACGGCCTGGCGGTGGAAAGCCCGGCAGCTTCACTGGAGCTGATTCGTGACGCCTTGGGGCGTCGCAAGACCGAAAACGGTCAGAAAGCTGCGGAAATGATTGTGCTCAATGCTGGCGCAGCCCTTTACGCCGCCGACCATGCCTATAGTCTCAAGGAAGGTGTCGCCTTGGCCCACGATGCGCTGCACACCGGCCTGGCTCGTGAGAAGCTCGAAGAGCTGGGAGCATTCACCGCCGTATTCAAGATGGAGAATGAAGGATGAGTGTGCCAACTGTTCTGGAAAAGATCCTGGCCCGCAAGGCTGAAGAAGTGGCCGAGCGCCGCGCCCGCGTGAGCCTGGCCGAGTTGGAAGCGCAGGCGAAAAGCGCCGAGGCACCACGCGGCTTTGCCAATGCCTTGATCGCCCAGGCCAAGCTCAAGCAGCCGGCCGTGATCGCCGAGGTCAAGAAGGCCTCGCCGAGCAAAGGCGTGATTCGCGAACACTTCGTACCCGCTGAGATCGCCGTCAGTTACGAGAAGGGTGGGGCAACCTGCTTGTCTGTGCTGACGGATATTGACTACTTCCAGGGTTCCGACCCGTTCCTGCAACAGGCGCGCGCTGCGTGCAAGCTGCCGGTGATCCGCAAGGATTTCATGGTCGACCCGTACCAAATCGTCGAAGCTCGTGCCTTGGGTGCCGACTGCGTGTTGCTGATTGTCTCGGCATTGGATGACGTGAAGATGGCCGAGCTGGCGGCCGTGGCCAAGAGCGTCGGTCTGGACGTGCTGGTCGAAGTGCATGACGGCGACGAGCTGGAGCGCGCATTGAAGACCCTCGATACTCCGCTGGTAGGCGTCAACAACCGTAACCTGCATACCTTCGACGTCAGCCTGGAAACTACCCTCGACCTGCTGCCGCGTATTCCGCGCGATCGCTTGGTGATTACCGAGAGTGGCATCGTCAATCGCGCCGATGTGGAATTGATGGAAATCAGTGGTGTGTACTCGTTCCTGGTGGGCGAGACCTTTATGCGCGCCGAGAACCCGGGGGCGGAACTGCAGCGTTTGTTCTTCCCGGAGCGCGGTACGACGATCAGCGGTTCGACACTAGACTGATTTGAAATACGCTCGGAACTGTAGGAGCTGGCTTGTCTGGATAGCGGCGGGTCAGCCAACCTCTGTGTAGCTGACACACCGCTATCGCAGGCAAGCCAGCACCCACATTGGTTTTGTGTTTATTCAGGTAGGTAGGTGTTCGATGCTCCAGCCCGTGATCATGACTGTCGAAGCTGGCCTTGCCGCCGAGCAAGACCTATTGGCAGCCGTTTGCGCGGGTGAGCAGGCATTCGGATTGCTGTTCTGGCAGCCCAGTGACCAAGCACTGGTCATGCCGCGCCGTTTGAGCCGGCTGCCGGCATTCGCGGTGGCGAGCCAGGTTTCGGCCGATGCGGGTTGGCCGGTATTGCTGCGTGAAACCGGCGGTGAGCCGGTGCCGCAGTCCGGCGCCACGGTCAACATCGCCCTGGTCTATGCCCCACCGCGTAGCGAAGGCGACCAGGGGCGCATCGAAACCGGCTATCAGCGCTTGTGCCAACCGATCTGTGATCTGTTGATCGAGTTGGGTGGCGATGCGTCCGTCGGCGAAATTGACGGTGCTTTTTGCGACGGTCGTTACAACGTCAACCTCAATGGCCGCAAAATGGTGGGCACTGCCCAGCGTTGGCGACAAAGCGGTGGCCGCCCGGTCGGGTTGGTGCACGGGGCGATGTTGCTGGAGAATGATCGGGAGGAATTGATTGCGGCGGTCAACCGCTTCAATCAAGCCTGCGGCTTGGAGCAGCGGGTTCGCGCCGATAGCCATATCGCACTGCACGAAGCGTTTCCCGCGCCGGACGCGATCAGTCGGCTCGACACGTTGTACCGGCAGATGCTGACTGGCTTCCTGCCGGTTTAACGGGTACCAAATACCACCATTGTCTTGCCTTTGACATGCACCAGGTTGCGTTCTTCCAAATCCTTGAGCACGCGGCCGACCATTTCCCGCGAACACCCGACAATACGTCCGATCTCCTGGCGCGTGACTTTGATCTGCATGCCGTCGGGATGGGTCATGGCATCGGGTTGCTTGCATAGCTCCAGCAGGCAGCGAGCGACGCGGCCGGTGACATCAAAGAACGCCAGGTCGCCGACTTTGCGGGTGGTGTCACGCAGGCGCTGGGCGATCTGGCCGCTCAGGGCGTACAAGATGTCCGGATCATGCTGGGCCAATTCGCGAAATTTCGCATAGCTGATTTCGGCCACTTCGCACTCAACTTTGGCCCGTACCCAAGCACTACGTTCCTGCTCTTTGCCTGCTTGTTCAAACAAACCCAGCTCCCCGAAGAAGTCTCCGGCGTTGAGGTAGGCAATGATCATCTCACGGCCATCCTCATCCTCGATCAGGATGGTGACTGAGCCCTTGATGATGAAGAACAGGGTTTCTGAGCGCTCGCCGGCGCAGATGATGTTGTGCTTGGCCGGATGACGTCGGCGCTGGCAATGCAGCAAAAGCTTGTCGAGGTTCTTGATCTTGGGTGTGGGAGTAAGAGCAACCATGGTTGTATCCCGAAAAGACTGCGCGGTGTCGTTGGCGTTGTTTTTATCCAGCGGCATCTCATTGATATACGCTGTACAAGTCATGGCCATGCGCCATTCATTTGGCGCCAGCTTACCAGACACCTTCTGTCGCGATTAGCCAATTTAGCGGCAAACGCTGTCATTTATCGAATTTATGCAGAGCGCTGCTGTTTCAAGGCCCTGTGCTAAGCTGGCGACCCTTTTTTAGCAGTGGAGTCTGGGCGATGAAGGCACGCATCCAATGGGCGGGCGAAGCCATGTTCCTCGGTGAGTCGGGCAGCGGCCATGTGGTGGTCATGGACGGTCCGCCGGAAGCCGGCGGTCGTAACCTGGGTGTACGCCCCATGGAAATGTTGCTGCTGGGTGTGGGCGGTTGCAGCAATTTTGACGTGGTCAGCATCTTGAAGAAGTCCCGCCAGGCCGTAGAAAGCTGCGAAGCCTTCCTGGAAGCTGAACGCGCCACTGAAGACCCCAAGGTTTTTACCAAGATCCATATGCATTTCGTGGTCAAGGGCCGGGCGCTGAAAGAAGCCCAGGTCAAGCGTGCCATCGAGCTGTCGGCAGAGAAGTACTGCTCAGCATCGATCATGCTGGGGGCCGCGGGCGTAGTCATTACCCACGACTACGAAATCATCGAGCTGGGTTGATTGCAGCAGGCAAAAGAAAGGGCGCTTCGGGCGCCCTTTTTTTCGGTTCAGATTCGATAAGTGCTTTTGGTCATGACCTTGGCCAACAGGCTCATGCCGAACCGTACCGGGGCTGGAAAGCGGAAGCCGCCCGCGCCCAGCGCGCTTTCTGCATGGTGCTCTTCGTCAATGCGCATCTGCTCAAGAATGGCCCGTGACTTTTCGTCTTCGGCCGGCAGTTGCTCCAGGTGTTCATCCAGGTGCTTGCACACCTGATGTTCTGTCGCGGCCACAAACCCCAGGCTGACTTTGTCGCTGATCAGCCCGGCAGCCGCGCCGATACCAAACGACAAGCCATAAAACAGTGGGTTGAGCACGCTGGGATGGCTGCCCAACTGACGGATGCGTTGTTCGCACCAGGCCAGATGGTCGATCTCTTCCTCGGCCGCATGCTCCATCGCCGTGCGTACCTGTGGCAACTTGGCGGTCAGCGCCTGGCCTTGGTACAACGCCTGGGCACAGACTTCGCCGGTATGGTTGATGCGCATCAGGCCAGCGACGTGACGGGTATCGGTCTCGCTCAGCTGTACATCCGGCTGCACGATGGCGGGCGATGGACGGTAGGGCTGGCCGCTGAATGGCAGCAGGGTGCGCATGGCCATGTCGGCTTGCAGCAACAGACGGTCAATCGGCGAGTAGTGACGTTGGGTAGTCATGCTGACCTCCGGGAAGAATCTCGGCGGCCAGTTTACCGCAAGAGAGCGTCCAGCGTTTGTGCTGAGTCAATTTGCCCTTGTGCACTCAGCCCGGTGGCCAGTTCATCTGGCGCTGACCCAGCACGTGCATATGGATGTGGTAAACGGTTTGCCCGCCGTCTTCATTGCAGTTCATCACCACGCGAAAGCCTTTTTCGCAGCCCTGTTCCACGGCCAGGCGCTGGGCGGTGAACAGGATATGGCCGGCCAGTGCCTTATCGTCCTCGGTCAGGTCGTTGAGGGTGCGAATGGGTTTTTTCGGGATAACCAGGAAATGTACTGGTGCCTGCGGGGCGATATCGTGAAAAGCCAGGACTTGGTCATCTTCATAGATGATCTTCGCCGGTATTTCCCTGTTGATGATCTTGGTGAACAGAGTATCCACAGCTGTATCTCCATCGTGAAAAGTGAGGTGAGTGTACGTAGGCCATCAGCGTGGGCAATAGGCCTTGTTGATGGCGCCGGCAATTTTGCGAGTGAGCCAGCGTGGGCTCAGGCGTGGGCTGAACGTCAGCCATCGATTGCGGCGCCCGGGAATGATAATGGCCTTGTTCTTTTCCAGCGCCCGCACGGTGTAGAGCGCGACTTCTTCCGGGCTCATCAGCTGCTGGCTGCGGTCGAGTTTCGCCGTATCCATCTGCGCGGTGCCGAAGAATGCGGTGCGCGTAGGGCCGGGGCACAGCACTGAAACCTTGATGCCGCAGGTCTTCAATTCCTCGCGCAACCCTTCGGAGAAGTGCAGCACGTAGGCTTTGCTGGCGTAGTAGCTGCTCATCCACGGCCCAGGCTGGAAGGCGGCGACCGAAGCCACATTGAGGATTTGCCCGCCGCCATGCAGGGCCATGGCATTGCCCAGTGCGTGGCACATGCGGGTCAAGGCCAGGATATTGACTTCGATGAGGTCCTGCTCGGTCATCCAGTCCTGGGCCAGGAACGGCCCGCTGGTGCCGATGCCGGCGCAGTTGACCAGCAGGTCGATCTGTCGCTCACCCTCTTCGAGCTCCAGCAAAAAGCCGGACAAACGCAGCGGCTCGCCCAGGTCACAGGCACGAAACAGCACCTCGACGCCGAAGCGTTGGGTCAACTCCAATGCAATGCTTTCCAACTGATCACGCTGGCGGGCCACCAGAATCAAGCTACGGCCGCGCCGTGCCAAGGCCTCGGCCAATGCCAGGCCGATGCCACTGGAGGCGCCGGTGATCAGAGCGTAACGGGTCATGCCTTTCTCCATCGCAACGCCACCGGCCTATGACAGTGCGTCACAGGCGGCGGGCGTTTCTTCACTGTTCTGGAGAGTCTACAGGTTCGGCTGCATCGTCAGCACTTTGCGCTTCGGCTTCGTCAACGATAGCGCTTTGATCGGCGTCTGCATCGGAGGTAATGGAGCTGCTTTCGTAGCTGCTGTCCATGTTGGCTTCAAGCTGGTCCAGGTAGCCATTCATGCCCAGGGTGACGACGATGATGAGCATCAAGGGAATGAACGCCAGCCACAGCGAGGCCAGGATTTTCACCGCAGTGGAGTTGCGTGGTGGTGGCGCGCCGTACTGGTTGGCGCCCGTATTGCCTGGCAATACCAGCAACAACAGTGGGAATACGCTGTTTACCAGCGGAACCAGGTTGAGCAGGTACAGCCAGCCAGACCAGCCCAGGTCATGCAGGCGCTGCACGCCGATTTGCACGCTCACCACTACCAATGCCACAAACAGCGCGAAACCCAGCAGCGAGCCAATAATGATGGCGATGGTTGGCGAGGCTGTCGCCACCGCGAAGCCCACCGTACTGATGATGCCCGCTGCCACCAGCATCGCGACGGTCAGTGCCAGCGTCCAGGCCAGGTAGCGCAGGCGCCCGATGCGCCCGTGGATGGTGAAGACCTTGAGGGTTGCGAACTCCGGCAGGTCGTCGCCAACTGCGGCGCGTGGCGGTGCATAAGGCGACGCAGTGGCGCGGTCAGAGGTTGACGAGTCCGTCTCGTGGGTTTCTGCAAGGTTGAACGCCACGGGTTGTTCGGCCTCGATGCGAGCGTCGACCCCGGCGTTGTGCAGTGCCGTGAGGTAAGTTTGCGCGTCGGGGTGGGACAGGTCGCGCTTGAGCGCGACGGGGCGGCCGGTGAAGAGCTTTTCGATCGCTTCAACATCACTTTTGAATAACTCGGCGAGGTTCAGCTTGGCGGTGGTGCTTTCGACACCTGGGCGCAAGGCTCCGTCAAACACAATCTTGAAACGGCTGTCGCTCATGCGGGCATCCTTGTCACTTAATCAGGGAGAGTATGCAGGCCTCCCAATCGGCAGGCCTGCCAGTGGGTCAGCGTGGCCAGCGCAGTTGCGCGGCGTGCTCGCGTGCTTTGCGGTATTCGGCATCCAGGCGGGCAACGAGGTCATCCACACTGGGTACATCATTGATCTCACCGACGCCTTGGCCAGCAGACCATACAGTTTTCCACGCTTTGGCCTCATCGCTCAATGGCTTGAGCTTGGAACCGAAGTTGACTTCACCTTTGCCTTGAAGCGCAGCGAGGTCAAACCCGGCATTTTCCAGGCTCTGGCGCATGAAGCTGGCAGGTACGCCGGAGACTGCTGGAGTGTGCACGATGTCGGCGGCGCGCGATGTGAGCAGCATCTCCTTATAGGCATCCGGTGCCTGGCTTTCGGTGGTGCCGATAAAGCGCGTGCCGAAATATGCGAGGTCTGCCCCCAGCACCTGGGCGGCAAGGATTTCATGCCCATGGTTAAGGCAGCCCGCCAGCAGTAGGGTTTTGTCGAAGAACTGGCGAATTTCGGCAATCAGTGAAAAGGGGCTCCAGGTGCCAGCGTGGCCACCCGCACCAGCGGCGACGGCAATGAGGCCATCAACACCCGCCTCAGCGGCTTTCTCGGCATGGCGTCGGGTAGTGACGTCATGAAATACCAGGCCGCCGTAGCTATGAACCGCGTCCACCAACTCCTTTACCGCACCGAGACTGGTGATGACGATGGGCACCTTGTGCTCGACGCAGATCGCCAGGTCTGCCTCCAGGCGCGGGTTGCTGTTGTGCACGATCAGGTTCACGGCATAGGGCGCAGGGTTGTCCAACTGAGCCAGGCCCGCTTCGATTTCTTCCAGCCAGGCCTTGAAGCCACTGCTTTCGCGTTGGTTGAGCGCCGGGAAACTCCCAACTACCCCGTTGCGACAGCAGGCCAGGACCAGTTGCGGATTAGAGATCAGAAACATCGGCGCGGCCACCACGGGCAGGCGCAGACGTTGTTCCAGCAGAGCGGGCAGCGACATTGGAGGTTCCCCGAGTAATTGACGTTAGAACGGTTTGACCACGACCAAAATTACGATAGCCAGCAATATCAGAACCGGGACTTCATTGAACCAGCGATAAAAGACATGGCTGCGGGTGTTTTCGCCACGGGCGAAGCGCTTTACCTGTGCGCCGCACATGTGATGGTAGCCAATCAGCAGGACGACCAGGGTCAGCTTGGCGTGGATCCAGGCGCCCGACTGGAAAATGCCGGGGTTGAGGGCCAGCATCCAGATGCCGAAGGCCAGTGTGGCAACCATCGCCGGGCCCATGATGCCCCGGTACAGCTTGCGCTCCATGATGCTGAAGCGTTCCTTGCTGACGGTGTCTTCGCTTTGGGCGTGGTAGACGAACAGGCGCGGCAGGTAGAACAGCCCGGCAAACCAACAAACGATGCTGACGATATGGAAGGCTTTGACCCATAGATAGAGCATTTTAGTTATTCCCAGGTTCACGGTAGCGAAGATAGTAGTGGCTCATGCGCCCGTACGTCACGTTGACGGTTGTCGCAGGACGATACGGCCCCTATTATCGACGGCTTTCCAGTGGGTTCGTTGAGGGCAGGTTTATGGTCAAGGTCGGTATCGTCGGCGGCACGGGTTACACCGGTGTCGAATTGCTGCGTCTGTTGGCTCAGCATCCGCAAGCTGAGGTGGTGGTCATCACTTCCCGATCCGAAGCCGGGCTGGCCGTGGCCGATATGTACCCGAACCTGCGAGGCCACTATGACGGTCTGGCGTTCAGTGTGCCGGACACCAAGACCCTGGGTGCCTGCGACGTGGTGTTCTTCGCCACGCCTCACGGTGTCGCCCATGCTCTGGCCGGTGAGCTGCTGGCGGCCGGTACCAAGGTTATCGACTTGTCGGCAGACTTCCGCCTGCAAGACGCCGATGAGTGGGCCAAGTGGTACGGCCAGCCCCATGGTGCGCCGCAGCTGTTGGAAGAGGCGGTTTACGGCCTGCCGGAAGTCAATCGCGAGCAGATCAAGCAAGCGCGCCTGATTGCCGTGCCGGGTTGCTATCCGACGGCGACGCAATTGGGCTTTCTGCCATTGCTGGAAGCTGGCTTGGCGGATGCGTCGCGCCTGATCGCGGACTGTAAGTCGGGCGTCAGTGGTGCGGGCCGTGGTGCGGCGGTAGGTTCGCTTTACTCCGAAACGTCGGAAAGCATGAAAGCCTATGCGGTAAAAGGTCATAGGCACTTGCCGGAAATCCGCCAGGGTTTGCGTCGCGCTGCCGGCCAGGATGTGGGGCTGACCTTCGTGCCGCACCTTACACCGATGATCCGC
This sequence comes from Pseudomonas sp. GW821-FHT07B01, assembly GCF_059419065.1. NCBI lineage: Bacteria > Pseudomonadati > Pseudomonadota > Gammaproteobacteria > Pseudomonadales > Pseudomonadaceae > Pseudomonas > Pseudomonas sp. GW821-FHT07B01. Next base: position 4,925 of record NZ_JBWKRA010000013.1, on the reverse strand, counting down.
GGGATTCACTCCACGCTGTATGCGACCGTCACTGATCGCTCGGTAGACCTGCAGGCGCTGTTTGAAAAGCGTTATGCCAATGAGCCGTTCGTCGATGTGATGCCGGCCGGCAGCCATCCGGAAACGCGCAGCGTGCGTGGTGCCAATGTGTGCCGTATTGCGGTGCATCGTCCGCAGGATGGCGACCTGGTGGTGGTGTTGTCGGTGATCGACAATTTGGTCAAGGGCGCTTCGGGCCAGGCGGTGCAGAACATGAATATCCTGTTCGGCCTGGACGAGAAGTTGGGCCTGTCCCACGCGGGGATGTTGCCTTAACGCGGGATCACCGTTGCGCAAAAGGCCCTTTGATCGGGCCTTTTGCATTTTTAATGGTCGCTGGGCGGATTGATATACCGTAACAATAGTTGACCGCTTTTCTAGGAGAAGCGGATAATACCGGCCATTACGCATATGGCGGCGCTACGCCGGGAGATTATCAGCATGAGCGTTGAATCCTTCACCCCCACGGCTTTGCAATTCACCCACGGTGCTGCGCACAAGGTGAAGAGCCTGGTCGATGAAGAGGGTAATGATCGCTTGAAGCTGCGCGTATTCGTTACGGGCGGCGGTTGTTCAGGGTTTCAGTACGGTTTTACCTTCGATGAAGATGTGGCCGATGACGACACTATCGTTGAGCGCGAGGGTGTGAGCCTGGTCGTGGATCCGATGAGCTTCCAATACCTGGCAGGTGCCGAGGTGGATTATCAGGAAGGTCTGGAAGGCTCGCGTTTCGTGATCAAGAACCCTAATGCCACCACGACATGTGGTTGCGGGTCTTCGTTCTCGATCTGATCGGTAGCAGGTACAAAAACGCCGCTTGGCTTTTACGGGCCAAGCGGCGTTTTGCTGTCTGGGGTCAGGCGGGGTAGATCGCGCCAAGCACTCGAAGCCCACGTGCGCCAGTGACGCTGGGGCGATTGGCGGCGATGCCTTCCAGGCTGCAATGTGCCAGCCAGGCGAAGGCCATTGCTTCTACCCAGTCAGGATCTACGCCGTAGGCCGCTGTAGTGCTGACATGAGTGGAAGGCAGCAACGTTGTCAGCCGGCTCATCAGTGCCCCGTTATGGGCGCCGCCCCCGCAGATCAGCAAGGTTGTTGTGTCAGTCTGGGCGCTTTGCAGGGACTCGACGATGGTCAGGGCCGTCAGCTCCAGCAGGGTGGCCTGTACGTCTTGGGGTTCAAAGGCGGGCAAACGGCCAAGGTGCTGCTGCAGCCAGGCCAGGTTGAACACTTCGCGGCCCGTGCTTTTCGGGCCTTTGGTCATGAAGAACGGATCGCTGAGCAACGTATTGAGCAGTTGGGGTTGGACCTTGCCGCTGGCCGCCCATTGCCCGTTCCGATCAAAGTGTTCGCCGCGCTGCAGGTTAATCCAGGCATCGAGGAGGACGTTCCCCGGGCCGCAGTCGAAACCGGCGACAGGCTCGCCCGTCTCGATCAGGCTGAGGTTGCTGAACCCGCCGACATTCAATACCGCGCGATTGCCCGTCTGTTCGCCGAACAATGCTTCATGAAAGGCTGGAACCAAAGGAGCGCCTTGGCCGCCGGCAGCGACATCGCGGCTACGGAAGTCGCTGACGACGGTGATGTCTGTCAGCTCGGTGAGAAGGGCAGGGTTGCCGATCTGAACGGTAAAGCCTCGGGCGGGTTCATGGCGAATCGTCTGGCCATGGCTACCAATCGCCCGAATGTCCTGAGGCTTGAGGTTCTGTTGATCCAGCAAGGCGTGGATGCCTTGCGCAGCGAGCGTTACCCATTGTTGCTGTGCAATTGCCGAGCGGGCGATTTCATCCGGGCCACTGGCGCATAGGCTCAGCAGTTCTGTGCGCAAGGCGTCAGGCATCGGGATGTAATGGGTGGCGATCAGATTGACCGCCGCGCCTTGTTCGATAAGGGCGATATCCAGGCCGTCGAGGCTGGTCCCGGACATCACACCGATATAGAGCGGCATACCTTAACGCTTCGCCGAAGCCAGCATGGTGGAGCGCTCTTGATCCATGCGTGCCATCAGCGGCTGGCTCTGCTGCATGAAGCGCGCGCGTTCGGCCTTGGCAATCGGGTCAGCCATCGGCAGCTTCTGGCCCAATGGGTCGACGTGTACGCCGTTGACCTGGAACTCGTAGTGCAAGTGCGGGCCGGTGGAGAGGCCGGTAGTGCCGATGTAGCCGATCACTTGCCCCTGTTTCACGTTGCCGCCAGTCTTGACGCCCTTGGCGAAGCCTTGCATGTGGCCGTACAGCGTGCGGTAAGTGTTGCCGTGCTGGATGATCACCGTATTGCCGTAACCACCCCGGCGCCCTGCCAACAAGACCTTGCCGTCGCCCGCCGCTTTGATTGGCGTGCCACGCGGCGCGGCATAGTCGACGCCCTTGTGTGCGCGAATTTTGTTCAGAATTGGATGCTTGCGGCCCATGGAGAAACGCGAGCTAATACGAGCAAAGTCAACGGGGGTACGGATGAAAGCCTTGCGCATGCTGTTGCCATCAGCTGTGTAGTAGCTGCTGTTGCCTTGTTTGTTGGTGTAGCGCACGGCGGTGTAGGTTTTGCCGCGGTTGGTGAAGCGTGCAGACAGGATGTTGCCAGTGCCCACGACTTTTCCGTTGGCTACTTTCTGCTCGTAGATCACGTCGAACTCATCGCCTTGACGGATGTCCTGGGCAAAGTCGATGTCGTAGCCAAATACGCTGGCCATGTCCATGGTCATGCTGTGCGACAGGCCCGCACGCGCGGCCGATTGCGACAGTGAGCTGTTGATCACGCCATGTACGTAGGCGGAACGCATGACGGGTTTGGTGGTGATTCGGTTGAATGCGAAGCCTTTGGCGCCTTTGCTCAGGCTGATGCTTTCCAGGTCGCTGATACTGGTGTGCAGGTTGTTCAGCTGGCCGTCTGGCGTCAGCTCAAACTCGAGCTTTTGGCCACGTTTGAGCTGAGTGAATTGCTTGGCTTGCTTATCGCTAGCGAGCACTTCATTTACAGCGGCGGCAGGCAATCCAACCTTTTCGAACAGGGTAGATAGTGTGTCGCCTTTGCCCACGATGACTTCGCGGTGCTGGGGATTCTTGGCTGCGGCTGCCGCAGGTGCTTCCTGGGTGGCTTGTTGAGTGTCTTCTGGAGCGCTTTCGATCTGTGCGAAAGGTGATTCGGCCGGAGCATTTGTGGCTTGTTGAGCGTCGGAAGCGTCTTGATCTTGTGTCAGTTGTTCAACTGGGCTTTCCAGATCGAGGCTCAGGGATGTTCGTTTGGCTTCAACGTCACTGGAAGGGAATACCAGCAGTGCCAGGCTGAGAAGGGCGGCGATACCACTTGCGGCGAGCAGGTGGGTCTTCGGGTAAAGCGGCGGCGCTTTAGACGGTTCAGTGGTCATAAGTAATTTTGACTTTGAAGATGAAATGGAAAAGATGAATGACATGATGAAGATGAAATAACTGTATAAAATATAACCAAATCATCTGTGGCGCAAGCTCGCGAACGCTGGGCTTGCTGAACGGTGTCCGTGCGCAGGGCAAAACTTGTAATTAGTCCCTGATCTTGTATGGTTGGTTCCCTTTTGAATCTGAGCCTTGCGGGTCTGTTATGAAGTCGGTTGAAGAGCAGCTAGCGCTGATAAAACGTGGTGCGGAAGAACTGTTGGTCGAGGCCGAGCTGATCGAAAAGCTCAAGCGTGGCCAACCCCTGCGTATCAAGGCTGGCTTTGATCCGACTGCGCCGGATCTGCACCTGGGTCATACCGTGCTTATTAATAAGCTGCGTCAGTTTCAGGAGTTGGGCCATCAGGTCATCTTCCTTATAGGTGACTTCACCGGGATGATCGGTGATCCAAGCGGCAAGAGCGCTACGCGCCCGCCGCTGACTCGTGAGCAGGTGCTCGATAATGCCGAGACCTACAAGACCCAGGTATTCAAGATCCTTGATCCAGCCAAGACTGAGGTGGCGTTCAACTCCACTTGGATGGACAAAATGGGGCCGGCAGATTTCATTCGTCTGACGTCCCAGTACACCGTGGCACGCATGCTCGAGCGCGATGACTTCGACAAGCGCTACTCGACCAATCAGCCAATCGCCATCCATGAGTTCCTTTACCCGCTGGTTCAAGGGTACGACTCGGTGGCGCTGCGCGCGGACGTTGAGTTGGGTGGCACCGATCAGAAGTTCAACCTGCTGATGGGGCGTGAATTGCAACGCGCCTATGGTCAGGAGGCTCAGTGCATTCTGACCATGCCGCTGTTGGAAGGCTTGGATGGCGTCAAGAAGATGTCCAAGTCTCTGGGGAACTATGTCGGTATCCAGGAAGCACCAGGTGTGATGTACGGCAAGTTGGTGTCTATTCCGGATGCGCTGATGTGGCGCTACTTCGAGCTGTTGAGCTTCCGCTCGATGGACGAGATCAATGCGCTGCGTGCGGATGTCGAGGCGGGCGCTAATCCTCGCGATGTGAAGATTAAGCTGGCTGAAGAAATCGTTGCGCGTTTCCATGGTGAGGAGGCTGCGGCCAGCGCTCACCGCGCGGCAGGTAATCGCATGAAAGACGGCGAGCTGCCTGACGATCTGCCGGAGATTGAATTGACTGCTGCCGAGGCGATGCCGATTGCGGCTGTGCTTAATAAGGCTGGCCTGGTGAAGAATTCGGCGGTCGCGCGTGATCTCTTGGGTTCGGGCGGTGTACGTATAGATGGTGAGGTGGTTGATCGCACCTTTATATACGAGCTGGGCGCCACTCACGTTTGCCAGGCGGGCAAGAAGGCATTTGCGCGAATTACGCTCAAATCCGAACAAGTCTGAAAATAGGTGTTGACGGCGAATTATAACTGTCTATAATTCGCCCCACTTCCGGCGCAGTCGAAACGGAAAACTTCTTGGTAAACAATAAGTTACGCAGTTCTCGACAG
>NZ_JBWKRA010000012.1:0-183447 GCF_059419065.1 Pseudomonas sp. GW821-FHT07B01 | reverse complement strand
CTTCCCCCCCCCCCCCCCCCCCCCCCCCCCCCCCCCCCCCCCCCCCCCCCCCCCCCCCCCACACTTCCTGCATGGGCCAGGGCTGATGTGACCCGCCATTCAGAGACTGAATGCCCCGTCTGCGTTCACAGTCGCCGGGGCTGCGCGGTATAGTCAGGCCATTGATGAATTCGAGGAATGACCGATGAAGTTCGAAGGCACCCAGGCCTATGTGGCTACCGATGACCTGAAACTGGCCGTCAACGCCGCCATCACCCTGGAGCGGCCGCTGCTGGTCAAGGGCGAACCGGGCACCGGCAAGACCATGCTTGCCGAGCAACTGGCCGAATCCTTCGGTGCCAGGTTGATCACCTGGCACATCAAGTCCACCACCAAGGCGCACCAGGGCCTGTACGAGTACGACGCGGTCAGCCGCCTGCGCGACTCGCAACTGGGCGTGGACAAGGTGCACGACGTGCGCAACTACCTGAAGAAGGGCAAGCTGTGGGAAGCCTTCGAGTCCGAAGAGCGGGTGATCCTGCTGATCGATGAAATCGACAAGGCCGACATCGAGTTCCCCAACGACCTGCTGCAAGAACTCGACAAGATGGAGTTCTACGTCTACGAAATCGACGAGACCATCAAAGCCAAGAAGCGCCCGATCATCATCATTACCTCCAACAACGAAAAAGAGCTGCCGGACGCGTTCCTGCGCCGCTGCTTCTTCCACTACATCGCCTTCCCCGACCGCACCACCCTGCAAAAAATCGTGGATGTGCACTACCCGGACATCAAGAAAGACCTGGTCAGCGAAGCGCTGGACGTGTTCTTCGATGTGCGCAAGGTGCCGGGCCTGAAGAAAAAACCTTCCACCTCCGAGCTGGTCGACTGGCTCAAGCTGCTGATGGCCGACAATATTGGCGAAGCAGTGCTGCGCGAGCGCGACCCGACCAAGGCCATCCCTCCCCTGGCTGGCGCCCTGGTGAAGAACGAGCAAGACGTGCAGTTGCTGGAGCGTCTGGCGTTCATGAGCCGTCGCGGTAATCGCTGATGCTGCTCAACCTGTTCAACGAAATGCGTGCCGCCAAGGTACCGGTGTCGGTGCGCGAGCTGCTCGACCTGATCAACGCGCTCAAACAGCGCGTGACCTTCGCCGACATGAACGAGTTCTACTACTTGGCACGGGCGATCCTGGTCAAGGACGAGCGGCATTTCGACAAGTTCGACCGGGCCTTCGGCGCCTATTTCAACGGCCTGGAAAAGCTCGACGACCACCTGCAGGCGCTGATCCCCGAAGAATGGCTACGCAAGGAATTCGAACGTTCCTTGAGCGATGAGGAACGCGCGCAGATCCAGTCCCTGGGTGGCCTCGACAAGCTGATCGAGGAGTTCAAGAAACGCCTGGAAGAACAGAAAGAACGCCACGCCGGTGGCAACAAGTGGATCGGCACCGGCGGCACCAGCCCCTTTGGTTCTGGCGGCTACAACCCCGAAGGCATTCGCGTCGGTGACGCCGGCAAGCGTCAGGGCAAGGCGGTGAAAGTCTGGGACCAGCGCGAGTACAAGAACCTCGACGACCAGGTGGAACTGGGCACGCGCAACATCAAGATCGCCCTGCGCCGCCTGCGCAAGTTTGCGCGCCAGGGTGCGGCCGAAGAGCTGGATATCGATGGCACCATCGACCACACCGCTCGCGATGCCGGCTTGCTGAATATTCAGATGCGCCCCGAACGGCGTAACACCATCAAGCTGTTGCTGCTGTTCGACATCGGCGGCTCGATGGATGCCCACGTGAAGATCTGCGAAGAGCTGTTCTCCGCGTGCAAGACCGAGTTCAAGCACCTGGAGTACTTCTATTTCCATAACTTTGTGTACGAGTCGGTGTGGAAGAACAACCAGCGTCGCACCTCGGAGCGCACGTCCACCCAGGATCTGCTGCACAAATACGGCGCCGACTACAAAGTTATCTTTATCGGCGATGCGGCCATGGCGCCCTATGAAATCACTCAGGCCGGCGGCAGCGTCGAGCATTGGAACGAGGAGCCGGGGTATGTGTGGATGCAGCGCTTCATGGCCAAGTACAAGAAGCTGATCTGGATTAACCCCTACCCGAAAGATACTTGGGGCTATACAGCGTCGACGGGGATTGTTCGCGAGTTGGTGGAGGATCAGATGTACCCGCTGACGCTGCGCGGGTTGGAAGAAGGTATGCGCTTTCTCTCGAAATAGGCGGTGTTTTGACCGGCCTCATCGCAGGCAAGCCAGCTCCCACATGTTGACTGCATTTCAAAGTTGGAATGCATTCCTCTGTGGGAGCTGGCTTGCCTGCGATGCTTTTTAGCGATCGGCAAACTGCTGCAAAAACTTGATGTGCTGCCGATGCGCAGCCTCCTGCACCACCGGTGCCAACCGCACCTTCTCCCCCGGCAGACACTGCGCCAGCCGCGCCAAGGATAAAGGCGTCAACGCGCCCAATCGAGGATAACCACCGATGGTCTGCCGGTCATTGAGCAACACAATCGGCTGCCCATCCGGGGGCACCTGGATCGCGCCCAACGGTATCCCTTCGGAAATCAACGACGGCCCCTGATACTGCAACGGCGTGCCGAGCAAACGCATGCCCATGCGGTCTGCACGGCTGTCCAGAGCCCATTCGGTGTTGAAAGCATCGAACAGGCTCTGCCCGCTGAACTGGCCTATCTGCGCGCCGATGATCACGTCCAGTGATGCAGCGGATTGCACATCCGGGTTGGCCAGCACCTTCATTGCACCGCCCGTACCGGAATACGCCAACCGCCCGCCTTCGGCCAAGGCCTTGCCGCAACCGTCCACCCCGCCCAACGCTTCGCGCACGACCGTGGCACAACTGCCCAGTACAGTCTGCGCATCAAAACCACCGGGCGCGGCCAGATAAGCGCGTGCCCCAGTGAACGGCTGGGTGAAGCGCAGTCGCTGGCCCTTTTGCAGGATAAAACTGCGACCGGGGCTTATCGCTCGCTCATCGACATAGGCGCCCAGGTCCGCACCGGCCAAGGCCAGCAGGCAATAATCCTCGGCCTGTACGGTAAAGCCCCCAAGGGTGATCTCCACCACCGGCGCATCCAGGGCATTGTCCAAAAGCCAGTTGGCCCAGGACATCGACACCCAATCCAGCGCGCCGCCCTGGGTCACGCCCAGGTGGCGTACGCCAAAACGACCGGCGTCCTGCAACAGGCACAGTGGCGTGCTGGCCTCGATGATCAAGCGGCTCATGCTTGCGCCTCCAGCGGCGTGTCGTCGCCACCCAAGTGGATGAATTCGGCGTGGCTGACCGAGGCGAAGCGCACCGTGTCGCCGGGTTGCATCAGGCTGTAGCCGTCGCGCTCCCGGTCGAACAGTTTGGCCGGGGTGCGGCCGATCAGGTTCCAGCCGCCCGGGGACACCACCGGGTACGCAGCGGTTTGCCGTTCGGCGATACCGACACTGCCAGCGGCCACGCGTTTGCGCGGCGTGTTGAGGCGTGGGGTGGCGAGCACTTCGTCCACCAGCCCCATAAAGGCAAACCCAGGGGCAAAGCCCAGGGCGAATACCTGGTACTCGTGGGCGCTGTGGCGGCGGATCACCTCCTCCACGGCCAGCCCGCTGCGCTGGGACAGCAAGGTCAGTTCCGGGCCGACACTCAGGTCGTACCACACGGGCAGCACATGGCACTGGCCACTGCCCTGCGCCTGGGGTTGCAGATCGGTGAGGGCCTGGTCGATCAGCGCCCGGGCCTGGGCCGGGGTCAGCGCCGTGAGATCGTAATGCACCATCAAGGTGGTGTAGGACGGCACCAGGTCCACCAATGCCAAGCCAAAGCCATTGCGCAGGCGCTCGGTAGCCGCGAGCATCCACGGCATGTTGGCTTCGGCGATCACGTCAAACAGACGCACCATCAGGCAGTCGATCGCCACCACTTCGATGCGTGGGTTCATGCTGTTTTCAACGCTTCGCGGATACGCTGCACGGCAGCCACCGAGCTGGCGTTGTCGCCATGCACACACAGGGTATTGGCCTGGAGTACCAATGAGCTACCGTCGCTGGCAATCAGCGATTCGCCACGGGAAAGGGTCAGGGCCTGCTGCACAATGGTTTCGCTGTCGTGGTGCACCGCGCCGGGCAACTGGCGGGAAACCAGATGGCCGTTGCTGTCATAGGCACGGTCGGCAAAGGCTTCGAACCACAGCGTCACCTCGTATTCATCACCCAACGCTTGGGCCGCGCGGTTATCCCGGGTGGCCAGCAGCATCAGCGGCAGGTCGCCGTAGGCGGCCACGGCCTGGATCACCGCACGCAACTGCGCGGGGTTGGCCATCATGTCGTTGTACATCGCACCATGGGGTTTCACATAGCTGACGCGCCCGCCCTGAGCGCGGCAGATGCCATCCAGCGCGCCGATCTGGTAGTGCAACAGGTCCTGGATTTCCTGCGGCGTGTAGTTCATGGAGCGCCGGCCGAAGCCTTGCAGGTCCTGGTAGGCCGGGTGGGCGCCAACTTGCACGCCGTGCTTGAACGCCAGGCTGACGGTCTTGCGCATGATGCTCGGGTCGCCGGCATGGAAGCCGCAGGCCACGTTGGCGCAATCAATGAACGGCATGACTTCGGCGTCCAGACCCATGGTCCAGTTGCCAAAGCTTTCGCCGATGTCGCAGTTCAGTAGCAGGCGGCTCACGGGGGTCGCTCCTGTAGGCTTTGTTTTCTTGTAGTGTGGGATTTTTTACGCAGAACTCGCAACTTGTCCTGGCACCCCAACGACGCTTATCGTGGAATAGCTCGATTTTTGGCGCTTGCCCGGTGCGACGTCCAACTAATAAAAACCGATCCATGCATAAGAAAAAGTTGATCCCATGAATTTGAAGTTCCTCGAAACCTTCGTCTGGGTGGCCAGGCTCAAGAGCTTCCGGCTCACGGCCGAGAAGCTGTTCACCACCCAGGCCTCGATTTCCAGCCGCATTGCGGTGCTGGAAAGCGAGTTGGGGGTGAAGCTGTTCCTGCGTGATTCGCGTGGCGTGAGCTTGACGCCGGAAGGCTTGAAAGTGCTCGACTATGCAGAGCAGATGATGGTGACCATGCAGGGCTTGAAGCAGTCCCTGGAGACCACCAGCAGCAAGGTCGGGCGCATTCGGATCGGCGCGATGGACACGGTGATCCACACCTGGCTGAGCCCGCTGGTCGCTGAACTGATGAAGCTGTACCCGCTGGTAGAGATCGAGTTGATCGCCGATACCGCGCTGAACCTCAGCGATCAGTTGCAAAAAGGCTTCCTTGACCTGATCCTGCAAACCGACCTGCTGCGCCTGGAAACCGTGCGCAGCCTGGAACTGGCCAGCCACCCCATGGCCTGGATCGTGGCCAGCCAGTCGATCTACAACCGCGACTACGCCTCCCTCGCCGAACTGGCCCAGGAGCGCATCATCACCTACTCGAAAAACTCTCACCCGCATCAGGACGTGTTGAGTTTGATGCAGGCCAATGGCGTGGCCGCACCGCGCATGAACTGCGTGAACTCGGTGTCGGCGATTACCCGGTTGCTGCGCGATGGCTTCGGCATCGGCGCACTGCCGCCGGTGCTGGTGAGCGAAGAGCTGGAGCGAGGGGAATTGGTGATGCTGCCCATGGCCCAGCGCCTGCCGAACTTGCAAGTAGTGGTGTCGTGGCGCGTGGGGGTGGAGTTGGTGGAGGAGATTGTGGGGTTGTGCCAGAAAGTCGTCGCCCGCTATGCCGAGCAAGTCGGTGCAGAACGCATGCAACTGCATAAACCCGATTAATCGTTCCCACGCTCTGCGTGGGAACGCAGCCTAGGGCGCTCTGCGCCTCCAAGCGCGACGCGGAGCGTCAGAAAAAGCATTCCCACGCGGAGCGTGGGAACGATCAGTGGGTCGTTAGAGGCCCTTGAGGTCCCGTTCTTCGATGGGCCGGCTCTGGCGCAGGCGCCGGCCGCCTAACACCACCCAGTCGATCAAGCGGTACAGGCACTCGATGCCGAACGACAACAGCATCGCCCCGCCCAGGCCCCAGCCCATGGCTTCAGGCGTCAGCAGAATCTGGTAGCTGTAGCCATTCCAGGTCTCCGAACGGATATCCGGGTCGGCAGCCACGGCCACTTGCAGGGCGCGGATGTACCACGGACCCTGCATGGCCTGGTATTGCTTGTCCAACTCGAGTTGGCGATCGAGCATAGCGCCCAGGCTGCTGGCGTCGCTCTGGAACACCGGGTCATCGCTGGCGCGGTAATGCGCCACCAAGGCTTGCATATCACCGTTGAAAAACTGCTGCGCCGTGGACTCGAAACCGCGCAAGCCGGTCTGGGCCTCGATCAAGTGGGCTTCGACGCGCTTGGCGTAGTCATTGATAAACCCCGGCACCTGCACGCCGACCAACAAGCCAACGGCAAACAGCACCAACCGCAGATAGCTAAGCAACATGCTCGATTCCTTACTCGGTAACGCCCTGGCTGACACATTCACCGCGTCGCCACAGGCTCCATTGGCCCGGTTCGTAGCGGGTCCAGTTTTCGTTGTCGGTCAACGGTTCGGTGGCGATCACCGTTACCACATCATTGGGGGTGGTTTCGGCCTGAAAATCGACGATCACGTCGACATCTTTCAAGCGCGCCGGGCCAAAAGGCGCCCGCCGGGTAATCTGTGCCAGCTTGGTCGAGCAATAGCAGAACAGCCAGTCGCCGTCGCTGAGCAGGCAGTTGAACACGCCCTTGCTGCGGTATTCGGCGCAGGCGGCGATCAGGTCGGGCAGCACCTGTTCGATGTCCACCGGCTCAGGGAAGGCTTCGCGCACACGGTTGAGCAAGTCGCAGAACGCCGCTTCGCTGTCGGTATCGCCCACCGGGCGGTAGAAGGTGGCGCGGGGGTTGAAGTCCGCCAGTTGGCCGTTGTGGGCAAAACACCAGTTACGCCCCCACAGCTCGCGCACGAACGGATGGGTATTGGCCAGGCTGACCTTGCCCACATTCGCTTGGCGAATATGGCCGATCACCACTTCGCTCTTGATGGGGTAACGCTGAACCAGCAATGCGACTTCCGACTCGCTACTGGCAGCCGGGTCCTGGAACAGGCGCAGGCCGCGGCCTTCATAGAAGGCAATGCCCCAGCCGTCGCGATGCGGGCCAGTGCGCCCACCGCGCTGCATCAGCCCGGTAAAGCTGAACACGATATCGGTGGGGACGTTGGCACTCATGCCCAATAATTCACACATGCCAGGGCTCTCGCTGCAGGGCAAACAACGTTAAAGGCGCGGTTCGACCCGCATACCACCGGCAGGCGCCGGGCGACGGAACGGTTCGTCGTCTTCCGGTTCGGCGGCCAAGGCGGCATCCGCAGCCGCCTTGCGCTCACGGCGAGCGTTGGCGGCGCGTTCGATGGGCCAGCGGATCAGCACAAACACGATGTACAGGGCAAACACGATCATCGTGTACATGAACAGGTCGGAAATGGCGCGCCAGGCGTTGTTGCCGACCTTGAGCACCAGGTCCAGGGCAGTAATGGCCACGGCCGGCGCAAACTGGGTCTTGACCGGGTCGACAATGGTCGGGCTGAGCAGCAACACCGCCATCAGCAATTGCAGGGGCTCGCGCAGCCAGCGCCAGATCCAGCGGGTCATGCGCCACCACACCAACAGGCAGCCCAAAGCGGCGAAGGCGTAAAGGCCCCAAGCGGTCAGATAGTCGTTCTCGGTCATGGTGTCCATGGCAAGGTTGGCAAACAGGCGGCTATGATAACGGCTTTTGCGTGTCGCGGCTGCAATGCCTGCCACCGTCTGCCAGATAGGGAATTATCCATGCCTATTTCCACCGCACCGATTGCCCGCAAGGCCCCAGGCCCAGACCCGTACGCCTGGCTGCAAGAACGCGACAACCCTGAGGTACTCGACTACCTCAAGGCCGAAAACGCCTGGCAGGAAGCCCAACTCGCCGATCAGCAGGCGTTGCGCGAGACCCTGTTCGACGAGATCAAGGGCCGCATTCTGGAAACCGACCTGTCCCTGCCCTCCCCTTGGGGCCCGTATCTGTATTACACCCGCACCACCGCCGGCGACGAATACGCCCGCCACTACCGCTGCCGCCGCCCGGCCGATGACAGCAACCAGGTGGACACCAGCAGCGAAGAGCTGTTGCTGGACCCGAACGTGCTGGCCAATGGCGGCTTTTTCTCCCTGGGCGCGTTCAGCATCAGCCCCGATCACCAACGCCTGGCCTACAGCCTCGATACCAGCGGCGAAGAGATTTACACCCTGTTCGTGAAGGAATTGGCGACCGACAAGGTCAGCGAACTGGCGTTCGACAACTGCGATGGCAGCATGACCTGGGCCAATGACAGCCTGACCCTGTTTTTCGGTGAGCTGGACGACACCCATCGCCCGCACAAGCTGTATCGCTATCGCCTGGACGGCACCGCCGCGCAGGAAGTGTTCCACGAGCCCGACGGCCGTTTCTTCCTGCATTGCTACCGCTCAAGCTCCGAACGCCAACTGTTGCTGGCCCTGGGCAGCAAGACCACCAGCGAAGTCTGGGCGCTGGACGCCGAGCAACCGCACCTGGCCTTCACCTGCCTGGCGCCACGGGTCGAAGACCACGAATACGACGTCGACCACGGCAAGCGCAATGGCCAGTGGACCTGGTTTATCCGCAGCAACCGCGACGGCATCAACCATGCGCTGTACGTGGCCGCCGACACCGGCACGCCGCCCACCGAAGCCGACTGGCAGAACCTGATCCCCCACAGCGACGAGGTCATGCTTGACGGCGTGAGCCTGAACGCCGACGCCATGACCTTGAGCCTGCGCATTGGTGGCCTGCCGGTTATCGAAGTACACCCCGAGAACGTGCCGGCCTATCGGGTGCAATTGCCTGACGCCGCCTACAGCCTCTACGTACAGAACAGCCTCGAGTTTCCCAGCGACAAGATCCGCCTGCGCTATGAGGCCTTGAACCGTCCCGCCCAAGTGCGCCAGCTCGAGCTGGCGACAGGCGCGCAGGTCGTGCTCAAGGAAACCCCGGTGCTGGGCGTCTTCAACGCCGACGATTACATCAGCCAACGCCTGTGGGCCACTTCTGCCGATGGCACCCAGGTACCCATCAGCCTGGTGGTCAAGCGTGACCAGCTCGGCAAGCCGACGCCGCTGTACCTGTATGGCTACGGTGCCTACGGCTCAAGCCTGGACCCGTGGTTCTCCCATGCGCGCCTGAGCTTGCTGGACCGTGGCGTGGCGTTTGCCATCGCCCATGTGCGCGGCGGCGGTGAGCTGGGTGAGGCCTGGTATCGCAACGGCAAGCAGGAACACAAGCAGAACACCTTCAGCGACTTTATCGCCTGCGCCGAACATTTGATCGCCGAGGGCCTGACCACCTCCCCACAACTGGCGATCAGCGGCGGCAGTGCCGGCGGCCTGCTGATCGGCGCGGTGCTCAACCAGCGTCCGGAATTGTTCCAGGCGGCGATTGCGGAAGTGCCGTTCGTCGATGTGCTCAATACCATGCTCGATCCGGAACTGCCACTGACCATCACCGAGTACGACGAATGGGGCAATCCCGAGGACCCCGAAGTGTACGCGCGCATCAAGGCCTACGCGCCCTACGAGAACGTCCGTGCCCAGGCTTACCCGGCCACGCTGGTGATCGCCGGCTATAACGACAGCCGCGTGCAGTACTGGGAAGCCGCCAAGTGGGTGGCCAAGCTGCGGGATACCAAGACAGACGACAACCTGCTGCTGCTCAAGACCGAGCTGGGTGCCGGCCATGGCGGCATGAGCGGGCGCTATCAGGGCTTACGTGACGTCGCCCTCGAATATGCCTTTGTGTTCAAGGCCCTCGGTCTGGTCTAACCGCCCGGCGTTTTCGGCTTGCTGTCGTTTTGCTGCAGGCCAGGGACCGTCTGGTCCTTGGGCGGCGCCGGCAGCACGATGGGCGCCAGCGGTGGCGAGCCATTATGGGTCTTGGGCGCAACGGGCGGCGTGACTTGCGGGTACAACGTGGGCGTTGGCGTGCCCGGCGCGCCTGGGGTTGGCGCGGGCGCGACCGGTACGGTTTGTAACTCCTGAGCCTGCGCGGTACCCAATGCGAGCGCGCTCAACACAATGACCGTTAGAATGCTGCACTTCATCGATGGCTCCATGGCCTGACCGGAATGCCCTAAGGCTACTCCCAACCGCGCAAGAATGCCCTTCCCAATGAGATTTCCATGAAACGTTTCGTTCTGCTGGACACCACCCCAATCCCCGACAACGGCGGCGCCTTGTGCCTGTTCGAATACGGCGAGGACTTTGTCATCAAGATCCAGGGCGGTGACGGTGGCCAGTTGATGAACACGCGCATGCATGGCTCCGAAGATGCCCTGGCGGAGATTCCCTGCCGCAAAGTGGCCGGACGCCCGGGTTCACGGGTGCTGATCGGCGGTCTGGGCATGGGCTTTACCCTGGCCGCGGCGCTCAAGCATTTGGGCAAGAGCGCCGAAGTGGTGGTGGCCGAACTGGTGCCCGGCGTCGTGGAGTGGAACCGAGGGCCGCTGGGGGAGAAATCCGGACGCCCGCTGCTGGACCCGCGCACCGTGGTCCGCCAGGAAGACGTGGCCAAGGTACTGCAGGCCGAGCCCCAAGGCTTTGATGCGATCATGCTCGACGTCGACAACGGCCCTGAAGGGCTCACGCAAAAAGCTAACAGTTGGTTGTACTCGGCCAGTGGCCTGGCCGCGTGTGCCAAGGCCCTGCGCCCCAAGGGCGTGCTGGCCGTGTGGTCGGCCAGCGCCGACAAGCTGTTCAGTGACAAACTGCGCAAGGCCGGCTTCAAGGCCGAAGAAGTGCAAGTATTTGCCCATGGCAACAAGGGCACGCGGCATACCATCTGGATTGCAGAGAAGCTCAAGGGCTGATCGCGGTTTATTCAATCGCGCCAATCCCCTGTGGGAGCAGCTAGAATCAACCTTGTCCGTGAACCACCCAATAATAGCCAGGAGCCATGATGAGCTCGAACAACCCGCCCTCCCACACCGCCAAGCTGGACCGCATCCTTGCCGATGCCCAGCGCGACCGCGAAATGGGCTACCGCGATAAAGCCTTGAAGATGTACCCCCACGTGTGTGGCCGCTGCGCCCGTGAGTTTTCCGGCAAGCGCTTGAGTGAACTGACCGTTCACCACCGCAACCACAACCATGATGACAACCCCCAGGACGGTTCCAACTGGGAGTTGCTGTGCTTGTACTGCCACGACAACGAACACTCGCGCTACACCGACCAGCAGTACTTCGGCGAAGGCTCCACCAGCAGCCCGAGCATTGCCAAGGCGACGCACAACCCGTTTGCGGCGTTGGCGGGGTTGATGAAGAAGGACGACTGAAGCTTTTCTTTGCCTGTTCCGGCCTCATCGCAGGCAAGCCAGCTCCCACAGTAGGAATGTATTTCCCGGTGGGAGCCGGGCTTGCCCGCGATGACGATCGTCCAAGCACTGCATCCCCCCAGGCCGTATAATCGCCGTTTTTCTCAAGGCACCCTTCCCCGTGGGCAATAAACGCTACAGCTGCATCGGTCTGTACAACCCCAAATCCCCCGAAAACGTCGGCTCGGTGATGCGTGCCGCCGGCTGTTACGGGGTGGCCTCGGTGTTCTACACCGGCGTGCGTTACGAGCGCGCCCGGGATTTCATCACCGACACCAAGAAGGTGCACCACGATATCCCGCTGATCGGCATCGACGACCTGAAAAAGATCCTGCCCTTAGGCTGCATCCCGGTCGCCGTGGAATTGGTCGACGGCGCCCGCCCGTTGCCTGAATACACCCACCCCGACCGCGCGCTGTATATCTTCGGCCCCGAAGACGGCTCCCTGGACAAAGAGATCCGCGACTGGTGCGAGGACGTGGTGTACATCCCCACCACCGGCTGCATGAACCTGGCGGCCACGGTCAACGTGGTGCTCTATGACCGCCTGGCCAAGGGCAACAACACCCGTTCGGGCCCCAAGTACTGATATTGCGGGAACATCCGGCACATGCGCGCAGTCAGCTAGTAACACTTGCCCTTGTTGGAGACTGATCATGAGCGACAGCAAAACCTTGCGACCTATCATCGAAGCCGCCCCCTTGAAGCCTCAACCCACCCAGAACGTGCATGGCTGGGAGCGCATCGGCTCGGTGGCCGGCGGGGTAATGATGGTGGGTAAAGGCCTGCGCCGCGGCGGGATTTTCGGCTTGATCCAGGTGGCGATTGGTGGCGTGGCACTGGCCCGTGGCTTTACAGGGCACAGTTCGCTCAAGGACAAACTGGAACAGGGCCGCCAGGAAATGAACAGCGTGCGCACGAAAATCGAGCGCGCCGGGGAAGAGTTGAAGAACCTGAAGACCAAGGCTGAAGTGGCGGCTGAAAAGGCTGTGAAACCTAAAGCCTGACCTGAGACTTGGACATGCTGGAGATTCAAATGTGGGAGGGGGCAAGCCCCCTCCCACATTTTGAATTGCACAGGGGTTTGGATCAGCGCAGCAGTTTGCTGTCCAGTACCACCGAAGACTCACCGATCACACTCTCGGCCAACTGCACGAACTCTTTGGTGTTGATGCTGTTCACCCGCATCACTGCCTGCGCCAGATCGTCCAGGGAGCGTTTGTTGTGGGTCTTCACGCGGATCTCACGGTCCAGTTCCTGCAATACCACCACCGAACGCGCCAGCGTCGCGCCGTTGACGTGCTCGCCTTTGAGAGTGGTGACATCTTTGCCTTCTTTGGTCAGCCGCGCCTGGATCGCCGCATAGCGTTCATCGGTGATGCCACCGGCACGCCGCATCAGCTCAATCGCGTAGTACTCGCCCAAGCCCTCGCTGATCCAGTCACTACTGTCGTGGTCATTAAAGCGCCCGATGGCCTGCACCACTTCGCGCAGCAACGGGCTGCTGCCATTTTCGCCAACCAGCGGCGTGCGGCTGTTGAGGTAGATCGAATCGCGTAACGAATAAGCGCCCCGCCGCATCGGGTCACTGGCACCGACAATCAACAGTTTGCCAGGATGGCGCGGGAACGCGGCCTCCACCTGGGGCCAGACAAACGTCAGTAACGTCAGCACGTCCATGCGGCGCATCCCCTGGCCCTTGGGCGAGGCCACGGTGACGTCGGTATCACCCAGGCGCAGGCGGCGGCTGCCGAGGTTGCCCGCCAGCATCCAGCCGGTGGGGCGGTCGAACAGGCGGGACACGTTGTCGATGCGGAATTTGTTCTGGCCGATGCGCGGCCAGGCGGTTTCGACGCTCTTCCAACCCGTCGGCAGTTCAAACATCAGGCGTGAGACCAGTTCGACGCCGTCTTGCTGGTCGAGACGGGCGGCCGGCACCAGGTCTTCGCCGCGCAGTAACGCCCAGCCGGGCGTGATGCGTGTGTCATACACGCCGGGCTTGCGCGCATGGGCCAGGCGCACCCGGTAGGTCAGGCTGGCCTTGTCAGGGCTGGGTTGCCACAGGCCACGGTTGCCCGTGACTTGCCACTGGCCATCGGCCTTGAAGTCGCTGTAGTCACCGTCGCGGCCCAGGTCGAAGTTCAGGCTGCGCACCGCCGCGCCCTGGGACAGGCTGACGCGCACCTCGGCCTGCTGGCTTTGGGGCAACAGCTTGATGTGGTAATCCAGGTCGACTTTCTTCGCGCACCAGCCCGGTCCGCTCAGCGCCAGCACGACCAGGCCCGCTGCCCACTTGGCGGCCACCTTCATACACACTCCTCATTCAGCCTGCGCGGAAAATCAGGTAATCCTCCCAGTCGTCCTCGGGCACGCTGCCTTCGCTGAGCATGCGCCCGGACTGGGAAATGCGTTCGTCGTGCACCGCATCACGGTCGCCGCAGACCAGGTGATGCCACAGCGGCAAGTCCTTGCGCTCGCTGACCAGGCGGTAACCGCAGGTCGGCGGCAACCATTTGAACTGATCGGCCTGGCCCGGTGTGAGCTGAATGCAATCAGGCACCGAGGCGCGGCGGTTGGGGTAATCAGTGCACTGGCAGGTTTTCAGGTCGAGGAGTTTGCAGGCGATACGCGTGTAATAAACGCTGTTGTCGTCCTCATCCTCAAGCTTTTGCAGGCAGCACAGGCCACAGCCGTCGCACAATGACTCCCACTCCTCTTGGTCGAGGTGCTCAAGGGTTTTGCGTATCCAGAAAGGTTCGACTTTGGCGGCCATGGCTCTGCATCAGTATCGGAAGGTGAAAAGGCCGCCAGTCTAGTGCCCAAGCCCGTTGGGGCCAAGCGCTTACGACTGACGGTGTTGCAAGACTTGTCAGGCCTGGGTGGGCGCAGTAGTTTTGAATCCCGTTTTTTTTCCATCAGGGTCTGTCCATGAGCAATAACCCCCGTGTTGCCGATTATCCGATCCACACCCAATTCACCGAGCGCTGGTCGCCCCGCGCCTTTACCGGCGAGAGCATCCCGCAGGAGACGCTGCTGAGTTTCTTCGAAGCGGCACGCTGGGCGCCTTCGGCCTACAACTCGCAGCCGTGGCGGTTTCTGTATGCGCGCCGTGACACGCCGGACTGGGAGCGCTTCCTGGGCCTGCTGAATGAATTCAACCGCAATTGGGCGCAGCATGCGTCGGCCCTGATCATCATCGCGTCGAAAACCGACTTCATCGCCCCCGGTGCTACCGAAGAAACCCCGGCGCTGTGGCACACCTTCGACACCGGCTCGGCCTGGGGCCACCTGGCGCTGCAAGCCAGCCTCAGTGGCTGGCACACCCACGGCATGGCCGGTTTCGACCAGGAACTGACCCGCAAGGAGCTCAAGATTCCCCAGGGTTATGCGCTGCATGCGGCCGTGGCGGTGGGCAAGCTGGGTGACAAGTCGAGTTTGCCGGAGTACCTGCAAGGGCGCGAAATGCCGAGCCCGCGCAAGCCGTTGAGCGAGCTGGTGTCCGAGGGTGACTTCAGTCTCTAAGACTTGCATACACTCAATGTGGGAGCGGGCTTGCTCGCTCCCACATTTTTCCGCGTTTTGTCAGTAGCCGCGCTCGAAATCCACTTCCCCGCGCAGCGCTTGCTTGGCCTGATACGCCCGCAGGTTCTGCACAAACAACGCCACCATCATCGGCGGCGAGGTCGGGGCCGAGCTGTGCCCGGTCAACAGCAAACCCCACGCCGTCCAGAACGGATGGCGTTGCGGCAAGGGCTCCTGGCGGCACACGTCGATCACCGCGCCGGCCAGGTGCCCTTCTTTGAGCGCCTCGACCAGGTCGGCGTCCACCACCGCCACGCCGCGTCCGACGTTGATAAACAAACCGGTGGGTTTGAATTGCTTGAACAGCGCCGCGTCGTACAGGTCATGGGTATCAGGCGTGTTGGGCAGCAGGTTGATCACGTAATCCACCTCCCCCACCAGCCGGCCCAACTGGTCGAGCCCCGCCACTTCGATAAACGGTGCCTGCTCGCGGGCCTGGCTGGCGATGCCATACAACTGCACGCCGAACGGCAGCAGAAACTCGGCCACGCGCTGGCCGATGTCACCGGTGCCGACGATCAGCGCCTTACGCCCCGCCAGGCTCTGGCCCATGCGGTTATCCCATTTGCGCTCCACCTGGCTGACCAACCGCGCCAGCACTTCGCGCTCGTGGCCCAGCATGTAGGTGAGGACAAACTCGGCCATGACCTGGCCAAAAATGCCTACCGCGCGGGTCAGCCGATAGTCGCGTGGCAAGCCATCGGCCAGCAGTGGCGTGATGCCCGCCCAAGTCGATTGCAGCCATTGCGGATGATGGCCCTGGCGCAGCAGGGTCGCCAACAGATCGGGCTGGCCCAGCCACACCGGACAGTCGGCGGCCAGGCGCGAGAGTTCGGCCGAATCGCCGCTGGTCAGCACTTCGAGGTCTGGGGCGGCGTCCCTGAGCAATTGGGCGTAGAGCGGATGATCCTGTTCAGCAATCAGAACACGCATGGTTCAAACCTTTGAAAAAACAGTGCAGACGGCCGCCCGCATCCTTACGGCCACCGTCCTCTAATACGATTCCATTGAAGCTGTGCCCTGAAGCGGGCACTGGTCGATCACATCGGGTCGTTGCGGCGCAGCAGCTCTTCGGGCAAGTGCTCGATGTACTCGTCCTCGGCCGGCGGCATTTGCAGGTGGTAGCCCTGCTTGTCGAGGTTTTCCAGCACCACGGCGATGTCTTCGCGCGACAGCTTGCGCTCCGGCGTCAGCACCATGTCAAAGGCGTGATGCGCCTTGCCGAAGGCTTCCATCAACGGCTCGGGTACGCGCTCCAGGGCATCGCTTTTGAGCACATAGAGGTACATGCCGTCTTTTTTCTTGCTGCGGTAGATGGAGCAAATACGTTTCAAGGCTGTTCTCCGGCATTGGCCAGGCTGTCGAGCAACGCCTGGCCCATCAACTCGCGGCGCCAGCCACGCAGCGAGTCTGGCAATTGGTAAGGCCCATCGGGGTAGCCACTTTTAACCAGGGCTTCGAGGGTTTTCTTGCGCAGCATCAGTTCCGGCGCCATGTCCAGGCGCTCGGCGAAGGTTTGGCCCAGGGCCCGCAGTTGCTTGATCAACGCTGCAGCGTCCACCGGCAACGGCTCTGCCACGGCAGGCGGCCATTGGTCCATGGGCAGGCTGGCAGTGCGTTTGATCAGGTCCAGCAGGAACTGGCCGTCCTGACGCACGGTGCGCGGGTGCATGTCTTCGATCTTGCCCAGGGCGGCGAGGTTATCCGGCTGGGATTTGGCCAGGGGCCACAGAGAGTGTTCGCGAACGATGCGGTTGCGCGGCAAGTCGCGGGCACGGGCCTGCTGCTCGCGCCAGGCGCAGAGTTCACGCAGCACCGCGAGTTGGGCACGGGACAACTTCCACGCCAGCTTGGCGTCGCGGTACACCTCGTAGGGGTCGATCTCACGGCGCAGGTTGGCCACCAGTTCGGCGCCGTCTTCCAATACCCACCCGTATTTGTCGTCCGACAGTTGCGGGCGCAGGCGGGTGTAAACCTCGGCCAGGTGCACCGCGTCTTCGGCGGCGTAGCTGACCTGCGTCTCCGACAATGGCCGCTGCAGCCAGTCGGAGCGGGTTTCGCCCTTGGGCAGCTCGATATCCAACACCGCCTGCACCAGGCGCGAGTAGCCCATGGAGAAACCGAGGTTGAGGTACGCCGCCGCCAATTGGGTGTCGAACAACGGCACTGGCAAGCTGCCAGTCAGGCGCAACAGCACTTCCAGGTCTTCGCTGCAGGCGTGCACCACCTTGATCACCGCCGGGTTCTCCAGCAAGGCGGCCAAGGGTTGCCAATTGTCGATAGTCAGGGGGTCGATCAGGTAAGCGCGCACGCCATCACCGATCTGGATCAGCCCGGCAATAGGGTAAAAGGTGTCGACCCGCATGAATTCGGTGTCGAGGGCGACGAATGGCAACTGCTGCCATTCGGCGCAATGCTGGCCGAGGCTATCGTTGTCGCAGATCCAGTGAATATCGATGGCCACACGGCTCTCCCTTGAAGAATGGCGCGCAGTATATATCGCGAAAGGGGCTTGCGAGCATCCGCAGTGCACACGCCATCATGAAAACTCCGACAGGAGATGAAGAATAGTCCGACAAACGGGCGTTATCCTCTCTTACGCAAAACGTAGACGCACCATCGCCGCGAGCCCGGCAGGAACTCTTGGTAATTGAGGATTTTGAAGCCGGCTTGGCGAAACTCGCTCTCTACCGGCGTGCCCACGTTCACGGCAACAATCACCGTGTCGCGACTGACGCGGTGAAACTCATGCAATAACATGAGTCGTGCATCGCTGCCGGGCACATGGCGAAACAAATCCAGGCAGAAAATGCAGTCCACCGCATTCGCCGAAAGGCCAATGGAAAACGCCGAGCCCTGGAATGTTTTGACACGCTTGAGCAACGTACCCGGGTGATGGGTGCGCGCGTGATCGAGCATCGCCTGGGAGTTGTCCGAGGCCAGGATCACACGGTTGACGTGTTCGGCCAGCACCGGCCAGAAGCGCCCGGAACCGCACGCCAGGTCGAGGATAAGCCCTGGCTCGCCCGCCACTTTCAGGGCCTGGCGTACCAACCGCGCATCGCGCCACGCCGACAGGCGCTGCAACAGCCTGGGCGGACGCGGGTCGCCACAGCCCCTGGCATGCTCACGGTCATAGCGCTCGGTGAATTCGGTCTCGATGGAGGATGGAGGTTGTGGCGACATCGCGGGCTCATGTGAATGAAACGGTAGTGAACGACCTTGATCCGCAGCTTAACCTTCGCAACGTGAAAAAAAGGTCGAAAGCCCACACCGCTAAAACCGGTCACGCTTGATGCAAGTACCACCGCCAATCCTGCTCCCCCACCTCGCCCATGAACTGGCGGTATTCGGCACGTTTGACCGCCAGGTAAACGCCTAGGAATTCGCGCCCGAACGCATCCGGTGCCCAGCGGGAGGTTTCCAGCGCGCGCAAGGTGGTCAGCCAGTCGGTGGGCAGCAGTTCCTTGGCCTGGGCGTAGCCGTTGCCTTGCACCGGGGCGCCAGGGTCGAGCTGTTCGCGGATGCCTCGATGAATGCCGGCCAGGATCGCAGCAGCCGCCAGGTAGGGGTTGGCGTCGGCACCGCAGATGCGGTGTTCGATATGCCGGGATGGAGCCGGGCCACCGGGCACACGCAGGCTGACGGTGCGGTTGTCCACGCCCCAAGTGGCAGCGAGCGGCGCATAGCTGTTGGTTTGGAAGCGTCGATAAGAGTTGGCGTTGGGGCAGAACATCAACAGTGAATCGAGCAAGGTACTGAGCATGCCGCCCACGGCCTGGCGCAGCAGTGGCGTGCCGTCGGTCGCTTCACTGGCAAACAGGTTATTGCCCTGGGCATCGGCCAGGCTGACGTGCATGTGCATGCCGGTGCCGGCCAGGTCGTCGAACGGCTTGGCCATGAAACAGGCGGTCATTCCATGTTTGTGCGCCACGCCCTTGACCAGGCGTTTGTAGCGCACGGCTTCGTCCATCGCCTGCAGCGCGTCGGTGCGGTGCTCGAGGGTGATTTCCACTTGGCCCGGCGCGTACTCGGAGATAGCCGTGCGCGCCGGAATGCCTTGCAGTTTGCAGGCGCTGTAGAGGTCGGCAAGAAACGGCTCGATCTGCTCCAGCTCGCGCAGGCCGTACACCTGGGTCGAGCGCGGACGCTTGCCATCCACATCCCGCGCCGGTTGCGGGCGGCCGTTGCTGTCGGGCTTCTGGTCGAGCAGATAGAACTCCAGCTCCGCCGCCATCACCGGGTAATAACCGTCGGCCTTGAGCGCCTCGATAACATTGGCCAGCAGGTGCCTGGGGTCGGCCACGGTGGCGGGCAGACCTTCGGTGGGGTGCATGCTGACTTGCACCGCTGCGGTGGGGATCAAGCGCCATGGCATGCGCTGCAAGCTGCCGCTGATCGGATAGGCGCGGCAGTCGATATCTCCCACCTCCCAGACCAGCCCGGAGTTTTCTACGTCATCGCCATTGATGGTCAGGCCGAGGATGGTACTGGGCAGAGGCCGGCCACTTTCGTACACCGCCAGCAGTTCGTCGCGGTGCAGCAGCTTGCCGCGCGGTACGCCGTTGTTATCGAGGATAAACAGCTCGAACATCTCAATGTCGGGGTTCTGTTCAAGGAAGGTCTGGGCTTCATGCAGGCTGGCAAAAACACTCATGGGAATTCTCATACGTTTGCGTCAGGCAAGCGCGCAGGCGCCGCCGGGCAGATGCGCACAGGTGCGCGTCATCCTTGGGGTAGATCAACGTAGGAGAGAGGTATCTGGCGGGCGCGCGTGTCGGCAATGGAACAAGGCCCAGAACGCAAGCGCAGACGGCAATGTCGCGGTGTGAGTGTCAGGGCAAGCGTGCATGCGCGGTTCACAGTGATAGAGAGACTGGAGCGTCACACGCGAGGATACGCGAGTAAATTCAGGCTTGATGGAGTTTGGTTGCAGTTTGGCTAAACATTCACCGCGCCTTGCCACCCTGCCCTGTGCTGGAAATAATGAGCCCCCGACCGTGCCCCAAGGATTCGACCCCATGAAAGCGCCTCTGGCCCTCTGTGTACTGGCAAGCCTGGCCACTGTCGCCCAGGCCGACACCGCTGCATCTCGCCTTGACGACGTGATTGCGCACGGTACCCTCACCGTGTGTACCACCGGCGACTACAAGCCTTACACCTCGCTGCGCAGCGACGGCGGCTATGAAGGTATCGACATTGCCATGGCCGAGTCTCTGGCCAAGAGCCTCAACGCCAAAATCAACTGGGTGCCCACCACCTGGAAAACCCTGATGCCGGACTTTCTGGCCCAACGCTGCGACATCGCGGTGGGCGGTATTTCCGTGTCGTTGGAACGTCAGAAAAAAGCCTTCTTCAGCCAGTCTCTCGGGGTCGATGGCAAGATCCCACTGGTGCGCTGCGCCGATGTGCAGCGCTACCAGACGGTGGAACAGATCAACCAGCCCCAGGTGCGAGTGATCGAACCCGCCGGTGGCACCAATGAAGTGTTTGCCCGTGCGCACCTGGGCCAGACGCAGATTCGCCTGCATGACAACGTGACGATTTTTGATGAACTGCTGGCGGGCAAAGCCGATGTGATGATTACCGACGCCAGCGAGGCACGTTATCAGCAGAAGCTCAAGCCTGGGTTGTGCGCGGTCAACCCGGAGCAACCGATGCAGTACAGTGAAAAAGCGTTTTTGTTGCCGCGCGATGATGTGGCCTGGAAGAGTTACGTGGATCAGTGGTTGCATTTAAGTGTGGCGACGGGGGCGTATGCGGGGATTGTGGGGCAGTGGTTGGCTGCGCCTTGAATGCGGGGTGCCAGGTAGATCGGTGTTGATTGTCCGGCCGTCATCCCAGGCGAGCCAGCTCCCACATTGGGATCCTGGGGCGTCAGCCCGGCCCTACGCCTTGATCAACGCTACAAACGCCGCACACGCAGCGCTGCGATACGCGCCCTTGCGGCTCAGCAGTGCCGCGGTGCGCTGCGGCAACGGTGGGGCAATCGCCACGGCATGCAGGCCTGCCTGGGCCTCGGCCAGTGCGCGGGGCAGGATGGTTGCCAGGGGCGTGCTGCGCACGATTTCGATAATCGCGCTGATGGAATTGGCCTCCATGGCAATCTGCGGTTTAACCCCTTGCTGGTGGCAGTAGTCGTCGATATAGCGACGGGTGGCGAAGCCTGTGTTCAGTAGCACCAGGGGCTGTTCGAGCCAGGCTGGTTGTGTGCGTTCTGGATGGCTGGCACTGACGACCAGGCTCAGCTCTTCGACAAACAGCGCCTCGCAGTGGATCTCCAGCCCATGCTCGCCGGTAAAGCCGATGCCGATATCCAGCAGGTCCTCGCCCAGGGCGGCTTCGATGCGGTCTTGGGTCAGTTCCTCAATGCTCAGGGTGATGCCGGGATACAACGCATTGAAGCGTGCCAGCAGCGGGCCGATCAGGTAGGCGGTGAAGGTCGGCGTCATGGCCAGGCGCAAATGCCCCCGGCGCAGGTCCTGCACGTCATGTATGGCGCGGGTGCCGGCCTGTAGATCCTGCAAGGCCAGCCGCGCATAACGCACATAGGCCTGCCCCGCGTCGGTCAGGCTGACACTGCGCCCGGAACGGTCCAGCAGTGGCGCGCCCAGGCTTTCTTCCAGTTGCTTGATCTGTTGCGACAAGGTCGGTTGCGAGACATGTAGCGCCTCGGCGGCACGCGTGAAATTGCGATGCTCGGCAACCGCCAGCAAGTAACGGATATGACGCAACAGCATGGGCAGCGCTCCAACTATAGGCATGACTTATAGAAAGCATAATAAACCGATCTTGGACGCTATAGCCGAAAACTTCCATCCTTGCCCCATCAGCGACGCAAGGAGAACCACCATGCAGCATCTCATCGACGGCTTTCGCAAATTCCAACGTGAAGCCTTTACCCCTCGCAGTGACTTGTTCAAACACCTGGCGACTACGCAAAACCCCGGCACCTTGTTCGTGTCCTGCTCTGACAGCCGCGTAGTCCCCGAGCTGTTGACCCAGCAGGAACCCGGTGACCTGTTCGTCATCCGTAACGCCGGCAACATAGTGCCGTCCTACGGCCCGGAACCAGGAGGTGTGTCGGCCACAGTCGAATATGCCGTTGCGGTGCTGGGCGTCAGCGACATTGTGATTTGCGGGCACTCGGACTGCGGTGCGATGACTGCCATTTCTACCTGCAAATGCCTGGACCACCTGCCCGCCGTGGCCAACTGGCTGCGCCATGCCGAGTCGGCCAAGGTGATAAATGCCGCTCGCACGCATGTCTCGGACGCTGCACGCCTGGATTCGTTGGTGCGCGAAAACGTGGTCGCCCAACTGGCTAATCTCAAGACTCACCCTTCTGTCGCCCTGGCGCTGGAACAAGGCCGGATGAACCTGCATGGCTGGGTGTACGACATCGAAACCGGCGGCATCGACGCTTTGGACGGGCACACCGGGCGCTTCGTCTCCCTGCTCGACCACCCCAGCACCCGCGCCCACGCTGCCTGAACCTTATTCAACCCAAGAGGACGTCACCATGTTGCAATCCCAATTCGCCCAAACCCCACGTCTGGCCCTGGCCGACACCGTTATCGACCTCAAGGCACGCAAAAACCTGTCGTGGCAGGACCTCACCGACGGCACCGGGCTGAGCCTGGCATTCGTCACCGCAGCCCTGCTCGGCCAGCACCCGCTGCCCAAGGAGGCGTCCGACATCGTGTGCGGCAAACTCGGTCTCGACGAGGACGCCAGCCGCCTGCTGCAGAGCGTCCCGTTGCGCGGCAGCTTCCCGAGCGGTGTGCCGACCGACCCAACCATGTACCGTTTCTATGAAATGCTGCAAGTCTACGGCTCTACCTTGAAAGCCCTGGTGCATGAGCAATTCGGCGACGGCATCATCAGCGCCATCAACTTCAAACTGGACATCAAGAAAGTCGAAGACCCGGACGGCGGCTCCCGTGCGGTCATCACCCTGGACGGCAAATACCTGCCGACCAAACCCTTCTGATTCGCCGCCAACCGTCTACGCTCTTGGCACACCAACAAGAACGAGGGACGGGTAAATGAAGAGACTGCTCCGATTCACCTGGCTGCTGCTGTTGTGTTGCAGCCAGGTGCATGCCGCCACGGCACAGGAAGCGGATGCCCAAGCCGCCAAGGCCCTGCTGGAAAAGGCCTTGGCGTACTACCACAAGCAAGGTGACAAGGCGTTCGCCGCTTTCAGCCGTCAGGGCGAGTTCATCGACCAGGACCGTTATGTGTTTGTGGTCGATACAAAAGGCGTACTGCTGGCCAGTGGCGGGCCCTCCTCCGCGCTCATAGGTCGCGATGTGTCCGAGGTACTCGGACCAGATTTGCGCCAATCCTTCAAGGACGCGCTCAAGGTGCCCGAAAACCAGGGTATCCAGCAGGCTGACTACCGCTGGCAGAACTGGAATGACGGCAAGGTCGAACATAAACACGTGTTTTATCAGCGCGTGGGCGAACGCATCCTGGCGGTCGGTTATTACTTGCCGCGCGCCACACCGGAACAGGCACGGGCGCTGCGCAACAAGGCGGTGGAGGCGTTGGTCAAGGATGAAGCCGGCACGCTCAAGGCGATCAACTCCTTGCAACGCGGCTTCCTGCAAGATGATCTCTACGTATTCGTGGTGGACCTGAACACGCAGCGCTACGTCGCCCATGGCACCAACCTGCGCCTGATCAACACCGATTTTGCCAAGATCAAGGACCCGGATGGCAAACCGGTGGGTGTGCCGATCCTCCAGATGATGGCTGAACAGGACCAGGGCGAATACAAATACCGCTGGAAAAACCCGGTGACCGGCAAGGTCGAGAACAAGCACGCCTATGTGCGCAAGAGCGGGCATTTCATGGTTGCGGTCGGGTATTACAGCCCCTGATCCTGATCGTTCCCACGCTCTGCGTGGGAACGCCGCCTGGGACGCTCCGCGTCCGCTTATCTAACTTTGTCTTCACGGCCGCGCAGTACCCGATTCGGCATCGCTATCGCTGCTGCCAACCCCAGCAGCGACACCGCCGCACTCACCATCAGCAAATGCCGGAACGTCACCGCCAGCTCGCCGCGCAACGCATCCTGCGCCGGGCCGGGTGCGGCGTTGAGGCCGTCGAGCAGTACGTTGCCGGAACTGCCTTCGGCCACCAGTGCGCCGCTCGTCAAATGGGCGAAACTGGAATCGTGCAACAGCGCCAGCAGCAACGCCGACATGCAAGCCACCCCCACTGCCCCGCCCAGGGAGCGAAACAGGTTGGTGGTGCTGGTGGCCACACCGATATCCCGTTGCTCCACCGAGTTCTGCGTCCCCACCAACGAGGTCGGGAACTGCATGCCGGCGGCGATACCGCACAACAACATGAAGACGCTGGTAAGCGCCACCGCCTGGGGCGCGCTGTAGGCCATGCCGAGAATCGCCAGCGGGCTCAACACCGCGCCGCTGAGGATCATCGGTTTATAGCGGCCGGTCACCGAGGTCATGCGCCCGGCGAAATACGCGCCCATCGGCAAGCCCATCGCCAACGGCAGCAAGTGCAGGGCTGCGCTGTCGGCCCCAGCGCCGGTCACGGTCTGGTAGCGCAGGGGCATCAGCACTGTCAGGGAAATCGCCTGGAAGCTGGTGACGAAAATCGTGCACCAGCACAACACCGCACTGCGGTTGGCAAACAAGTGCATCGGCAACAGCGGTTCCCGCGCCCGGCGTTCGTGCCACACAAACACGCTTAACGCCATCAGTGCGCAGGCCAGCAACCCCAGCACTTGATCGTCACGCCACGAATGGCCCTGGCCGATTTCAGTGATGCCCAGCAACAAGGCGGTGAGGCCGACGATCATCAGCACCGTGCCGAGGTAATCGATGATCGGCTTGCGCTGCGGCACCGGCAGCCCCACCAGGGTGCGATGGGCCACGTACCAGGCGCCGACGCCCAGTGGCAGGTTGATCAAAAACACCCAGCGCCACGACAGGTACTCGGTCATATAACCGCCCAGCACCGGCCCGGCCACGCTGGCCACCGCGTACATGCTGCTGAAATACCCTTGATAACGTCCCCGTTCGCGGGGAGGAATAATGTCGCCAATGATCGCCTGGCTCACCGAGACCATCCCGCCAGCGCCGATACCCTGCAGAACCCGAGCCAGCACCAGTTGCTCCATGCTTTGCGCAAGGCCGCAAAACAACGACGCCAGGGTGAACAGGCCCATGCCGATGAGCATCATGGGCCGGCGCCCATACAGGTCACCGAACTTGCCGTAGATCGGCACCGCCACGGTCATCGCCACCATGTAGCCGGAGATCACCCAGGCCAGCAGGTTGACGTCATGGAACTGCGCGGAAATGGCCGGCATGGACACGGCGACAATGGTCTGGTCCAGGGCACCCAGGAAGATCGCCATCATCAGCGCGACCAGGATACTGCGCACGGCGGGAACGGTTGGAGCGGGCTAATTGAGGTGAGTCACGGCAGAACCTTCGAGCAGGGCCCACAGGCAACGGTCACCGGTGGGAATGCTCGATACGATAGCAGGCTATTCGATAGGCTCGTAAGGAAGGCCGACGTAATTTTCTGCGATGGTTTTGCGCCCGGCCTGGGAGTGAATGAAATAGTCCAGTTCGCTTTCGGCAATACGCTGGCTGAAGTCATCCGCCTGGGGAAACTGATGCAGCATCGAGGTCATCCACCAGGAAAACCGCTCGGCTTTCCACACTCGGCGCAGGCAGATTGCCGAGTATTTTTCCAGCAAGTCCAGGCGCCCTTCGCGGTACACCTTGAGCAAGATGCGGAACAAGGTGCTCACATCACTGGCTGCCAGGTTCAAGCCCTTGGCACCGGTGGGCGGCACAATGTGCGCGGCATCGCCGAGCAGGAACAGGCGCCCGTACTGCATGGGTTCCACCACAAAGCTGCGCAGCGGCGCGATGCTTTTCTCGATCGACGGGCCGGTCACCAATTGTTCGGCCAATGAGCCGGGCAGGCGGCTTTTGAGTTCATCCCAGAAACGTTCATCCGCCCAGTCTTCCAGCTTCTCTTCGACCGGCACTTGCAGGTAGTAACGGCTGCGGGTCGGCGACCGCATGCTGCACAGCGCAAAACCCCGCGCGTGTTTGGCGTACACCAGTTCGGCATGTACCGGCGGCGTGTCGGCCAGCACGCCCAGCCAGCCGAAGGGGTAGACGCGTTCGAACACCTTCAGCGCTTGCGCCGGTATCGACTGGCGGGCCACGCCATGGAAACCGTCGCAGCCGGCAATGTAATCGCACTCCAGGCGGTAGGCTTGGCCTTCGTGCTCAAAGGTCAGCCAGGGCTGTTCACTTTTCAGGTCATGGAGTTGAACATCGGAGGCTTCGTACAGGGTGATGGCACCGGCGGCTGCGCGGGCGGCCATCAGGTCGCGGGTGACCTCGGTCTGGCCGTAGATCATCACCGACTGGCCGCCGGTCAAGGCCTTGAGGTCAATGGAGGTGAGTTGACCATTGAGGGCAATATCAAACCCGTCGTGCACCAGACCCTCGGCGTCCATGCGTTGGCTGACCCCGGCTTCGCGCAGCAGGTCGACCATGCCCTGTTCCAACACACCGGCGCGGATACGGCCTTGTACGTAATCGGCGCTCTGACGCTCTAGAACGAGGGTCTGGATGCCAGCGTTGTGCAGCAGTTGGCCGAGCAGCAATCCGGAAGGACCGGCACCAATAATGGCGACTTGGGTTTTCAGGGTTTTCATTATTTTTATGACCTTCAAGCTTCACGCGAACGTATGGAGTGAAAGAGTTGTCATTGCTCTTGTGGCTGACATTTTTCACTTGAGTGAGGCTCATAAGAAGGTGAAAACTGCGTCAAAACCTGTGCTTTTCGCCAATCGGGGCGATTACCGAACCATTATCCTGAGTATCGGATTGAAACCATGACCAAAACCGCGATTCCGGTCTTCAAGCTTTACGGGGAAAGCCAGCAGTGGCCGACTCCCGATTTGTTGCACTGCGAAACCATTTCCCGGCGCAGTCGGGAATACCAGTGGGAAATCCAGCCCCACCGGCACGCGGACCTGTGCCAGTTGCTGTATGTGCACAAAGGCCAGGCACAACTGGAAATCGAGGGCCAGCGCACCACGCTTAACGAGTCGAGCCTGCAAGTGCTGCCACCGCTGTGCGTGCATGGCTTTCGTTTTTCCGAGGATGTGGAAGGGTTTGTGGTAACGCTTTCGGCGCCGCTGGTCAGCCACTTGCAGGCGCAACTGGACTCTACCGTCGATGGCCTGCACACACTCGGCAGCTACCCGGCGGGCAAGGACAGCGATTACTTGAACAGCCTGTTCGTACGCTTGCAGGACGAATACGCCGATGACCAACCGGCACGGGACATGATGCTGCACGCCCTGGTCAGCGTGTTGTTGGTATGGGTCAGCCGCCAGGCGATCCAGCGCCGCCATCCACGCGCGCCGCGGGGTCGTGAGTACTTTCGGCGGTTTACGCAACTGGTCGAACAGCATTACCGCGAACACCCGAAGATTGAAGACCTGGCCCACAAGCTGGGCATCTCGGTCTCACACTTGAACGGGACGTGTCGGGAATTGGGTGGGCAACCGGCGTTGCAGATCATGCATGACCGCCAATTGCTGGAAGCCAAGCGCCTGCTGACCTACACCAGCATGACCATCAACGAGATGTCCGAAGTGCTGGGCTTTTCCGACCCGACCAACTTCTCACGGCTGTTTCGCCGCAGGGTCGGGTTTTCACCCAAGGCGTTTCGTGAACAACTGAAGGCAGAGCAGCCTACCTGAGCGCACTGAAACTGCCGGTGCGGGGAACGCATTGGTCCTGATGGCAGCTGATAGCGAACGCCGCTGGCTGCATGCGCGTTTGCTCGACGCGGTAGGCGGCAGTCCCATACAGCGCCGTCGCCAATGCGCAGAGGGTGAAAATCGTCAGGTACTTTCTGGTTTTGATGCTCATGGCACAGACCTCTGAACGGATCTACAGGGTGCTGTTTAAAGCATAGGTCAGTCAGGGCAACTTGCCATGATGCGCTGCCATTCAGCGCGCTTATTTCACCTCAGAGCCCTACGTCCCAAACCGGCTCTTCGGGAAACCGCAGCACCAGGAAATCCAGGAGGCTACGCAGCGCCGAAGGCATGTGTTTGCGTGAGGCGTACACCGCATAGATGTTCATTTGTCGTGGCTCGGCGTGCGGCAGCAAGCGCACCAACTCCCCACTGCGAATCAGCTCGCCGGCCTGATAACTGGGCAGCATCGCCACCCCTGCCCCGGCCAGCGTCACGCGCATTAACGTGCTGGCTTCGTTGGCCGTGATATTGCCGTGGACCGGCACCGACACGTGCTCTCCGTTTTCTTCGAAATGCCACAGGCTCTTGCCGAAGTAAGAGTGGGTCAGGCAATTGTGCCGGGCCAGGTCTTCGACTTTCTGCGGCGCCGGATGCTCGCGCAGATAAGCCGGTGTGGCGCACACCACCGAGCGACATACGGTCAGGCGCCGGGCGATCAGGTTGGGGTCCAGATCGTTGCTGGTGCGGATCGCCAGATCGATGCGCTCGTCCACCAGGTTCACCGTGCGATCAAGCATTTGCAAATCCACCGTCACCAAGGGGTAAAGCTTGACGTATTCGGCAATCGCCGCGCCCAGCTGCGCCTGGCCGAACGAAGTGCTGACGCTCAGGCGCAACAGGCCTCGGGGCGCATCATCGGGCTCGCTGACGGCGGCCTGCATATCACCGCACAGTTCCAACAATTGCCGGCAACGCGGCAGCGTTTCTCCGCCGGCGGCGGTGAGGCTGAGCTTGCGCGTGGTGCGGTGCAGCAAGCGTGCGCCCACCCAGTCTTCCAGCTCGGCCAGGTAGCGCGAGACCACCGGGCGCGACAGGTCAAGGTGGTCGGCAGCGGCGGATTGGCTGCCCAAGTCCACCACGGTGACAAACACGCGCATTGCTTGAAGACGATCCATGATTTGCCCGATTTTAGAAACAAACTATGTCCCAGCATCGCATTTTTTGTCGTGTTTTATGCAACTAAGCTCTGTGCATCCCTTACCGATGGCAGGAGCTGCCCGATGTTCTCGACCTTCAAACGCTTGACCCTGGCCACCGCCGCCCTGGCCTTCGCTGCCCACGCAGCAGCGGCAGAGCTGAAACTCGACGTGTACAACCCAGGCGAAGCCGCGATCTTCCCGGTCAGCTCGGTGCTGGTGAGCGGCGAGAAAGACGCGATCCTGGTGGATGCGCAATTCGGCAAAGGCCAAGCCGAGCAGCTGGTGCAGAAGATCCGCGCCAGCGGCAAGCACCTGACCACCATCTACATCAGCCATGGCGACCCGGACTACTACTTCGGCCTGGACACCCTCACCGCCGCTTTCCCCGACGCCAAGGTGCTGGCGCCGCAGCCGGTGGTCGACCATATCAACGCCACTGTCGCCGACAAGCTGGCCTTCTGGGGCCCGAAAATGGGCGCAGACAAACCGGCCAAGACCCTTGTACCGCAGGTACTTAAAGGCCACAGCCTGACCCTGGAAGGACAGCAGCTTGAAGTGGTGGGCCTCGACGGCCCGCAGCCAGATCGCAGCTTTGTGTGGATTCCGTCGATCAAGGCCGTGGTCGGTGGTGTGGTGGTCGCTGAAAACATCCACGTCTGGATGGCCGATACCCAGAGCGCGCAATCCCATAAAGACTGGTTGGCCACCCTCACGCGCATTGAAGACCTGAAGCCGAACACCGTGGTGCCGGGCCATTACCTGGGCACGCCATCGCTGGCCTCGGTCACCTTCACCGCTGATTACATCAAGGCCTTCGACCTCGAAACCGCCAAGGCCAAGGACTCCGCCGCCCTGATTGCGGCCATGAAAAAACGCTACCCCACCCTCGCCGACGAAAGCTCGCTGGAACTGAGCGCCAAAGTCGCCAAGGGCGAAATGAAGTGGTAACTGGCTTTAAACCTTAACCCTGTTGGAGAACATCATGAGCAAGATCGCAATCATTGGTGCCACTGGCCGCGCCGGTAGCCAACTGCTGGAAGAAGCGCTGCGTCGCGGGCATACCGTCATCGCCATCGCCCGCAATACCGACAAGCTGGCTGTGCGCCCAGGCGTTACGGTCAAACAGGTTGATGCCCTGGATGCCGAGGCCTTGCAACACGCCATCAGCGGTAGCGACGTGGTGATCAGCGCGGCGCACTTCGCCACGCTTCCCGCCAGCGCCGTGATCGGCCCGGTGAAAAAGGCCGGGGTGAAACGTTTGTTGGTGGTCGGCGGCGCAGGTTCGCTGTTGTTGCCCGGTGGCGGGCGCGTGATCGACAGCGAAGGGTTCCCGGCTGAATATAAAGCTGAAGCCAGTGCCGGGGCGCAATTCCTGGAAACGCTGCGCCAGGAAAAGGAGCTGGATTGGACCTTCCTGTCGCCATCGGCCCTGTTCGACGGCACCGAGCGCACGGGCAAATTCCGCTTGGGCACGGATGATCTGCTGGTGAACAGTGACGGCAACAGCTCGATCAGTTTTGCCGACTTCGCCATCGCCATGCTGGATGAAGTGGAAAACCCGAAGCACTCGCGCCAGCGCTTCACAGTCGGCTACTGACCCAACGCCGTCAACGCTAACCACGATGCGAAGCGAGCCGCTTTTGATCTGCTTTTGATCTTGATCTTAGGCGCCCCGTTAAACCACGCTGGCCGAACGCAGGCTTGAATTCGTGGGTAACCCGGCAGGACGCCGGGTTAGCCGCCCCGCGCCATGGATGGCGCGTGGCGGCGGCCCACGGATTCAAGCCTGTGTTCGGGCACACCGAGCCCAAGCGAGGTGCCGAGTGGTGGGGCGAGGACTTTTTGGTTACTTTTGGGTCCTTCCAAAAGTGACCCGCTGTAAAAGCGGAACCATAAGCAGCCGTTACCTAAATAATGGATATGTACACGGTCTGATCCAAGATTCTGGTCGGCTGTCAGGCCGCCTTCGCGAGCAAGCCTGCTCCCACAGTTGGATCGCGGGGGTGTCAGGTAGATGGGTGTCGGCTTTCAGGCCGCCATCGCAGGCAAGCCAGCTCCCACATTTGGATCGCGGCGAGTCAGGCAGATAGGCGTTGGCTGTCATCCCAAACTGGCCTCACTGACCAACCAATCCATCAGCGCGACCAACCCAACCGACGGTTCCTTCCCCGGCGGATACACCAGGAAATACCCCATCCCCGTCGACACCCGCAGTTCAAACGGCATCGCCAACCGCCCCGCCCTCAGATCCTCGCCAATCAACGCACTGTCGCCCATCGCCACCCCGGAGCCCTGGGACGCTACGGTCATTGCCAAGTCCAAGGTTTCGAAGTGGTGCCGTTGGATGGGGTCGCTCAAGCAGGCATTGGCAGCCTTGAGCCACAACGTCCAATCGCGCTCGTCTCGGGTCGGGTGCAACAGTACCTGATGCTGCAAATCCTGCGGCGTACGCAAACTGCCCAGCAACCCAGGCACGCAGACCGGCGTGAGACGCTCGTCGAACAGATGCCGCGCCTCGGCCGACTGCTCGGCGATGGGCCCGTAGATCACCGCCGCGTCAAACGGCTCACGACGAAAGTCGACGTTATAGGCCACCGTCGTGGTGAGCTCCACCGGCACATCCGGGCGTTCTTTTTGCCATTGCAGCAAGCGCGGCAACAACCAGCGCATCACGCAGGTGGACGCTTTGAGCTGCAAGGTGCGGCGCCGGTCACCGATGTGCTCCACCGCGTCAGCGAGCAAGCCAAACACCTGTTGCGCGCATGCCAGCCATTCGCGCCCCTCCTCCGTCAGGCTCAAGCCACGCGCCTGGCGCTGAAACAAGGCATAGCCCAACTGGCTTTCCAACCCGGCCACCTGTCGACTCACCGCGCCCTGGGTAATGTGCAGGTGTTCGGCGGCACGGGTGAAGTTGCAGCACTGGGCTGTGACCCAGAAGGTGTGCAACGCAGGTAACGGTGGGAGGCGTTTCATCGGGGCGCAGCCATGACGGGAGGACATGGCGAGTATGACTTTTTATCGATTGTTGCCGCCACCGGCCAACCGCTCCAATAGCGCTTCGACCCCATCACAAGAGCGACCTGTATGGCGACCTGCGGCGAAGTATTGGTGCACCTCCTGGAACGCTACGGCGTGGACCACGTATTCGGCATTCCCGGCGTACACACCGTGGAGCTGTACCGGGGCTTGGCGCGCTCCAACATCCGACATGTCACCCCGCGCCACGAACAGGGCGCCGGCTTCATGGCCGACGGTTATGCGCGCACCTCTGGCAAGCCCGGCGTGTGCTTTATCATCACCGGCCCCGGCATGACCAATATCACCACCGCCATGGGCCAGGCCTATGCCGACTCGATTCCGATGCTGGTGATTTCCAGCGTGCAGGCACGCAGCCAGTTGGGCGGCGGGCGCGGCAAGTTGCATGAACTGCCGAACCAGAGCGCACTGGTGGCCGGAGTGGCAGCGTTCTCCCATACCTTGATGTCAGCGGCCGAACTGCCCGCCGTGCTGGCGCGGGCGTTTGCGTTGTTCCAGGCTGGTCGGCCGCGCCCGGTGCATATCGAGATCCCCCTGGATGTGTTGGTGGAAAATGCCGACGCGTTGCTGGGCAGCACGCCTGTCAGCGTCACCCGTGCCGGCGCAGCCCCGGCTGCCATTGAGCAGATGCGCCAGTGGCTGGCTGCGGCCAAGCGCCCGCTGATCCTGGCCGGTGGCGGCGCCATTGACGCCGCCACCGAACTGACCCACCTCGCAGAAACCCTCGGCGCGCCCGTGACCTTGACCATTAACGCCAAGGGTATGTTGCCCGCCGCGCACCCGCTGCTGATCGGTTCCACGCAAACATTGCCCGCCACCCGTGCCTTGGTGGCTGAAGCTGACGTGGTATTGGCGATCGGCACCGAGTTGGCGGAGACCGACTACGACGTCACCTTCGCCGGCGGTTTCAACATTCCCGGAACGCTGCTGCGCATCGATATCGACCCGGACCAGACCGTACGCAACTACCCGCCCCAAGTGGCACTGGTGGCCGACGCACGCATCGCCGCCCAGGCCCTGCTTACCGCACTCAACCGCCAGCCGCTGGCGCCGCGCACTGCCGACTGGGGTGCAGCACGCGCCTCCCGTTTGTGGGCCGAGCTGGAACCTGCCTGGGACGCTTCGACGCGTGCGCAAACCCGGTTTCTCAACGCGGTTCTGGAGGAATTGCCCGGCGTGGTGTTCGTGGGCGACTCCACTCAACCGGTGTACAGCGGCAACCTGACCCTGAACCTCGACCACCCACGCCGCTGGTTCAATTCCTCCACCGGTTACGGCACCCTGGGTTATGCCCTGCCTGCGGCCATTGGTGCCTGGCTCGGGCGCGGCGATGGCCAACCTGTGGTGTGCCTGATCGGCGACGGCGGCCTGCAATTTACCCTGCCGGAGCTGGCCAGCGCGGTGGAAGCGCGTACACCGGTGATCGTGCTGCTGTGGAATAACCAGGGTTATGAAGAGATCAAGAAATACATGGTCAACCGTGACATCGAGCCGGTGGGTGTGGACATCTACACGCCGGACTTTATCGGCGTGGCCACGGCCTTGGGTTGCGCGGCAGAAAGCATCCGCAGCATCGAACATCTTCGCACCGCATTGCATGCTGCTGCTGATCGCCAGGGGCCGACGCTGCTTGAAATCGACCAGGGGCGGTGGGAGTTGACGAATCTGTAATCCCGCAACGCTGGACCTGTGGCGAGGGAGCTTGCTCCCGTGAGTCCCTGCCAGCCAACGCCCAATGCGCGCTTACCTCACCACTCGGCATCCGCATTTTTTCAATAGCCCCTGCGACTTTCTGATTTGCCCCGCTGCACGCTCCATGGCCTGATTCGCCCTTGTTCATTCAAGGCAGGCCCATGGAAAACGTTCAGGCAAAATCCACCTCCGCACTATGGCTGATGATCAGCGTGGTGCTCGTCGCTCTCAACTTGCGCCCCTCGATGGCGGCCGTGGGGCCCTTGCTGGCGTCGATTCGTGCGGATGTGCCGCTAAATTTCAGCAGCGCCGCCTTACTGACCATGTTGCCGGTCATGGCCATGGGCCTGGCGATGTTCTTTGGCATGGGCCTGGCCAAGCGCGTGGGCGAGCATCGCAGCATTGTGCTGTCGCTGCTGGTGATTGGGCTGGCGACCTTGTCGCGGTTGTTCCTGGATTCGGCACTGGAACTGATCGTGAGTGCCATCGCGGCGGGAGTCGGCATTGCGCTGATTCAGGCATTGATGCCGGCGCTGATCAAGTCGCGGTTCAGCGCCAATGTCTCGTTATTCATGGGCCTGTATGTCACCGCGATCATGGGCGGCGCGGCCCTGGCTGCTTCGTTCTCGCCGTTGGTGCAAGCCCGGACCAGCAGTTGGCGTATCGGCCTGGCTATCTGGGCACTGCTGGCGTTGCTGGCCCTGGTGTTCTGGTATGCCCAGCGTGCGGCTCTGCCGCCGTTGCCTCAAGCCGGCTCGGGCCCTCAGGAGGCTTTTTCCAGCAATCGCCGCGCCTGGTTGCTGGCGATCTTTTTTGGCCTCGGCACCGCGTCTTACACCTGTGTGCTGGCGTGGCTGGCACCCTACTACGTCGAGCAGGGTTGGAGTGAACAGAATGCCGGCTTGCTGCTGGGCTTCTTGACCGCCATGGAAGTGATCTCCGGCCTGGTCACCCCGGCCATCGCCAACCGCCGCCAGGATAAGCGTGGCGTGGTGGCGGTGTTGCTGGTGCTGATCATCCTGGGTTTCTGCGGGCTCATTCTCAGCCCGCAACACTGGAGCCTGTTGTGGCCATGCCTGCTCGGCTTGGGGATTGGCGGCCTGTTTCCGATGAGCCTGATCCTGTCCCTGGACCACCTCGACAACCCGCGCCGCGCCGGTGGCCTTACCGCGTTTGTGCAGGGCATCGGTTATCTGATCGCCGGCCTGTCGCCGCTCATTGCCGGTATGATCCGCGACCAATTGGGCAGCTTCGAATGGGCCTGGTGGTCATTGATGGCAGTGAGCGGGCTGATGCTGCTGATCGTTATGCGTTTCAACCCGGCGCATTACGCACGCCATATCCGCTGACGTCGTATTACAAACATTTTTTGTCCCACACAAAACATTGAAGGGTCCTACAGAGCTTTCTATTGGTACGAGCGTTCCGTTAACATTTTGCTCAGTCTTGTACTGAGTTCGGTACAAAGGGTTTACGGACGAAACCGATGCTAAACAGTAACTTGCTCAGAAAGCTCGATATGCAGGATTTGATGGTGTTTATCGCCGTCTACGACCAGAGCAGCGTTACCGAGGTGTCTGAAACGCTGTTCGTCAGCCAGTCCACCGTGAGCTATAGCCTGAAGAAGCTGCGCACCAGCTTTGAAGATGAGCTGTTTATCAACACCCGCGCAGGCATGCGTCCTACGTACAAGGCCACCACCATGTACGAGCACGTGCACAAGATTCTGGAAAGCATCAACCTGTGCCATGCCGGTGGCCAGGCTTTTGATCCGACCCAACAGGCCGTGACCTTCAATGTGTGCGCTCCGGAATATTTCGAACAGTTGATCCTGCCGCGCCTGCTGAAGCGCTTCGATCATGCCGACCTGCCGGTAATCGTCAATGTGCAGAAGCTGGAAACCGACATCCCCGCCGACGACCTGCGTGAAGGTCGCCTGGACCTGGT
Organism: Pseudomonas sp. GW821-FHT07B01; assembly: GCF_059419065.1. Classification (NCBI taxonomy): domain Bacteria; kingdom Pseudomonadati; phylum Pseudomonadota; class Gammaproteobacteria; order Pseudomonadales; family Pseudomonadaceae; genus Pseudomonas; species Pseudomonas sp. GW821-FHT07B01. The sequence goes on along the minus strand of NZ_JBWKRA010000012.1, from coordinate 147,830 downwards.
GATCTGCTTCGGCCCGCACTTTCACCGCGCTCACAAAGACTTCAAGACCCAGATGCTGTTGGAGGACGACTTGGTCTGCGTGTGCGACCAACGCTCAGCGCCGAGAGAACAGGCGTTCAGCCTGCAATCCTTCGTTGAGCGGCGCCACGTATTCCCTACGCCGTGGACCTCCGACACCAACATGATAGATGGCTGGCTTGCGCGCCAGGCCCGCAAGCGTCAGGTGATTGCACGGGCCAACAGCTACAGCGCGGCATTGAAGATGATTGCCGGCACCGACTTCATCGTCACCTTGCCCCGCCGCGTGCAAAAGTTACTGGCACCGGCGCCGGCATTCGGTGTTTGCGAAGCACCTAACGGTTTGCCGGGATTCACCCTGGATATGCAGTGGAACGAAACCAGTGGGCAGGACAGCGCCAATACCTGGTTTCGGGAACAAGTGGTGAAGGTGTGTGCGGATCAGGGTTTGTTATAGGAACGCACCTGCTCAAGCTCTCCACACCCTAATCAGATAGCCAGTGACGTTCGGCGCTTAGTGACAGCCTGCGATGCGACATCCCGAGCGACAGGGCAATCGATATGGCAGTCTGCTATTACTTTGACCATCCATGCCAGAAACTGCTTTACGGCACCTGAACGCTCACGCCCCGGCACGCACACAGCTGAAAACTGCGCGCCCGGAATCTTGATCTCGGGTCTGTAAGGAACCAGCAATCCATTCGCAACATAGTCTGCCGCCAAGACCGTGCTCGCCAGCGTCAAGCCATGCCCGGCAATAGCGGCCTGGAGCGCAAAATGCTCATCATTGTATTCACGATAGACCGCGTTTGATAGCCAACTTTCATGATTCGCAGCCGCGCACCAGGACGCCCAACTAATTGAAGCGGGCGATGACGTAGCCCAACGTATATTTATAAGTTTCAACGAAGTTTCAACTTCCTCTTGCCTCCAGTGGGCATGAGAGAAAACACCAAACTGTTCGCGCATAAGCGCGTGGCTGTACAAGTCTGGAAAATCGCGAAACCCACAACGAATCGCTAAATCAACAGATGAGTCACGAAACAAATCCACCACTTCATTACTGGTTTCAACACTGACATGAATGTCTGGATGTTCACTATAAAATTTCGCCAGCCGGGGAATCAACCATAAAGACGCAAATGCCGGCGTGGTAGAAACTCGGAGTGTGTTGGAGTCGGCGGGTGGCTTGAGCGAAGACATACTACCGCTTATATCCAGAAACGAAAGATGCACCTTTGAATATAGCCTCTCACCGTTCGCTGTGAGTTGAACACCGTGGGGAGTGCGCACAAAAAGCATACTGCCCAGTAAGTTTTCAAGTGTTTTTATTTGTTGTGATACTGCCGCTGGGGTAACAAACAACTCCGCGGAGGCTGCTTTAAACCCACCGAGTCTTGCGGCAGATTCAAATGCACGAATGGCTGTCAACGGCAATTTTGCGAACATTAATCATCCCCCTTCCATGGTAAAAAAACTAAGCCAGGCTTACTTTATCTGATTTGCCTTCGCTTTCATAGAAGTGAATTCTAGGCTACGCCACCTAGCCGGTAACAGGAGGCGCGTCGATCGAGAATGTCGAGTCCATACTGACTGCGCTTGCGGATTGACGAAATTCTTTAGTCTAACTAAATGACACTGGCCTATATACGGTCTATCCCTGAGTGCACTTCAGCGTTCATGGAGTAGGTCTCGTTGCGCCTTTTTTAGAGCACATGGTGCATTCATGGAAAAGAACATACCTATCATTGACGTCGGTAGTTTGACGCAGGGAGCAGAGATATCACCACGTCTAGTAAAGGAGATCGACAACGCGTGCAGGGAGGTCGGATTTTTTACCGTTGTCAATCACGGTGTAGATAACACGCTTATTTCAACTGTCTTCTCTCAAATAGAATCGTTTTTTGACCTGCCTGTTCAGGCCAAGGAAAAAATCGAAATTCATAAATCCCCCTATATGCGTGGCTACTTTAGCGAAGGCGCTGATAAGTCGGATGGCATATTGGGCGATGTCAAAGAGGGTTTTGACATGGCCGCGGACTTGTCGCTTGACGACGAGTTCGTAAAAGCCAAATTACCTTTTTACGGCCCCAATGTATGGCCAGAGGAATTACCCGACTTCAAGCTTGCGATGACGGAATATCACTCGCAAATGCTTACGTTCGGAAAAAAACTGCTAAACGTGTTTGCCCTCGCGCTCAATATGCCGATCGATTACTTCGATGATAAATTCAAGAAGCCGATGGCCCAATTGAGAGTCCTGCGTTATCCCTCCACTCAATATACGCAGGGAGCGCCGATGGGTGCTGGAGAGCATACAGACTTCGGCTGGATAACCATGATCTCGGAAAGTGCCACCGGGGGGTTGGAGGTACAGAGTGCCAACGGCACCTGGATCAAAGTCAAACCCATCCCAAATGCCTTTGTCGTCAATGTCGGGGATCTAATGTCTCGCTGGACGAATGACCGTTACAAGGCAACGCTGCATCGAGTGATAAATACCTCTGGCAAATTACGCCATTCGGCGGCGTTTTTTATGGATCCAGACTACACCGCCAAAGTGGAGTGCCTGCCCAGCTGTTGCGCAGACGGCAGTCCTGCGAAATACAGAGCGATCATCGCGGGTGAGTACATGGACCAGAGGTTCTTGGAAACCACCACATTTCGTGAACTTGAACCCAACTAGTAGGAGTATTGAACGTGCTAGGTAAAGAATACACATTCTATCTATCAGCGATCGTAGCGATACTGGGCACCGTGGGCTATCACATGCTCATGAAGAAAATTCCGTCTACGATCAACCCCTTGGTTTCAATTGTCAGCATTTATGTGGCGATCGTTATCCTGTCCACCTTGATGCTGCCATTTTTTTTGGGCAGTGGAACGTTACTCGCGGGCTTGAAGCAAATGACCTGGCTTCAGGGAGGCATCGCGTTTTGCATCTTGATGATGGAAATCGGTTTTTTGATGATGTACCGCAGTGGATGGGACCTCAGTACGGGCAATATCGTTACCGGCGCAATTATCAATATTGCGCTCGGCTTCATCGGGGTATTCCTGCTTAAAGAAGGACTCTCTTATTTAAATATTGCCGGTGTTTTATTGTGCATCGTCGGCGTGATACTGATCGGCTACAAATCCAGTAGCAGCGAACAACCCGTGGACGCGGATACGCACGCTACGGTCTCGCTAGTACCACCCTCACTGGCGCCACATGCAACGGCAAAAGAACCCTAGCCAGCCGTACGCCTGCAATACATCTCTGGCATTGTGTATGCACACATATTCAGACCCCGCCGTTAGTTCCACATGCGCACGGAAGTGATTACACCTGTCCAGGCATGATCGGTTGTTCAATGCTAGCGCCCAAACCAGCTCAATAAGCGTTTCAGTGATTTTGCTCTTGAAGGTGATGAGATGTCTTTACTGTATGCTGATAATTATCTGCGCGCCATCAAAGACGCCAACGTGAAAACCCTGCTTATTTCAATAGCTAAAGAGCGAAGACTGTTGCCATCGGTGATGATACTAAGTGCAATAGCATCCTTCACTGCAGGGGGCATATTCCTGGCGTATACTCAACAGATCGTTGCGGTACTCGGTGCGATTATCTTGATTGCCCTTGCCAAAATCTGGTCCTGGTACCTGAGCCACGATTGCGCGCACAATTCTGTTTTCAAGTCGAAGAAAGTCAATTCTGTCATCGGAGAGTTGCTGTCTTTCCTTAACGGCCTCTCTTTCTTTTCATTTGAAGCCTATAGAAAAGATCATGTTCGCCATCATGCCGAAAAAATTGATATTGGTGGGTTCGATAGTGGTCACTTTGCTGTCGCTCATCCGAGGCTATTCAGTGCAATCATTGTTGCAGAAAAAATATACCTTCCCGCCCTCTACTATGTGATCAAGCTTACCAATATTTACTCCGTGATATTCAGTGGCAGCAGGCGCGAAGTTGCAAGGGGTATTGGAAGCCTGTGCATTTACGTTGTAGCCTTCGCTACGTTTGCCCGGTTCTCCCTGATACTTGTGGTGGTATGGCAAGCCTCCTCCTTCCTTAGGATACACATCGTACGATTCGTCGACTGTTTCCAGCATTCTTTCCAGCAGGTGTATACGGCGGGAGAAAAGCTAACCCATGGAAAACACTACGAAATCCAGAATACCTTCTCCGTACCGGTGGCAAGAAAGTTTACCTTCCTTAATCTGATTATTTTGAATTTTGGTTACCACGCGGCCCACCACTGCTTTCCAACATGCCCTTGGTATATGTTGCCACAACTGGAAGCTGCCATAACCAAACAGTTGAGGCTTTACGGAATAACGGAAACAAGAGAAGAAAGCACGCCATTCTTCAACTTCATGACTGCCTATCATCGTGGGCGGTTATCAAGAATCATCAGCACCGATGAAGGACAACCCTATGATGCTGATGGCCAATTTAACACCCATCATTTCACCGGTGCGTACACAGATAAGCTCTTAGGTTGAGTCACCCACTCAGGTCGGGCCTTATCAAAGCATGGACACTGTCAGGTCGTGGATACGGAGACCCCCACCTCAGCACTTGAAAGTCGTAACTTACTTATAACTCAACTCATGACAAATCAATCAGATCTATAAAGGAGTGCGTGTGGACGATTCATGTGCAGACGCCAACAGCTTCTGGCTGACGGCTGTTGAAAAAGAGAGTATTCGGGACGCGCTCATAGACATTTGTTACGAGCCAACGGGAGGGCGAGACTACATCCACCTCATTCGCATGACCGCTTACCAAAAGTTCCCCGCGCGGCTTCTAAAAAAGCTTGAATCACTTAAAGATGACGATGCTTCTTATTGTGTATTTGAGAACCTTCCGATTGACGACACATTTGGCAGCCCGCAAGGCGACGCTAATAGCTTGAACTTCAAAAGTGGTTATCTTTCTGAAAATGTGCTGGTTGCCCTGGGCAGTTTGATAGCGGAGCCCTACTCCATCAAGCATGAGGGGCCAAAACTGGTCAATGACTTGGTACCGCATCCGGAGGCCGTAGGCGAGTATACCGGCAACGGTTCGGACCTGGAGTTGGACCTGCACACCGAAAATGCCTTTCAGGCTTATGACTCCCGTGGAGACACCTCGCCGCTGGCTCTTCTGCTTCTCGGCGTTCGCGGTGACCCTGCCGGGGTGGGCCCGAAAACCTGGGTGGCCGATGCGAGGGAAGCCCTTCAGGTTCTGGAACAGGCCGATATTGAAATCCTATATGGCAAACATTTCATCATTCGTCAGCCCTACCGCTGGAGGAACAGTACCGCAGGCGCGAAAGAAACTCATGTATACCCAATTCTGAGCGGTCCACTGACTCACCCTAGAGTCACTGCTGCGTTTTACCCGGACATGGTAATTGCCGCTGATCACGAAGCACAAAATACCCTGTTGAGGTTTTACCACGCGCTTAAAAGCGTAGCGCGGCCGCTGGACATTCAACCTGGCAAGTTGGTGTACATCAACAATCGTTTCATGCTCCATTCGCGTGACAAGTTCACCCCCAGTTTCGATCCAGAGGGGCATGCGTATCGTTGGATCCAGCGTTTGTTCATCACGAACAACTTGTGGAACTTCCGCTCATTCAATAAGTGTGGCGCGCGAATCTTCGAACCCGTTACTCGATGATATAAAGAGATAAATTAAATGTCGAACCATAAGCCATATACGTCAATTATTCATAATATAGGCACTTTCCTCACGGGTGATCTCGCGACTCCACTCATTACAGCAGATACCCTCGTCAGTGTTGATGGCATGATCACCTACGTTGGTCAGGCAGTAGATGTAGATTTTTCACACGCAGACCTGCTGATTGACGCCAAACAAAGCACGGTCATGCCAGGCTTGATCGACAACCACACTCACCCGACCCTGGGTGAGTACAGCCCGCGCTCTGGCAACCACAATTGGATCTGGCACTCCTTGCAGGGCGGCGTGACGACCATGATCTCTGCCGGGGAAGTGCACGTTCCGGGGCTACCGACCGACCGGGTCGGTACTATCGCCATGGCAATCGCAGCGCAGCGCTCTTTCTCCAATGCGCGCCCTAGCGGAATAAAAATGGAAGCCGGCGCGCCACTGCTCAACGATGAGTTTTCGGATGAGGATTTCGCCGCAATGGTTGCTCAAGGCATCAACCAACTGGGAGAGGTCGGGATAGGGCCGGTCAAGTCAGTCAGTCGTGCAGCTGAATTGGTCAAAATGGCTCGCAAACACGGCATGACCTCCATTACCCACACGGGCGGTCCTTCAATTTCTACCTCCCAGAGCATGGGCGCAGAAGAGATCCTTGAAATTGCACCCGATATCATCGGGCATATCAATGGCGGCTATACCGCACTGGCACCCAGCCAAATCAGATGCCTGTGTGAAGGCTGTCTGGGTGCCCTGGAAATCGTACATAACGGCAACGAGTTCGCGGCGGTCACCACCCTGAATTACGCACGAGAAATGGACCAACTGGACCGTATCGTCATTGGCACGGATTCTCCTGCCGGATGTGGGGTTCCCGCGCTTGGCATGCTCAGGGCAATTGCCTTGCTCAGTAGTTTTGGCGACGTTCCACCGGAAAAGGCCGTCTGCTTCGCAACGGGTAACACCGCCAAGGTGAGAAAGTTGAATCGCGGGATTCTGGGCGTCGGAAGAGAAGCCGACATTCTGATCGCCTGTGGGCCTTTGGGAGGAGCGCAACCCAGCGTACTTGGAAGTTTCAGCAGTGGTGACCTTCCAAGTATTACCTCGATTCTGATCGATGGGCGCTTGGTCGTGAGGCAATCCAGGAACTCGCCACCGCCATCTGTCACACCTGAAATAACTCTGCGTACCTAATAGCAGCGTCCCGAAAGGGACGTCGCCTCGAGAGCACTCATATGCATAGAATTCTGCCCGAAATTACGCGCAGAGGGCCTACCGTACTCGCATGCGGTTGCGCAATTGGATTGGCTATTCCCTATCTTGCAGACTTGGCGAGGCCATTGCTCCCCGTCATGGTTTTCATATTTGTCCTGGGCACTCTCCTGCGTATTAACAACGCTGAAGTCATCACTGCAGCCAGAAACTTGAAAATATCCCTGATATTTCCAGCCCTGATGGTGGTGGCTTGCCCTTATATTTTTGGAATGCTTTCGCTTTACCTCACCGGCAATCAAGAACTTTCCCTTGCGATAGCCATCGCTGTCGCCGCCCCGCCCGCCAGCGGAAATGCAGCCGTCGCGAGAATGCTCGGGCTTGATCCTTCCATGTCACTGGTGACTGCGCTCTGCTCAATGGCAATCATCCCTGTCACCGCTCCGCTGATACTCCACCTATTCGCTGATGGCCTTTCACTCTCCTTGAACCCCGTTGATCTGGCGATCCGACTGGCCGTATTGATAGGAGGCGCCGAAGGCGCTGCTATTTTGATACGTCGTTTTTCGCACACCTTTGTCGCCACGCACGGCCTGGCTATTGACGGTATTGTCGTCATCGCGCTTTTCCTCTTTGCAGTAGGCACGATGGCGGGCATGCAGCAGGTAATTCTGGAGACCCCTTCGTTGGCCATCTCAATGATCGCCATCGCCTATTGCATCAACGTCTGCCTGCAGCTTCTCATGGGCTGTTTATATCCCGGGTCATTGATCGCCAAGTTCACCATGGCACTCAACGGTGGCAATAGAAATGTTGGGCTATTATGGTCTGCTCTTGGTGTCAGCTTATCTCCCACAATGGCGTTGTATTTTGCATGCTGCCAACTGCCTATTCACACCATGCCGAAGATACTGCAGTTTGTTTTACCCAAAGTTGAAAGCTATTTGAACAAACTGGTTTTAAGCAAAAATCGAATCTGAGCTATTACTGCCTGGAACTGCATAAAAATGATACTCACGCCAGAAAATATCAGGCTGATTGCCGAACGCTCTTCGCTGGAGACTACTGCCTGCTCTTGTATTCGGGGCTTGTCGCAGGGGTGGGAAACCTTACCCAAAACACTCGAGGCGAACAGCCTGTTGCGCTTCATAGGCGAAATCTCGACCGATAGGGCACAAGAACTCAGCCTTGAGGAATACCACCCGAACGGTACCCATTTCTGGTCTGAAGACGCGCCTATCTGCTTTGATTTCTTTCCTTATAATATTTCAAGCATCTGGGGCTGTAAGTGTTGCGCGCGAGCATTCCTCAGGTTTACAGAAGCAGGCGCCTATCACTCCGAGCAACGCATCCGTATTTTGCGTGCGTCGCTGATTGGCAACCCCGTTCAAGAAGAGCACGTTCAGGATTAGCCGTTCTTGAGCCGCCCCCCTCCTGCCCCTAACACGGGTATAAGCCTCAGGCTTTATTCGCTACCAACCCGCGATCACTCATGAATGCCTCCAGTCGCGAGCGCATCCAGCGTTCCGCCGGGTCTGTGTCAACGTGGCTGAGCCACACCATGGACAAATCCAGGGTCGGGGTTTCGAACGGGAACGGCTCGCAGAACAGATTCCCGCTGGCGGCCATGGCCTGGGCGGTGTAATCCGGCAGGCTGGCGATCATGTCGGTGCCGGCAAGCAAGGCCGGCAACGAACTGTATTGCGGCACCGAGAGCACTACATGGCGTTTGCGCCCCACCTCTGCCAGCCACTCATCGGCAAACCCGGCCACATTGGCGGTGTGGGACACCAGCACGTGGGGCCGTGCGCAATATTCGTCAAGGGTCAGCGGGGTGTCCGAGGCATCGGCGCGCAGCAGGCACGGGCGGATGTGCCGCAATAGCTTGCGCTTGGCATTGGCCGGCAACCCGCGGGTCTGGGTGATGCCGACGGTAATGTCGCCAGAAGCCAGCAGGTCGGGAATGCGCCAATAATCCACATGCTGCACCACGAACACCACCTGCGGCGCTTCCTGACGCAAGGCCCGTAGCAAGGGTGGCAGCAGGCCGAATTCAACGTCATCGGACAGGCCGATGCGGAAAGTCATGGTGCTGATGGACGGGTCGAAATCATGGGTCAGGCTCAGGGCCGAAGACAGCGAGTCCAGGGCCGGCGACAGGTGCTGGATGATCTCCTCGGCGCGCGCCGTAGGCTCCATGCGATGGCCGACACGAATAAACAGTGGGTCGTTGAACAGGGTACGCAGGCGGTTGAGGGCCGAACTGATGGTCGGTTGGCCGAGAAACAGCTTCTCCGCCACCCGCGTCACATTGCGCTCGAGCATCAGTGCTTCAAAGACCACCATCAGATTGATGTCGGCCTTGCGTAATTCATTGCGATTCATCGGCGCCTGCCCCTTTCCCCAAGACAAGCGGCAGTTTAGGAAGGCTGCGGGGCTGCGTCTATGTGCGTACTGCTCAATAACGGGTTGGGGACGGTAAATCTGCGTTTGAAGGTTGCCGCTGCGCTTAAAAATGTGGGAGCGGGCTTGCTCGCTCCCACAATTAGACCGCGGTTACCTGACTCAAGGCTTGAGCGGAAACTCCTGGTCACGCTCGGAAAGCTCGGTGCCATCGTCCGGATGCTTCCAGGTTTGCGGCTTTTCGTCTTCGCGCTGCCGCCGGGGTTCTTCACGCTCCGGCTCGTTGTGCTGCTTGTGTTCGTTGCCCATAACGGCCTCCGCCCATAAGAATTGGAAACAGCTTCAAGCATAGGACACGGCGGGTTGTTTTGAAGCCGAAATGGATTGATAGCCAATACGCATCAATTCATCCAAATTAGTCACTTATCATTTCTAAATGTGTCAGCCACTATCCCAAGTCTTAAGCGAAACAAGCACTTTAAAAAGAACGCTGGAGACACAAAACCATGACGACCCCTTCCCGGCCTGCGGCTGCCCCCTCGAAAGTAGGCGCGGTATTGCGCGTTACTTCGGGCAATTTTCTCGAACAGTTCGACTTCTTTCTGTTCGGTTTCTACGCCACCTATATCGCTGCCGCGTTCTTCCCGGCCGCTAATGAGTTTGCGTCATTAATGATGACCTTCGCCGTGTTCGGCGCTGGCTTCCTGATGCGTCCATTGGGCGCGATTATTCTGGGTGCCTACATCGATGACGTGGGCCGTCGCAAAGGCTTGATCGTGACCTTGTCGATCATGGCCAGCGGTACGCTACTGATCGTACTGGTGCCGAGTTATCAGACCATCGGCCTATGGGCGCCGTTTCTGGTGCTGCTGGGGCGCCTGCTGCAAGGTTTCTCGGCCGGTGCGGAGCTGGGTGGCGTGTCGGTGTACCTGTCCGAAATGGCCACGCCGGGCCGTAAAGGCTTCTACACCAGTTGGCAGTCGGGCAGCCAACAGATCTCCATCGTCGTCGCCGCGGCCCTGGGTTATGGCCTGAACGTGTGGATGGAACCTGCGGTGGTGGCCGATTGGGGCTGGCGTATTCCGTTCGCCGTCGGCTGCGTGATCATTCCGTTTATCTTCGTGTTGCGTCGCAACCTGCAGGAAACCGAAGAGTTCGCCAACCGCAAGCATCGCCCGACCATGCGTGAAGTGATGGCGACCCTGGTGAAGAACTGGACCGTGGTCATCGGCGGCATGCTGATGGTGGCCATGACCACCACCGCGTTCTACCTGATCACCGTGTACGCGCCGACTTTCGGTAAAACCGTGCTGCACCTGAGCACCTCGGACGCCCTGCTGGTGACCTTGCTGGTCGCGATTTCGAACTTCTTCTGGCTGCCGATCGGCGGCACGTTAAGCGACCGCTTCGGCCGCAAACCGGTGCTGATTGCCATGACAGTGCTGACTGTCCTTACGGCTTATCCGGCATTGTCCTACGTGGTCAACGCACCAAGCTTTGCGCACATGCTGGAAACCCTGCTGTGGTTCTCGTTCCTGTATGGCATGTATAACGGCGCGATGATCCCGGCGTTGACTGAAATCATGCCGGTGGAAGTGCGTGTGGCGGGTTTCTCCCTGGCCTACAGCCTGGCGACAGCAGTGTTCGGTGGCTTCACGCCAGCGATCTCCACCTGGTTCATTCACATCACCGAAGACAAGGCTTCACCTGCGTATTGGATGATCTTCGCCGCACTGTGTGCATTGTGCTCGACCCTGGCGTTGTATCGCCGCGCCAATACCCGTGGCCAAGTCCTGCAGGAGGCCGCGCAATGAAGCCGCTGTTCAAGACCCTCACCGCTGTCGTCCTCGGCACCCTGGCGCTGGCCGCCCAGGCTGAGCAACTCAAAGTCATGACCTCGGGCGGCTTCACCGCCGCGTATAAGTTGCTCGGCCCGCAATACGCCGAGCAAAGTGGTGACACCCTCGAGACCATTCTTGGCCCGTCCATGGGCAAGGCGCCGGAAGCGATTCCCAACCGCCTGGCCCGTGGTGAGCACGCCGATGTGGTGATCATGGTCGGCTATGCCCTGGACGAATTGATCAAACAAGGCAAAGTCGACCCCGCCTCCCGCGTGGAATTGGCGGACTCGCGGATCGGCCTGGTGGTGAAGGAAGGTGCGGCCAAACCTGCGATCAATACCGACGCCGAGCTCAAGGCTGTGCTGAGCCAAGCCAAATCGGTGGCCTATTCGGATAGCGCCAGCGGCGTTTATGTCGAGAAGGAATTGTTCAAGAAGCTCGGCATGCCGGCCAAGGGCACCATGATCCAACGCGTGCCGGTGGGCGAACAGGTGGCCAAGGGTGATTACGAGGTCGGCTTGCAACAAGTGGCAGAATTGTTGCCAGTCAAGGGCGTGACGTTTGTGGGCAAGATCCCGGAAGACGTGCAGTCGGTGACGCGCTTTGCCGCGGGCATTCCGGTAAACGCCGAACACCCGGAGCAGGCCAAGGCGCTGTTGCAGTTCATGGCATCGCCCGAGGCCCAGCCGGAGGTGCAATCCACCGGCCTGGACTCGGTGTCACGCTGACCGGAACGGCATCTCCCGCACCAAACGCTCCAACTCCAGCGCCGCCGGTGGCAACGTCCGCCCGCGGCGCTTGATCAAGCCCACATTGCGCAACACCTGGGGCTCCACCAGCGGCACACTGACCAGAATCGGGTGAGTGTGCGCCGGCATCGCAATCGACGGCACCATCGCCACGCCCAGCCCCGCCTCCACCAGTCCGATCATGGTGGTCACATGGTGCGTCTCGCAGATACTCGGCTTTTTCACCCGCACGCCACGCAGGGCCTGGTCGAGCAGGAAGCGGTTGCCCGACGTCTTATCCACCTCGATGTAGTCATGCTCATAGGCCTCGGTCCAGCTCACGCTGTCACGCTCAGCCAACGGGTGGTCACGCCGACACGCCAACACATAGCGCTCCTGCAACAGCAACTCGAATTCCACCTCATCGGCCAGGCTGCCGCTGAAACTCACACCAAAGTCCGCCTCGCCGCTGGCCACCGCATTGCACACCTCGCCGGCACTGGCATCCAACACCCGCAGGCGAATCTTCGGGTACAGCTTATGGAATTCGGAGATCACGTGGGGCATGAAGTAGTACGCGGTAGACGGCACGCAGGCGATGGTGACGTTGCCCATGCGTGTGGACGCGACGTTGCTGATGCCCATCAAGGCGATGTCCAGATCATCGAGCATTCGCTCCACCTGGGGCAAAAACGCACGCCCGACCATGGTCAGGCTGACCCGCCGTGTGGTGCGTTCGAACAGCTTTACATCCAGTGCGGATTCGAGCTTTTCGATACGCCGGCTGAGGGCCGGTTGCGAGATACGGATGGCCTCGGCAGCGCCACGAAAACTGCCCTTGTCCACCACGGCGCGGAAAGCTTGGAGGTCGTTGAGGTCGAAGTTGATGATCACGGGAGGCAGGCCAAAGGTGGTCGAGGTGGCGAGCATTATCGTATGGGAGCCGGTGGGACGCCATGTGTGCCGAGACGGTTTGCCGAGATCATCCTGTTACACATATGAAGTCATACATATCAGCAGGTTATCGGCCGCCTGCGGCCACGCGATCGCCAAAACGGGTCAATACTGGGGGCCTGACCTACACAACTGGAGACGTAGCAATTCATGGAAACCTACCCCTTCTGGATGGACGACGAGGCGCCTGGCATCGGCATCGATCAGTTGCTTCTTGCATCGCGCCAATGGTCGAGTAGGATTGAATCCTACTTAACCCTGGCGGATAACCCCATGCGCTCAACCCACCAAATGAGCATCACCTTGCCCCTTGAAATGGCTGCCCTGGTCAAGGCCAAGGTGGCTGCTGGCGAATATGCCAGCGAAAGTGAAGTGATTCGCGACGGCCTGCGGGTGTTGCTGGCGCGTGATCGTGCCATGGAGGATTGGCTCAGAGCCGAAGTCATCCCCGCAGCGACCGCCCTTGAGGCGAAGCCTGAGCTTGGGTTATCGCCAGAACAGGTCCGCGAACATATGGCCGCAAGACGTCAGCGCAAAGGCACAGGGGAAGCGTGAGCTACTCGGTAGTTTTCTCGCCCGAGGTCTTGGCGCAACTCGATGCCCTCGAAGACTACATCAGCGATGTCGGCTCCCCTCCTGTAGCGGCGCGTTTTATCGACAAACTTGTCAGCTACTGCGAAAGCCTTGCCCTGTTTCCCTTGCGCGGCATGCACCGTGACGACCTGCTGAAAGACTTGCGCATCACTCACTATCGTCGCAGCACCATTATTGCGTTCAGGGTGAAGCCTGACTTCAAAACGGTATCGATAGTGGGGGTGTTTTACGGCGGGCAAGACTACACGGCGTTGTTGCATGCAGATGAGAACGAACACCCGACAAGGGCTGAAAAGCCTGCTGAAAACTGATCACCAGGCTTTTAGCGTTCAAACATCCTTTAATGAAGGGCCTGATAGCGAGTTCCAAGCCGCTGGTGCACCGAAAAACGCCTGGGCATTACTGTCCAACGTTTCCAAGTGATACCCGCCTTCCTGCACGATTACGCAGGGCAGCCCCAGCGCACGAATGCGGGCTCCCAACCGCGCAAAACCCTCCCGCGTCACCGCGACTTTGCTTTGTGGGTCCAGCTCATAGATATCGAAGCCCAGTGACAACACCAGCACATCCGCCGAGAAGTCCTTCACCGCTGCCAGGGCCTGCTCCAGGTTTTCAAAGAACACCGCTTCGCTGGCACCATGGGGCATCGGCAGGTTGAGGTTGTACCCCTCGCCGGCGCCGTTGCCTTTTTCCTCGCCAAAGCCTGCCACGCCAGGATAGAAGTTGGTCGGGTCGCCGTGGATCGACACATACAGCACGTCGTCGCGGTCGTAGAAAATTTCCTGGATGCCCTGGCCGTGATGCATATCGGTATCGAGCACCGCGACACGCTGGAAACCCTGGCGCAGCGCTTGCGCAGCCACGGCCGCATTGTTGATGTAACAGAAGCCACCGGCCGCGTCGAAGCGGGCGTGATGGCCCGGCGGCCGGCACAAGGCGTAGGCGGCAGGGGCGCCATCGAGGATGTCTCCCGCTGCGGCGATGGCGCTTTGGGCTGACCAATAAGCCGAGCGCCAGGTCAATTCACCGATGGGGCAACTGCCATCGGCCAGGTAGCGTGCCGCCTGAGCCAGGATGCCGCGCAAGGCATTGGGTTCACGCACGAAGATGTTGGACATGACTTCGTCGCCCCAGTCTTCGGGAATTTCTTTCCAGCGCTGGTGAGCTTCTTGAAGAAAAGCCAGGTAGTCGCCGCCGTGCACCGCGAGCAACGGCCCCATACCGTAATCGGTCGGTTGCTGGATATCGAAGCCCAGGGTTTGCGCAGCCAGCAGCAGGTTGCGCGCACGCTCGGGAACCTCCTGGGGCGTGCGCATCTGGCCGCGGGAGTAGTAGCTACGCGGGTGATGCAGGAGTTGTTCGGGGTGAAAAAACGTCTTCATGAGTTGCTCCTGGATAAACACAGAATCTGTGGGAGCTGGCTTGCCTGCGATAGCGGTGAATCAGGCAGTAAATTGTTCTCTGACGGTCCGCTATCGCAGGCAAGCCAGCTCCCACAGGGGTGCGGCGTCGGCCTTTAGAAATGAACATGCCCGGCGCGTTTCAAGACGGCGTTGAGCAAGACATCGGTACCCTGGCGCACATCGTCGGGCAAGACATCCTCGGCTTCGTTGTGGCTGAGGCCGCCGACGCAGGGGATGAAGATCATCGCGGTGGGGCAATAGCGCGCCAGGTGAATCGCATCGTGGCCGGCGCCGCTGACGATGGTCTGCTGGCTGTAGCCCAAGCCGTCCACCGCAGCCTGCACGCAAGCCACGCACTCGGCGTCGAACGGCGTAGCCGGGCTGATCCAGTGAGGCGTGATGGTGACGCTCAGGCCACGGTTGTCCGCGATAGCCTGCAGGCGTGCACGCACTTGCTGCTCCATGGCGTCGATGTCGGCGTCGCGGTGATGGCGCAGGTCGACGGTAAAGTTGAGCAAGCCGGGGATGGTGTTGCGCGACGACTTGGCGATGCTCAGTTCACCCACAGTGGTAAGGCCCTGCGGGGCAAAATCGGCAGCGAGGTTTTCCAGGGCCTGGATCATTTTTGCCGCGCCGTACAGCGCATCTTTACGCAACGGCATCGGCGTGGTGCCAGCGTGCGCGGCCATGCCTTCGACCCGTACATCGAGCCAGCGAATCGCTTGACCACCGGTGACTACGCCGATGCTGTTGGCGTTGTCTTCCAGAATCGGGCCTTGCTCGATATGCGCTTCGAAATACGCATCCACTGCGCCACCCAACGGGCGCTCACCGTTGTAGCCGGTGGTGCGCAACGCCTCGTTCACGCTGATACCGTCTACATCAGCGGTTGCCAGTGCCATGTCCAGGGCAAGCGTGCCGGTGAACACTGCCGAGCCCAGCATCGCCGGGGTGAAACGGGCGCCCTCCTCGTTGGTCCACACTGCAATTTCCAACGGCTTGCGCGTCTGGATGCCGTGGTCGTCGAGGCTGCGGATGACCTCCAGGCCAGCCAACACGCCGTACACCCCATCGAAGCGTCCGCCTTCGGGCTGGGTATCCAGGTGGCTGCCCATCATCACCGGGGCGGCGTCATTGTCGGTGCCCGCGCGGCGGGCGAACAGGTTGCCGATGGCATCCACGCTCAACGTCAGGCCGGCTGCTTTACACCAGTGGCTGAACAGCTCACGACCGGCCTTGTCTTCAGCGCTCAACGCCAGGCGGCAGCTGCCACCGCGTGCGGTCGCGCCGATCTCGGCCATGTCCATCAGGCTACGCCACAGGCGCTCGCCATTAATCTTCAACATTGCTGACTCCCTCAACTGTGTGCCATTTCCAGGCGGTGGGCCGTGGCATGGCGGCGGGACAAGGCCAGTACGCACACCAACGAAACCGCCGCGATCACGCTGTAAAACACTGCCATCGGCCACCATTGGCCCAGGTATTGATGGGCCAGCCAGGTGCCGATCAACGGTGTCAGGCCGCCGGCCAGCGCGCCGCATACCTGGTAAGCCAGGGAGATCGCGGTGTAGCGCACACGGGTTTCAAACAGGCCGCTGACAAAACCTGCGATGACGGCGTAGAACGACGCCATGCAGACCACCGCCAGGGCAATGCCGAGGATGATCAACGGTGCCTGAGCGCTGCTGACCAGGACGAACATCGGGTACGGCGAGGCCATTGCCAGCACGCACATGGCGCACAGAAACCGCGTAGCGCCGACCTTCTCCGCCACCCAGGCGGCTAGCGGCTGGACGCAGAACTGAATAATGGCGACGAAGAACAGGCATTCCAGAATCAACGAGCGCGGCAGATTAAGTTGCTGAGTGCTGTAGGCAATCATGAAGGTGTTGGTGAAATACACGCCGGCAATCCCCAACGTATTGGCGCCAATGCACAACAACAATGGACGCCAAGCGGTCTTCATCACTTCCAGCACGGGGGCTTGGTCCTGCTTGATCGCTCGCGCTTTTTCCGCCAGAGCCTTGTCTTCGAGGAACTCCGGCGACTCGTTCACACCCAGGCGAATCGCGAGGCCGACGATCAACAGCAAGGCACTGGCCAGGAACGGCAGGCGCCAGCCCCAGCTGAGCAGGTCCTCTTCAGGTAAACGAGTGACGGCACTGAACGCTAGCAAGGAAAGAATCAAACCGGCCGGGCTGCCCAACTGCGCGAAGGATGCAAAGAAATTACGCCGCCCTTTCGGCGCGTGCTCGCCAGCCATCAACACCGCCCCACCCCACTCGCCGCCAACCGCAATACCCTGCACCACCCGCAACAGGATCAACAGCACCGGTGCGGCAGCGCCGATCTGGGCATAGGTCGGTAACAGGCCGATGCACACCGTGACCACGCCCATCATCACGAGGGTAATCACCAGGGATTTCTTGCGGCCGATGCGGTCGCCGATATGACCGAACACGATGCCGCCCAACGGCCGCGCAAAAAAGCCGACGGCGAAGGTGCCGAACGCGGCCATGGTGCTGAACAATTTATCGTCGGAGGGGAAGAACAGTTGACCGAACACCAGCGCTGCAGCGGTGGCATAGATGTAAAAGTCGTACCACTCGATCATGGTGCCGATAAAGGCGGCGGCCGCAGCACGGCGAGGCTGCGGCGAAGCGGAAGGCTTCATGGGGCTGGCTCCTTTGTTTATTTTTTTGGCAGGAGAAAGTCAAACCGGTGCGCTCTGGTGGCGCTCGTTAAACCCGATTTTTCGGCCAGGGGCTATGATTAGTCAATTTTCTATTTATTATCTTGATTATAAGAACTGCTTATTATCGAGCGCCGCCATGCCCGAGTTCCGCCGCGATATTCACCCTCTGCTCAATGACCGCCTGGACTGGAACCTGCTGCGCACCTTCCGCGTGATCGGCCAGGAACTGAGCATCAGCCGCGCCGCCGCCCGCCTGCATCTGACGCAACCGGCCATCAGCCAGGCGCTCAAGCGCCTGGAAGAACAGCTGGATTGCCAGCTCATCCTGCGCCGAGGCCCGCGCTTCGTGCTCACCGAAGCCGGTGAGCAGATCTTCGCCATTGCCGGAGAGATGTACGGCCAGGTCTCGCAGATGAGCAACGCCCTGCAAAAGCCGGGTGATGAAGTGATCGGCAAAGTGCGCTTGCTGATGATCAGCCGGATTAATTCCGACACTTTCGATGACTTTCTCGCGGGTTTTCATCGCGAACATCCACGGGTCGATCTGGAAGTCGAAGTGATGCGCAGCTCCGACATTGTCGCCGCGCTGCTGGAAAAAACCGCGACCCTGGGGCTCAGCCTCAATCGCCGGCCACAACCGCGCCTGGAACAGCATCTGTTTCTGCGTCAGCGTTATGCGTTCTTTTGTGGAAAACACCACCCATTGTTCGGACGCACTGGGTTAGTCGAAGGGGATCTGCAATCGGAGAATTTCGTGAGTTTTACCAGCGACCAGATTGGCGGCATGTTGTCGCCGCTGACTATTTTCCGTGATCAGCAAGGGTTTGGCGGGCGGATTGTGGCGTCGTCATCCAGCCTGGAAGAAGTGCGGCGCCTGGTGATTGCTGGGTATGGCCTGGGATGCCTGCCGGTTCATGTAGTGGCCGAAGATGTGCAGAACGGGCTGCTCTGGCGGCTGCCGCCGGATGAGGGCATTGCGGATGTGGATATTCACGTGCTTTGGAACCGGGAGCAGAAGATGAGTCGGGCGGAGGGGGTGTTTATTGAGTGCCTTTTGGAGCGGTTGGCCAGAACATAATTGGCCGCATCCGAGTGCGCCAAAAAGCAGTTACAACTCACCCGATGCGCACCGAAGCGCGCACGGCTAGGATTGCAGCGAACTAAGCCAATGGCGTACATTAGCGATGATTTTTCATTGAGACATCGGTCTTCACACGTCGCGTTAAAGAATTGATCGACGAAGATGCCTACACGGCCTTTCAGAACGTGCTTGTAGTGAATCCCGCTGCAGGCGATGTGATTGAGGGTACGGGCGGTATCCGCAAAATACGAGTAGCAGCCAAGAGCCATGGTAAACGAGGCGGGGCACGTGTGATCTATTACCACTTCGCCTCGGCATCACAGATTGTTTTACTGATGATCTATCCCAAAAATGAACAGCAGGACTTGAGCGCCGACGAACGCAAGTCACTGAAGGCTGCGATTGAGCACTGGAGATAGCTATGAGCCGACTTTTTGATGAATTGATGGAAAGCGTTCAAGAGATGAACGAGATCCTGCGCGGAGAACGGGAGCCATCCCGTGAATTTCATGTCGACTCAATGCGAGTTAAAGAGATCCGTAAGGCAACAGGGCTGACCCAGGCTAAATTCGCAGCGCTGATTGACGTTCAGCTCGGTACGTTGCGCAACTGGGAGCAGGGTCGTCGCGAACCTACTGGGCCGGCAAAGGCGTTGTTGAAAGCTATCCATAACGACCCGGTACATGTACTGAACGCGCTGGCTAGCTAAAATAAAACTCCCCCCCTGCACCTTAAACATCGTCATAACCGGAAAAGCTCGGAGCTGACTCAACTTCGGGCTTTTTCGTTTGTGATGCTGAGTGAGGACTCTTCAAAAACCTCACATCGATAGCACTGATGATTACTATCGAAACGAGCGCCTGCTCGATTGCCAGCACTGATTCCTATAATCGCCCCCAGCTTCCCTCTCCTGCGTCTGACTTCAGGCGACTTTCACCTTGGAACCCCACACCATGCCAAGCGCGAGCCAGGCCCCTAGCGGCCTTCCCGAACATAATCAACAAAGCGTCAAACAGCAGTGGCTGGCGATTCTTTCGGTCGCCGTGGGTGCCTTTGCCCTGGTGACCAGCGAGTTTCTGCCGGTGGGCGTGCTCAACGACGTCGCCAGCGACTTGGGCATCAGTGCCGGCCACGCCGGTTTGATGGTGACATTGCCCGGCATCATGGCCGCCCTCGCCGCGCCGTTTCTGTCGGTCAGCATTGGCGCCATGGACCGTCGCTACCTGCTGATTGGCCTGACACTGGTGATGATCATCGCCAACTCGGTGGTGGCCTTTGCCACCGATTTCAGCCTGCTGCTGTTTGGCCGCGTATTGCTCGGCATCAGCATCGGCGGCTTCTGGGCCACCGCCATTGCCCTCAGCGGGCGGCTGGCGCCCAAAGGCGTTGGGGTTGCGAAAGCCACCTCGATCATCATGATGGGCGTGACCCTGGCCACCGTGTTGGGCGTGCCGGTAGGTACATGGCTCAGCGGCCTGATGGGCTGGCGCATGACCTTCCTGGTCACGGCGTTGGTGGGTATTCCGGTGCTGTTGGCACAAATTTTCCTGCTGCCGCGACTCACCCCGGAGAAAGCCATTCAGATCCGTGACCTGCCGGCTTTGTTTATCAACCCACAAGCACGGGTTGGGTTGATCGCCGTGCTGCTGATCGGCCTGGCGCACTTTGCCGCGTACACCTATGTCGCACCGTTTTTCAAACACAGCTCCGGCTTCGACGGCCCGACGATTGGCTCGCTGTTGTTGCTGTATGGCGTGGCTGGCGTGCTGGGCAATATCTTCGCCGGCTTTGCCGCCAACCGCAGCGTACGCAACACCCTGTTGCTGGTCGCGCTGATGATCGGCACCAGCACCGCGCTGTTCCCCTACTTCGCCACCGGCATGACCGGCGCGGCGATGCTGATCGCCCTGTGGGGCTTCGCCTTCGGCGCGTTCCCGGCCTGTGCGAGCATCTGGATGTTCGTCGTGGCGCCCAAGGACGTAGAGCGTGGTATGCCGCTGTTTGTGGCGCTGTTTCAGGTGATCATTGCCCTGGGCTCGTTCTTTGGCGGGCGGATCGTCGACCAGATGGGCAGCTCGGTGTTGTTGAGCCTGGCCACGGTGTTGGTGGGTTTCGGATTTGCGACCGTGCTGGTGTTGGGACGCAAGGTGAGTAATAGCCTGGTGGCGCAGCCAGCCTGACCGGGTTGTAGGCGCGAAAAAGCCTGCTGAGCATTGAGCTCAGCAGGCTTTTTTCGTTTCAGGGAGCAGGTATTTATTTGGCCGTGGGGAAATCATGCTCGAGGACAGCATCCACCAAGGCTTGCGCGTTCTCGATCAATTGAGCCAGGGCCATGATCACGGGCGACTTCGTGCTGACTAGATCTTCGGCGCATTGGTAGGCGGATTGAAGGGCGGATGAGAGGGTTTCGGTGGCGTTTATAAGGGTTTCTTCGGTGCCGACATCATCGGCTACGCAAAAGATTTTGCGTGCATGCCCTTCGGTAGAATCAGCGGTGATCTTATTCATGATGTAACCCCAGCCAACGCAACCCTGCACGAAAACTGCCGAACCTGCACAACGTAAGCACCTGTTTCGGAAAAGCTTGGTAACCAGAATCCCCACCAGGAACCTTGTGTGCATAAGCCTGCAAGCTAGCCTCAAAAGGTCGCCGCCGTGGCGACATACTGTCAAGGGTGCTGATATGCCAACGAGATATCGCGATGCGGTCACAGGTGAATACGTAACTGAGCAAGAGGCGAAGAAAAGACCAAGGGAAACGGTGAAAGAAACCGATAAAAAGCGCCCGGCAAAGCCGACGGCCAAAAAGTAGGATCAACAGATGAGAGCGACTGCCGTATGTCCAGACAGACTTGCCAATGAAACCCGATTGCTCCAATGTAATGACCAACGTCATTACACAAGGAGCTATCCCTTGGCATCTATCAACATCCGTATCGATGACGACCTGAAAGCTCGCGCCTACCTGGAGCTGGAGAAGCTCGGTGTCACCCCTTCCGAACTGATACGCCAGGCGCTGCAATATGTTGCCGAACGCGGCCAGTTGCCATTTAAGCCTGTGCTGATGACTGAAGAGGATGAAGCCTTGATGGCGACCGTACGTGAGCGTCTTGCATCGCCTCAACGCGTAAGGGTTTCTTTGGATGACCTATAGCCTTGATTTTGATGCGCGTGCATTGAAGGAATGGCAGAAACTCGGCGACACCCTCCGTCAGCAACTCAAGAAGAAGCTGGTCGAAGTCCTGAACAACCCACGTATTGAGGCTAACCGCCTACATGGGCTGCCTGACTGCTACAAGATCAAACTGCATAGCAGCGGGTACAGGCTGGTGTATCAAGTGATAGATCAGGAAGTTACGGTGTTCGTGGTCGCCGTCGATAAACGTGAACGAGATCAGGCTTATCGCAAAGCGTCTGAGCGCCTTGATCAGCGTTAGGCAGGACTACAACAATTCCCTGAAGCAGCCGTTAATAAAGGCTGAAAACGAAAAAGCCCCGCAGTTTATTCAGCTACGGGGCTTTTTCTATGTAATGGCGGAGAGATAGGGATTCGAACCCTAGGTACCGGTGAAGGTACAACGGATTTCGAATCCGTCCCATTCGGCCACTCTGGCATCTCTCCAACGGCGCGCATCATAACAGCATGATTGATGGATGCAAAGCGCAGAAGCGATTTTTTCCGTGCTATCAGATGCTTGCGTCGATTACAGCGGTACGCCGAGACGATTGGCGACTTCTTCGTAAGCTTCGATCACGTCACCGAGGCCCTGGCGGAAGCGGTCTTTGTCCATCTTCTTCTTGGTGTCCTTGTCCCACAGGCGGCAGCCATCCGGGCTGAACTCGTCGCCCAGGACGATGGAGCCGTCGTGGAATACGCCGAATTCGAGCTTGAAGTCCACCAGCAACAGGCCGGCGTCGTCGAACAGCTTGGTCAGCACGTCGTTGACCTTGAGGGACAACTCCTTCATGCGCGCCAGTTGCTCAGCGGTACCCCAGCCGAACGCCACGACGTGGGATTCGTTGATGAACGGGTCGCCCTTGGCGTCGTCCTTCAGGAACAGTTCGAACGTGTAAGGGTTGAGCTTGAGGCCCTCTTCCACGCCCAAGCGCTTGACCAGGCTGCCGGCGGCGTAGTTACGCACGACGCATTCCACCGGGATCATGTCGAGCTTCTTGACCAGGCACTCGTTGTCGCCCAGCAGTTTGTCGAATTGGGTCGGGATACCGGCCGCCTCGAGTTTCTGCATGATGAAGGCGTTGAACTTGTTGTTCACCATGCCCTTGCGATCCAGCTGTTCGATGCGCTTGCCGTCGAACGCCGAGGTGTCGTTGCGAAACAGCAGGATCAGGCGGCTGGCGTCGTCGGTCTTGTACACCGACTTGGCTTTGCCGCGGTAGAGTTCTTCACGTTTTTCCATGATGGGCTCCGCTTTGAGTAAGGTGGGCTAGGCGATGTGTCGCCAGTCGAGCCCTGAATCTTGATCGGCCAGTTGCAGCCAGTCCGGGTCGCACCCGAGGGTGTCGACAAAACATTGCCGGGCAAGCGTCGGCAGGTTGTTCTTGCTGCTGAGGTGAGCCAGGACCAAGTGTTGCAGGTCTTGCCAGCCCAACTCGTACACCAGATATGCCGCCTGGTGATTGTTCAAATGTCCCAGCTCGCCGCCCACCCGTTGCTTGAGAAAGTAAGGGTAGTGACCGCGTGCCAGTAGATCCCTGCAGTGGTTGGACTCGATCATCAAGGCATCGAGGTCCCGGTAACCGTCCAGCACCCTGGCGCAGTAGGAACCCAGGTCGGTCAGCACGCCGAAACGCCGCTGGCCGTCACTGAATACGTATTGCGTGGGCTCCTGGGCATCGTGGGCAACCGCGACGACATTGATGCTTAGGGCACCGATTTGCAGTTGCTCGCCACCGGCCAGAAAACCTGCCGGCTCAACGGGTTTGCGCATCCCGCGCAACGTGCCACGACTCAAGTACACCGGCAGATTGTAGCGCCGAGACAGCAAACCCACGCCATGCACATGGTCGGCATGTTCGTGGGTTACCAGAATCGCGCTCAGTTGCGTGGGGTGAACCCCCAGGCGCAACAGGCGCCGCTCGGTTTCCCGCAAGGAGAAACCACAATCGACCAGCACGTACGTGTCATCATGGGCGACCAGCGTACCGTTCCCTTGGCTACCGCTGCCGAGAACGGCAAAACGCATCGGATCAGCCCAGGTTGTCTTGAATCACGCCCAACACTTTGCGCGCTGTTTCAGCTGGCGCGACGGTGTTGATGTTCTTCTCGACGGTGACTTGCACGCTTTCGCCCACCTTGCTCAAACGAACCTGGTAACGCTCGGCGCGGGTCTCGATCTCTTCCTTGGTCGGCGCGCTGCCGAACAATTTGCCGAAGAAACCTGGCTCGTCGTCTTTCTTCTCGGCCTTTTCAGCCACGTTGATGTAGTACAGGCCGAGGCTGCGGTTGATGTCTTCAACGCGCCAAGGGCCCTGCTCCAACGCGCGGCCAACACTGGCCCAGGCGCGGTCGAGGTCTTCACCCAGGTTCAGCACGACGTTGCCGCTACCGTCTTCGGTGAGGCTGACGCGGCTAGGGGTGTCGTAATCACGGGCGGCGAGGAGGGATACGGAACCGCCCTTCTCGGAGATACGGCTCATGCTGGCCAGCATCTCGTCGACCAACGCGGCGTCGACACCGGTGTTGACCGAGCGCGGGGTGAAGTCGACGTCAGCCGTGCTGCCGGCAGGCCGCTCGGCGCTGACTACATAGACTTCGCTGGTGTTGCGCTGCACGCCAGGCTCGATGCGTACACGCACACGGGCTTCGCTGTCGGCGGCTACACCGCCCGCCAGCAGGCGCTGGGCCATGTTGGCTGACAGCTCGCGACCTTGCTGCCACGCGGTGGTGAACTCACCGGTCTGCGGGCGCTGCTGGTCGAGACGGAAACCGTTGTCCTGGAAGAACTGCACCGCCACCGGCCAGACTTCGGCAGGTGGGCGCTGGGCCACGATCCAGCGGTTGTCGCCGCTTTTCTGCAGGCTGTAGTCGCTGGCATCGGCCACGGCCATGATCGGCTGTGGGCGCGGCACTACGTACTCACCCTTGACCGTGTCGTCGGCGACGTTGCGTGGAATCGGCAACAATGGGTCAAGGCGCTTGGCGACATTGACATCAGGCGGCAGTTGCATCGGTTTGGTTGCTTGCGCTTCCAGGTAATCGCTGCCGCGGTCACGGAAGTAGCCTTCCGGGCCCCATACCCAACCGCAGCCACTGGTGCTGGAGATAATCAAGGCAAGTGCGGAAAGTCCGGCCAATCGCTTCATGCGTAGTGCTTCCTCAATTAAACCAGGACGCCGGACTGGCGCAGGGCCTGTCGCAGCGGTTCGTGACAGGCTTCGCTGAGGGGGGTGAGCGGCAGACGGATACCGTCCGGCATCAGGCCCATCTCAAACAGCGCCCACTTCACGGGAATAGGATTGGATTCGATAAACAGTGTCTTGTTGAGCGGCATCAGCTTTTCGTGGATAGCGCGAGCGGTGGCTGCATCGCCCGCGATGGCGGCGGCACACATATCGCTCATGGCGCGCGGGGCCACGTTGGCGGTCACGGAGATATTGCCCTTGCCACCCAGCAGGATCAGCTCGACAGCGGTGGCGTCGTCACCGGAATACACCAGGAAGTCGCTGCTTACGCCGGCCAGGATATCCTTGGCGCGCTGCAGGTCGCCGGTGGCTTCCTTGATGCCGATGATGTTCGGCACGGTGGACAGGCGGATCACGGTCTCGGCCTTCATGTCGCACGCGGTGCGACCCGGTACGTTGTAGAGGATCTGCGGGATCTGCACGGCTTCGGCGATAGCTTTGAAGTGCTGGTACAAGCCTTCCTGGGTCGGCTTGTTGTAGTACGGAGTTACCAGCAGGCAAGCGTCGGCGCCAGCCTTCTTGGCGTTCCTGGTCAGCTCGATCGCCTCACGCGTCGAGTTGGCGCCCGTACCGGCGATCACGGCAATGCGGCCCGCAACGCGCTTGACCACGAACTCGATCACCTGGATGTGCTCTTCCACATCGAGGGTGGCCGATTCACCTGTGGTGCCGACCGCCACAATGGCGTTGGTGCCCTCTTGCAGGTGGAAGTCCACCAGTTTGCCCAGGCTGTCCCAGTCGAGACGACCTTGTGCATCCATGGGTGTGACCAGTGCCACCATACTGCCCGCAATCATGCAACCGCTCCTGCCGGAAAAAGAGAGCCGTAATGGTACTGGCGCCAAGATGCTTGTACAAGCGAAGTACCGCGTGAGGATGCGTTCTGGCGCAACTAAACGTCGGGCAATGACATCAGCGGGCCAAAGCACCGCCCGAAGCCGGCTGATCACGCAATGAAAACGCCACCTCCTAGCCCTTGGCGACGCTTTTCGCTACCCTTGATCCTTTGATCGATACAGCCCACACGGTATCGACCGCTCATCGCTTTAGGAAGGCTGCATGTCCACCCCCACAGTTCGCGAACAATTCCTTGTTATCAGTGCCCTCGGCGCCAACCCCATGGAGCTGACCAACGTCCTGTGCCGCGCCAGCCATGAGAACCGCTGCGCCGTCGTGACCTCCCGCCTCACCCGCCATGGCGAGTGCAGTGCGCTGGTCCTGCAGATTTCTGGCTCCTGGGATGCCTTGGCGCGCCTGGAAACCGGCCTGCCGGGCCTGGCCAAGAAGCATGATTTCACCGTCAACGTGGTACGCAGCGCCGCCCTGGAAAACCGTCCCCAGGCTCTGCCTTACGTAGCCTATGTCAGCTCGGCCTACCGTTCGGACATCGTCAACGAGTTGTGCCAGTTCTTTATCGACCATAACGTCGAGCTGGAAAACCTGACCTGTGACACCTACCAGGCGCCACAAACCGGCGGCACCATGCTCAATGCCACCTTTACCGTGACCTTGCCGGCCGGTGTACAGATCAGTTGGTTGCGCGACCAGTTCCTGGATTTCGCCGATGCCCTGAACCTCGACGCCTTGATCGAGCCATGGCGCCCACAAAACCCCATGTAAGGAAGTACCTCTCTATGCCGGTAGCCATCGACACACCCGTGGCCGATTTCGAGGCCCAGGCCACCAGCGGCCAGACCTTCAGCCTCGCGGCCCTCAAGGGCAAGCAAGTGGTGATCTACTTTTACCCGAAGGACAGCACCCCAGGCTGCACCACCGAAGGCCAGGGCTTTCGTGACCAGTACGCCGCATTCAAGGCCGCCAATACCGAAGTGTTCGGTGTGTCGCGTGACAGCGTGAAGTCCCACGAGAACTTCAAGGGCAAACAGGAATTTCCTTTCGAGCTGATCAGCGATAAGGACGAAGCGGTCTGCCAGCTGTTTGATGTAATCAAGTTGAAGAAGCTGTATGGCAAGGAATACCTGGGTGTGGATCGCAGCACATTCCTGATCGACAGCCAAGGCGTGCTGCGTCAGGAATGGCGCGGAGTGAAAGTGCCGGGGCATGTTGATGCCGTGTTGGCGGCAGCGCAGGCGCTGAATAAGGCCTGATTCTGCGTCGACAAGGCCGTCAGGCCTTGCGCAACCAATAACGGTACACACCCTCGGCGGCGTCTTCATGCTCCAGGGTGTGGCCAGCCAGCTTGGCAAAGGTGCGAAAATCACGCTGGGAGCCGGCGTCGGTGGCAGTCACCTTGAGCACGGCACCGCTGGCCATTTTATTGAGCTCCAGCTTGGCCTTGAGCAACGGCAAAGGGCAGTTAAGACCGCTGGCGTCGAGTTCGGTGTCACAGGCTACAGCGTCGGTCATGGTGCTACTCCAGGCAAACATTCGGGCCGCTTAGAATATCTGGTCCCAAGCTCAGTGTCCGGCTACAGTAAGCTCTTTGTCGAAAGGCTTTGTGCATGACTTTTTTGCGCCCTACCCTGCTGACGCTGGCCTGCCTGCTGGCCTCCCCGGGCTTTGCTGACGACCTGCCGTCACTTGGTGACGCCAGCTCTGCCATAGTCTCGCCGCAACAGGAATACCAATTGGGCCGTGCCTGGCTGGCCTACCTGCGCGGCCAGGTTTCGCAACTCAATGATCCGCAACTCAAGGATTACGTTGAAACCAGCGTGTACAAGCTGGTGGAGACCAGCCAGGTCAATGACCGGCGCCTGGAATTCATCCTGATCAACAGCCCACAGCTCAACGCCTTTGCGGCTCCCGGTGGGATCGTCGGGGTCAACGGCGGCCTGTTTCTCAATGCACAGACCGAAGGTGAATACGCGTCGGTACTGGCCCACGAACTGGCGCACTTGTCCCAGCGTCACTTCGCCCGAGGCGTGGAAGCGCAATCACGCATGCAACTGCCGATGATGGCCGCCCTGCTTGGCGGCATTATCGCCGCCGCTGCGGGTGCCGGCGATGCCGGTATCGCCGCGATTGCCGGCTCACAAGCCGCCGCGATCCAGGAACAGCGCCGCTTCTCTCGCCAGAACGAGCAAGAGGCAGACCGCATCGGCATCCTCAACCTTGAGAAAGCCGGGTACGACCCGCGCTCCATGCCCACCATGTTCGAACGGCTGATGCGCCAATACCGCTTCGACGCCAAGCCGCCGGAATTCCTGCTGACTCACCCGGTAACCGAATCGCGTATCGCCGACACCCGCAACCGCGCCGAACAAGCCAAACCTGGCGGCAAGGAAGACAGCCTGCGCTATCAACTGATTCGCGCACGGGTGCAGCTCAAGTACGAAGACACACCAGGTCTGGCCGCCAAGCGCTTCCAGGCGCAGCTGGATGAGAACCCTAAAAATGACGTAGCGCGTTATGGCCTGGCCATCGCTCAGATCAAGGGTACTCAACTCAAGGAAGCGCGGGAAAGCCTGGCGCCACTGTTGGCCAAGGCGCCCAACGACATTACCTACAACCTGGCCCAAATCGAACTGGACATCACCAGCAACCGCATGCCGGATGCGCAGCAACGTACCGACCGCATGCTCACCCAGTACCCCAGCAACTATCCGCTGAACCAGGTGCGAGTAGACCTGCTGCTTAAACAGAACCGTACCGCCGATGCAGAAAAGGCGCTGGATGGGCTGCTCAAGTCGCGGCCGGACGATCCGGACGTGTGGTATCAGGTCGCCGAGACTCGCGGCTTGTCCGGCAACATCATTGGCCTACATCAGGCTCGCGCCGAATATTTCGCATTGGTGGGGGATTTCCAGCAAGCCATCCAGCAGTTGGACTTTGCCAAGCGGCGCGCCGGCAATAACTTCCCGTTGTCCTCACGCATCGACGCCCGTCAGCGCGAGCTGATCGAACAAGAGCGCCTGGTGAAAGGCATGATGAGCTGAACCCGCCACCCACAAAAAAGCCCCGCTGCCGTTAACCGGCAGCGGGGCTTTTTTATAGGTCTAGCGGATTACTCGGCCAGTTTGAAGGTGATGAAGCTGGCACGGCCTTGACGCAGGACGCGCATCGACACCGAGCGATTCTTCGGCAACGCCTTGGCGATGTCGGCGAATTCCTTGGTGGTATCGATTGCCTGGTTGTTCAAGTGGGTGATCACGTCACCCGGTTGCAGGCCGATCAAGGCGGCTGGGCCGTCCTGAACTTCCTTGATCACTACACCACTTTGCAGGTCGAAGGTTTTCTTCTGCTCGGCGGTCAGTTCAACGACGGCAATACCCAGACGGTTACTGCTGCGCTCGGCGCCTGGCTTGGCGTTGCCCAGGGCGTCCAGGGTCGCGCCTTCTTCCGGAATTGCCCCAACGGTCAGTTCGACGTTCTGGCGCTTGCCGTCACGAATCACTTCCAGCTTGGCTTTGCCGCCGGCCTTGAGCGCGCCGACCAAGTGTGGCAAGTCCGCCGACATAATGATCGGCTGGCCGTTCATGCTCAGGATTACGTCACCGACTTTCAAGCCGCCTTTGGCCGCAGGGCCATTGTCCTGAATCTGCGCAACCAGGGCACCGGCCGGCTTGTCGAGACCGAAGGACTCAGCCAGGTCCTTGTTCACTTCCTGGATTACCACGCCCAACCAGCCGCGGCTGACCTTGCCGCCGCTTTTGAGTTGATTGGAGACGTCCATGGCCACATCGATCGGGATCGCGAAGGACACGCCCATGAAGCCACCGGAGCGGGTGTAGATCTGCGAGTTGATCCCCACCACTTCGCCGGCCAGGTTGAACAGCGGGCCACCGGAGTTACCCGGGTTGATCGGCACATCGGTCTGGATGAACGGTACGTAGTTTTCGTTTGGCAGGCTGCGACCGATGGCGCTGACGATGCCTTGGGTAACGGTGTGGTCAAAGCCGAACGGTGAACCGATCGCGACCACCCACTGACCGGCCTTCAGGTCCTGGGACTTACCCAGCTTAAGCACCGGCAAGTCCTTGCCATCGATTTTGAGCAAAGCCACGTCGGAACGTGGATCGGTGCCAATCAGCTTGGCCTTGAGTTCACTGCGGTCGGCCAGGCGCACGAGAATCTCGTCGGCATCGGCAATCACGTGGTTGTTGGTGAGGATGTATCCGTCAGGCGAAATGATGAAGCCGGAGCCCAGGGACTGGGCTTCGCGCTGACCACCGCCACCACGGGGAGAGCGAGGTTGGGGCATCCCGCGTTCGAAGAACTCGCGCAACATGGGCGGCAAGCCTTCCAGGTCGGGCATCTGCTGGTTCGAGACTTTGCGATCCGGCAGCTTCTGCGTGGTACTGATGTTCACCACGGCAGGCGAGGCCTGCTCCACCAGTTGGGTGAAGTCAGGCAGCTCGACCGCTTGCGCAGGTAAGGCCTGGCCCAGCACCAGCACTGTGGCGACTATGGATAAGTAAGACTTCAAACGTGGTATCGACATACAGCTCCCGTTACGACGAGCAGGGTTAAGCGACAGGGTTCAATAAACGCCGGATACTGCGACCGGCATTTTTGTTCCGCGAACAAACACGGCCAGAGCCATCAAACCCTGACCTATAAAAAACATGGGAAGTTTTTGCAAGTGAAAATGCTGATCCAGAGATTTCATACGCCCCGCACCCAACGAAATTCGGGCTCAGATTGAAAGAACAGGATGAACATAAGATTAACAATCTCAGGGCGTGGCGGCGGCCTTCTCACCACGTACCGACAACGCGATGCGCTCAGCAGTACCAATGGGAATTTCGCCCACTACCGTGACCATTATTTCGCCATCTACTGTATTCAAGCGCCGCGAGACTGCCACGGTCGGCCCAAGCTGAGCGCGGGTTTCATTCACATCGGCGCCATCGGCTAACTCAAGAAACACCGAAAAACGCGCAAGCCCATCGTCATACATCAGGCTGTCGACGGTAGATTTCGTTTGGGCATCTTTGCGCGTAGCGCTGCTGATCTGTTGGAAACCAGGCGGTAGCCAGTCCAGATGCCACTTTTGCGTGGCAGACAACTCAGGTGCTTTAGCGGCGGACATCGTTACTGGCGAACAGTCGCTGCTGGGCTGCAAGTCCTGGTCAGAAGGAGTGGCCGAAGCATCCAGGCGGGTGAACTGAAAACGCTCCAACAACTGCCCTTGGTCATTCAGCAGCAAGGATTTAAGCGGCAGCGCAGTTTCACGGTCCAGGTGTAATTCAAACCCATAACGATAGGGATCACGGGGGCTGATCGACACAATCACCGCATGACGACCGGCCACGCGCGATTTGCCAATAACGGCCAAGTCATAGAATGAAGTGAGTTTTTTTGGATCAAGAATACGCGTGGGTGCCTCAGGTGACTGACCGAGACCAGCCGCCAACGTGCCACTTACACATTGTGCCCGACCATCAACCCTGACCGCTTCCCGGGCGGAGCCGTCAAGTTGCAACAAGCGTTCACGAACATGACCATTCTGGACACGGTGCCAGATGTCATGGGTAGAAAAACTGCCGTTACGTTCGTAGACAAACGTACCTTCAAAGCTTTGCTGCTGCTCTGCACGCCCAAGTCGAGTCAGCCAGTCTTGGGCTTCATCGGCATGGGCGGATAGTGCAAACCAACTACTGAGCAAAAGCGTAAGGAGCGGTATGGCGCGCATAGGGCTCCTTAGCGAATCAGCGGTTTTCCTGGCTTGCTGCACGAGCGTATGGCAGAGCGCTGTCAGTGCCTTTGGCAGCCGATTCCTGCGCATGTTGACGCAGGTAGCCTGGAAGGCGCTGATCCTGCCAGCCGGATTGCCCCTGAAGTACACCATTAGCCATAGGGCCGGTGGTATCAGTGCTTTCCTTGTAGCCAGCCAGCACGGCCGGGCCTTTGACTTGCGGACCGGCCATGACCGGTTGCTGAGTCTGTTGGGCCAGCTCGTTGCCTGCGATCTCGTCCTGGTTGTACAGGCGAACGCCTGCCAATACAGCAACGGTCACCGAAGCGGCCACTGCCAGACGACCCAGGCTGCGCCACGGACCACGCGAGGCTTTTGCCGGAACGGCTTCATCAGCCAGTGCAGCAGAAACGGCCGCAGCAATATCCAGACGAGGGATTAGGAGATCCTTGTGCATCACCGCCCGAGCGACTTGGTAACGAGACCAGGTATCACGGGTTTCGGCGTCATCAAATGCGTTAAGCACTCGACGAAGTTCCAGTTCATCCGCTTCGTTATCCATCACTGCGGACAGCGATTCCTGCAGGGCATCACGACTCATGGCGGTTCCTCTCTTGGCTGTCGCCGCTGTCTTTAGTTTTCCTGCAACAACGGTTGCAAGGCTTTGTCGATGGCTTCCCGGGCCCGGAAAATCCGCGACCTCACAGTCCCCACCGGACATTGCATGACGCTCGCAATGTCTTCGTAACTCAGACCATCGAATTCACGTAAAGTTAACGCCGTACGCAAATCTTCTGGCAGTTGCTGAATAGTGCGATGGACGGTTCCTTCGATCTCGTCGCGCAGCAATGCACGCTCCGGCGACTCGAGATCTTTGAGGCCGTGATCACCATCGTAAAATTCAGCATCTTCTGAACTGACATCACTGTCTGGTGGGCGGCGACCGCGTGACACCAGATAGTTTTTCGCCGTGTTGATGGCGATGCGGTATAGCCACGTGTAAAACGCACTGTCACCGCGGAAATTTCCAAGTGCACGGTAAGCCTTGATAAAGGCTTCCTGCGCAACGTCCTGCGCTTCATGGGTGTCGTGCACAAACCGCACGATCAACCCGAGAATTTTGTGCTGGTATTTCAGCACTAGCAGATCAAATGCTCGCTTATCACCGCGCTGTACGCGCTCGACCAGCTGCTGATCCTCTTCCTGGGTTAGCATGAACACTCCTCGTTGTACTTGAAGGAGGCTTGCATAACTAAACGATCAGGCTTGCAAACATAGACTCGGGCTTTTCGCAAAAGTTCTCCCCCTTCAAGCAAGTTTCCGGCATGCACTGATTTGGCACACACGAAAAACGCAGCACGGTCGGTGCCGGCTGCGCGAATAATCTTGTCGCCGGTTTCGTGACGCGTCCAATGCTCCCGACGGGCCAATAAACTCAACGTTTTCCCAGCTTTCGGGCAACCTGCTATTGAGTCGGGGCTTATGCAAAAAGTTCCCGTCCCGCTAACCTGCCGTTTCCCAAAGCTGCGCAGCATAATCTCACAATGCCACGAAGGCGTGGCTATTGTGCCGCTCCACCCCTCTATATACTAGTGGCCCGTGTGACCCTTTGATTCGCCGATCCAGGCGTACTGTTTGCGCCCCCCTTTGGATCGCTTTTTGCGGAATCCGTCAAATGAGCCAACAGTTTCAACACGATGTCCTCGTAATCGGCAGCGGCGCCGCCGGCTTGAGCCTGGCCCTGACCCTGCCCAGCCATTTGCGTATAGCGGTTTTGAGCAAAGGCGACCTGGCCAACGGCTCGACCTTCTGGGCCCAGGGCGGTGTTGCTGCGGTGCTGGATGACACCGACACCGTGCAATCCCACGTCGAAGACACCCTTAACGCCGGCGGGGGCCTGTGCAACGAAGACGCCGTGCGCTTCACCGTCGAGCACAGCCGGGAAGCCATCCAATGGTTGATCGACCAAGGTGTACCCTTCACCCGCGATGAACATGCCGGCAGCGACGACGGTGGCTTTGAGTTCCACCTGACCCGCGAAGGCGGCCACAGCCATCGCCGAATCATTCACGCTGCCGATGCCACCGGGGCCGCGATTTTCAAGACCCTGCTCGACCAGGCCCGCCAACGTCCAAATATCCAATTGCTGGAGCAGCGCGTCGCCGTCGACCTGATCACCGAAAAACGCTTGGGCCTGCCGGGCGAACGCTGCCTGGGCGCCTACGTACTCAACCGCACCAGCGGTGAAGTCGATACCTATGGCGCACGCTTCACCATTCTTGCCTCGGGCGGCGCCGCCAAGGTCTACCTCTATACCAGCAACCCCGACGGTGCCTGCGGCGACGGCATTGCGATGGCCTGGCGCTCGGGCTGCCGGGTCGCCAACCTGGAGTTCAACCAATTCCACCCAACGTGCCTGTATCACCCGCAGGCCAAGAGCTTCCTGATCACCGAAGCCCTGCGCGGCGAAGGCGCACATTTGAAGCTGCCCAATGGCGAACGCTTCATGCAGCGCTTCGACCCACGCGCCGAGCTGGCACCACGCGATATCGTCGCCCGCGCCATCGACCACGAAATGAAGCGCCTGGGTATCGACTGCGTGTACCTGGACATCAGCCACAAGCCCGAAGCCTTCATCAAGACCCACTTCCCGACCGTCTACGAACGCTGCCTGACCTTCAATATCGACATTACCAAGGGCCCGATCCCCGTGGTGCCGGCCGCGCACTACACCTGCGGTGGCGTGATGGTCGATCAGCATGGCCGCACCGACGTGCCGGGCCTGTATGCCATCGGCGAAACCAGCTTCACCGGCCTGCACGGCGCCAACCGCATGGCCAGCAATTCATTGCTTGAATGCTTCGTGTATGCCCGCTCGGCGGCAGCGGACATTCTTGAGCAACTGCCGCGTATCCCGGTACCGGCCGCCCTGCCCCGCTGGGACGCGAGCCAGGTCACCGATTCGGACGAGGATGTGATCATCGCCCACAACTGGGACGAGCTGCGGCGCTTCATGTGGGATTATGTGGGCATCGTGCGCACCAACAAACGCCTGCAACGGGCGCAACATCGGGTGCGCTTGCTGCTGGATGAGATCGACGAGTTCTACAGCAATTATAAGGTCAGCCGCGACCTGATCGAGTTGCGCAACCTGGCCCAAGTGGCCGAGCTGATGATCCGGTCGGCCATGGAGCGCAAGGAAAGCCGCGGCCTGCATTACACCCTCGACTACCCACAGATGCTGCCCGAAGCCCGGGACACTATCCTGGTGCCAACCACCTACGGCGGCTGAACTTCAGGCGTACCCGCAGGCGTCGGTGCACATCGGCGGCCTGCGCATCCTTTGGCACGCAGATGGACCGCACTCGCCGTTCACCCCGCACCCGGTAACGCAACACCACGATCAGCGGCAACGCCAGGCTGTCGGGCCGCAGTTGCACAGGGTGCCACCCGCGTGCGGCGCTCCATAATTGCCAGCCATCGTCGTCACGGCGCAGGCCACGAATCGACGAACGGTGAGTGAGCAGGATTTGCCGCGGTAACACCCAGGCACAATGAGCCAGGCATAACAGGATGCCCAGGCTTGAGTAAGGCAGGTTTAGAACCAGCAGGCTGCCCAGCGCGATCAGTTGGGCAAGCACATAGGCCGCCAGCAACAGCCGCGAGGCCTGCCAGCGGCATTCGAAACGATTACTTGGGCTGGACACGGTCCAGGATCATCCGAACCATGCGCTGCAGCTCCGGGTCTTCGGATTCGGCGCGCTCCATGAACCAGCCAAACATGTCCTGGTCTTCGCACGTAAGCAACCTGACGTAGAGGTCGCGGTCCACCTGATTGAGCGTCGCGTACACCTCTTTGGTGAAAGGCACCAGCAACACATCCAGCTCCAGCATGCCGCGACGGCTGTGCCAGTAGAGGCGATTGATTTCTACATCTTCGACCATGGAGCCCTCCTAAAATAGAGCGCAAGTATACAGCCCAGGCGACACCGGAACAGTCGGCTTTGGTCGACCGCGACGAAACTATGCATTTGCCGGACGCCCCTCTATGATGCACCCATGACTTTTTGACCTGCGATGACCCATGGCTGACTCCGCTTTTTTCTGCTCCCTGTCCCACGAAGGCGTTCTCGCCGTCCGCGGCTCTGATGCTGCCAAGTTCCTGCAGGGCCAACTGACCTGCAACCTTAATTACCTGAGTGAAACCCAAGCCAGCCTGGGCGCGCGCTGCACGCAAAAAGGCCGGATGCAGTCGAGCTTCCGCATCCTGCTGCAGGGTGATGGCGTACTCCTGGCCATGGCCACCGAGTTGCTTGAACCGCAGCTGGCAGATTTGAAAAAGTACGCGGTGTTCTCCAAATCCAAGCTCACCGACGAAAGCGCTGCCTGGGCGCGCTTCGGCCTGGCGAACGCAGACGCGGCCCTGAGCGCCCTGGGCCTCGCGCTGCCGGTCGAGACCGATAGCGTGGCGCGCAACGAAGCATTGATCGCCGTCCGCGTTTCCCCGGGCCGTGCCGAACTCTGGGTACCTGCCGAACACGCCGGCGCCGTGCGCAGCCAATTGGCCGCGCAGTTGCAACAAGCTCAATTGAATGCCTGGCTGCTTGGTCAGATCCGTGCCGGTATCGGCCAGGTGATGCCCCAGACGCGCGAGTTGTTCATCCCGCAGATGCTCAACCTGCAGGCCGTGGGTGGCGTCAGCTTCAAGAAAGGCTGCTACACCGGCCAGGAAATCGTCGCGCGCATGCAGTACCTGGGCAAACTCAAGCGGCGCCTGTATCGCCTGAGCCTGGAGGCCGACGAACTTCCCGAGCCAGGCACGCCGCTGTTTTCCCCCAGCCATAACAGCGCAATCGGCGAAGTGGTCATCGCAGCAAAAGCTGACCAGTCGATTGAACTTCTCGCCGTGCTGCAAGCCGAAGCTGCCGACAGTGGCGACGTGCGCTTGGGCACCCTGGAGGGCCCGGGCTTGAATCTGCTTGACCTACCCTACCAACTGGACCGTGACCGCGAGATCCAGCGTTAATCGCCGTACTTTTTGCAGCACCCTAGAGAGCATGAATGAACAAGCTGGCGGAAAAAGTCCAACAAGCGTTGGTAACGGCCATCGACAACGATGACCTGGTTCTGCCGACATTGCCGGAGGTGGCCCTGAAAATTCGCCAGGCCGCCGAAGACCCGGACATCAGCATCAGCCACCTGAGCAAAGTGATCAGTCGTGACACGGCCCTGTCGGCGCGCCTGATCAAAGTGGTCAACAGCCCGCTGCTACGGGCCAGCCAGGAAGTCACCGATCTGCACACCGCCATCACCCGGCTCGGTACCAACTACAGCAGCAACCTGGCTATCGGCCTGGTGATGGAGCAGATCTTTCACGCCCGCTCCGAGGTGGTCGAACAGAAAATGCGCGACGTGTGGCGCCGCAGCCTGGAGGTGGCAGGCGTGAGCTACGCCTTGTGCCGTCGCCACAGCCAGCTCAAGCCAGACCAGGCGGCCCTGGGTGGCCTGGTGCATCAGATCGGCGTGCTGCCGATCCTCACGTATGCCGAGGATCACTATGAGCTGCTGGCCGACCCCGTCAGCCTCAACCACGTCATCGACAGCATCCACCCGGTGCTGGGGGACAAGCTGCTGCGGGTCTGGGACTTTCCCGAGATGCTGGTGAACGTGCCAGGCCAATACCTGGACCTGACACGCGACTCTGCAAGCCTGGACTACGTCGACCTGGTGCAGGTCGCCGCGCTGTACTGCCACCGCGGCACCGACCATCCCCTGGGGACCGCGCCGATTGCCACATTGCCGGCCCTCATGAAGTTGCGCATAGACCTGCACAGCGACGCCCTGCGCAGTGAACTGGACGAAGCGCGCTCGATGTTTTACTGATCAACCCGCGATAAAACTCACGCGTACCTTTAGCCCCGCCAGCTCGCCATCATGCAGGCTGATCTGCGCCAGGTGCGCACGGCAAATCTCCCCGACAATCGCAAGCCCCAAGCCCGACCCCATGCCCTGCTGGCTGCGTCGATAAAAGCGCTCGAATACCCGGTCCCGCTCATCCAGCGGGATGCCAGGGCCGTCATCCTCGACTTCCAGCACCGCCGGGGCCGTCACTCGCAGAATGACGTTGCCGCCGGGCGGGGTATGGGCCAAAGCGTTATCCACCAGGTTGCTGAGCAGCTCATTCAACAGCGTTGGTTCGCCGCGCAGCCATACCGGCTCGTCGGCCTCCAGCGCCAGGGCCACGCCCCGCGCATGGGCCAGCGGCGCCATGGCCATACCGAGCTCACGGGCCAATTGGCTCAAATCGAGCAGTTGCGCACCGCCTTCGGCAATGGCGCGGGCACCGTTTTCGATGCGGGCCAGGGACAACAATTGATTTGCCAGGTGTGTCAGCCGGTCGGTGCCCTGGGCGGCCGTTTCCAGGGTGTTGCGCCAGGTGGCCGGTTCTTCGGCACGCAGGCCCAGTTCCAGCCTGGCCTTAAGCGCCGCCAGGGGGGTGCGCAGCTCGTGGGCAGCGTCGGCAATAAACTGCGCCTGGCGCTCGAACTGCCCGCGCAGACGTTCGGTGAAATGGTTGAGTGAGCGTACCAGTGGGCCGAACTCGTCCTGAACTTCCACCAAGGGCAGGGGCCGCAGATCATCAGGCTGGCGCTCTTCCACCGCCGTACGCAGGCGTTCCAGCGGGCGCAGTGCGGCGCTCACCGCGAACCACACCAGCAATAACGCACCGATGGCGAGCATGCCCAGGCGCAACAAGGTGTCGGCCATCAGGCTGCGGGCCATGGCCACCCGGGCTTCGTCGGTCTCCGCGACACGAACTTCGGCCATGCCATTCATGTTCGGCTCCGAGACGGCCTTGAGCAGGCTCACCACGCGCACAGGCTGGCCC
This sequence comes from Pseudomonas sp. GW821-FHT07B01, assembly GCF_059419065.1. Classification (NCBI taxonomy): domain Bacteria; kingdom Pseudomonadati; phylum Pseudomonadota; class Gammaproteobacteria; order Pseudomonadales; family Pseudomonadaceae; genus Pseudomonas; species Pseudomonas sp. GW821-FHT07B01. The sequence continues at coordinate 109,332 of NZ_JBWKRA010000012.1, read as the reverse complement.
AAATACATGGCGTTGTAGAACCGCGCCAAGGCCGGGTAATCGTCGGTGCGGGGCGTGCCGGGCGGCGGGCCAGGCAGGTTTTCGTAACCGGAAATCAGTTTCTGATCAATATCATTGACCTGGTAATAAATGCGCCCGGCACTGTCGTAGGCAAAAGTGTCCAAGGCCACATAGGGCACATTGGCGCTGAGGGTGCCGTCCACCTGGGTCAAGCCGGCGGCAATGGTGCGTGCCGAGGCCAGCAGCGTGCGGTCATAAGCGGTGTCGGCGGCTTCGCGACCGTTCCAATAAGCGCTCATGCCGCTAGCGAGCATCAACAACACCAGCAATAACGCAAGGTTGCACAGCAAGCGCCAGCGCAGGCTGCTGGGCTTATGCATCACGGGCTTCCAGCAAATAGCCAAGGCCGCGGAAGGTGACGATGGCGATGGGTTGGCCATCGAGCTTCTTGCGCAGGCGATGCACGTAGATTTCGATGGCGTCGGGGCTCGCCTCCTCGTCCAGGCCGAATACCTGGGAAGCCAATTGCTCCTTGCTCATCACGCGCCCCGGCCGGGCGATCAAGGCTTCGAGCACCGCTTGTTCTCGGGAGGTCAAGGTCATCAGCTCGCCTGCGACCGTGAAGCGCCGAGTGTCGAGGTCGTACACCAGCACACCGCAGGTTTGCTGACGCTCGCCGCCCAACACGCTGCGCCGCAACAGTGCCTTGACCCGTGCTTCGAGTTCCGTGAGTTCAAACGGTTTGGCCAGGTAGTCATCGGCGCCCAGGTTCAGGCCGTGCACGCGGTCTTTTACATCACTGCGAGCAGTCAGCATCAGCACCGGCAGATTTTTTCCACGTGCCCGCAAACGCGCGAGCACCTCGAAACCATCCAGGCGCGGCAGCCCTACGTCCAGGATCACCGCGGCGTATTCCTCGCTGCTCAAGGCCAGGTCCGCCGCCACGCCGTCATGCAACACATCAACGGTCAAACCCATGCTCTTGAGCGCTTGGGCCACGCTTTCGGCGAGCTGCAGATGGTCTTCAACCAGGAGGACACGCATGGATTTCTACCTCGTTCAGGGGTGGTCGGCGCCACGCTTTGCCCGGCAGTTTACAGCCGCAACCTGGCCTGTGAAGCCCGAAAACATTGAAAGGCGATTGAAAGGTTAGTGAAAGCTTCGCCCTTTAGCATCCAACCACGGTGGTCTATGCCCGCCGAGTTGCCTGACCCGTAGCGCCCGAAAAACGCCTCGAAGCGTTTTCGCCAGAATAAGAACAATAACGGAGTACACCACGATGCTGTCGACCCAGCCACAGGCTTGCCCGCCTGTTCGTTCTTCCCGCCTGACCCACACCGCCCTCGCCAGTGCCGCTGCCCTTGCCGGCTTTGCGCCGCTCAGCCAGGCTGCCTTCTTCGAAGACAGTAGCGCGACCCTGGAAACCCGCAACATGTACTTCAATCGCGACTTTCGCGACGGTACCAGTGCGCAGCAATCCAAGCGCGACGAATGGGCCCAGGGCTTCATGCTCAACGTGCAATCAGGCTACACCGACGGCACCGTCGGCTTTGGCGTGGATGCGCTGGGCATGCTCGGCGTCAAGCTCGACTCCAGCCCCGACCGCACCGGCACCGGCCTGCTGCCGACCCACGATGACGGCCGCGCCGCCAACGAGTACGCCAAGCTGGGCCTGACCGGCAAAGTGAAAATCTCCGCCACCGAGCTGAAGATCGGCTCGCTGATCCCCGAACTGCCGATCCTCAAGCCCAACGACGGGCGCATCCTGCCGCAGACCTTCAACGGTGGCTTGATCACCTCCAAGGAATTCAAGAACCTGGTATTCACTGGTGGCCGCCTGGATAAAGCCAAGGACCGCGACGACACCAACTACGAAGACATCGCGCTCAATAACAAGAACAGCCGCTTCCTCAGCGGAGCCACCGGCAAGCACTTCAACTTCGGTGGCGTCGACTACAAGTTCGCCGACAAGATCACCGGCAGCTACCACTTCGCCCAGCTCGACGACGTGTATCGCCAACACTTCCTCGGCATGGTCGCCTCACGCCCGATGGGCCCTGGCACTTTCGCCGCCGACCTGCGACTGGCAATCAGCGATGACACCGGCTCGGCCCGCGGCGGCAATATCGACAACAAGTCCCTCAACGGCCTGTTCAGCTATGCCCTCAATGGCCATAAGCTCAGCGCCGGCTACCAGCACATGTCCGGCGACAGCGCCTTCCCGTATGTGGATGGCAGCGACCCGTACCTGGTCAACTTCGTGCAGATCAACGATTTTGCCGGCGCCGAAGAACGCTCCTGGCAGGCACGTTACGACTACGACTTCGCCAAGCTGGGCATTCCTGGCTTGAGTTTCATGAGCCGTTACCTCTCGGGTGACAACATCAAGCTCAAGAACGGCGAGACCGGCAAGGAGTGGGAACGCAACAGCGAGATCAAGTACGTGGTGCAAAGCGGCACGTTCAAAGATGTGGCCGTGCGCCTGCGTAACGCCACCTATCGTTCCAACTACTCGGCCCGTGATGCGGATGAAATGCGCTTGCTGGTCAGCTACAGCGTCGCACTTTGGTAGTACCCCTTATAACAACAACGATGGAGATCGCCATGACCCCTTCACTGCGTAAATTTGCCCTCGCCGCCGGCTGCATGCTGTTCGCCGGCCAACTGCTGGCCGCCGACGAACCCAAGCGTCCGGAATGCATCGCCCCGGCCTCCCCTGGCGGCGGTTTTGACCTGACCTGCAAACTGGCGCAAAGCGCGCTGGTGAACCAGAAGCTGCTGACCAAGCCGATGCGTGTGACCTACATGCCAGGCGGCGTGGGCGCGGTGGCCTACAACGCGGTCGTCGCCCAGCGCCCTGCAGATGCCGGCACGTTGGTCGCCTGGTCGAGCGGTTCGTTGCTGAACCTGGCCCAGGGCAAGTTCGGCCGTTTTGATGAAAGCGCCGTGCGCTGGTTGGCGGCAGTGGGCACCAGCTATGGCGCCATCGCGGTGAAAAGCGACTCGCCCTACAAGACCCTCGACGACCTGGTCAAAGCCCTGAAGAAAGACCCGGGCAGCGTGGTGATCGGCTCCGGCGGCACCGTCGGCAGCCAGGACTGGATGCAAACCGCACTGATCGCCAAGGCCGCCGGGATCAACCCGCGCGAACTGCGTTACGTCGCCCTTGAGGGTGGCGGTGAAATCGCTACGGCTCTGCTGGGGGGGCATATCCAGGTGGGCAGTACCGACATCTCCGACTCCATGCCGCATATCCAGAGCGGCGATATGCGCCTGCTGGCGGTGTTCTCCGAGCAACGCCTGGATGAGCCGGAAATGAAGGACATCCCGACCGCCAAAGAGCAAGGCTACGACATCGTCTGGCCGGTGGTGCGTGGCTTCTACCTGGGGCCAAAGGTCAGCGATGCCGACTACGCCTGGTGGAAAGACGCCTTCGACAAACTGCTGGCTTCCGAGGAGTTCGCCAAGCTGCGTGACCAGCGCGAGCTGTTCCCGTTCGCCATGACGGGCCAGGAGCTGGACACCTACGTGAAGAAACAGGTGGCTGACTACAAAGTGCTGGCCAAAGAGTTCGGCCTGATCCAGTAATCGCCCCTCTTTTGTGTAATGCCCCTGTAGGAGCGAGCGTACTCGCGAAGAACCCAAGGACATCCACGTGCGTCCAGAGAGCACGCGTTATCGTTGAAGTTTTTCGCGAGCAAGCTCGCTCCTACAAGAGGGGCCTTGGAGTTTTCTATGCTCTTACAACGCATTTTCGCTGCCGTGCTATTGCTGGCCTGTATCGGCCTGGCGCTGATGGCCTGGCCGTATCAGGCGGCTTTTTCCTACGAACCCGTAGGGCCAAGAGCCTTCCCCCTGCTGTTGCTCGGGCTGATGGGCCTGGCGCTCATCTACATGATGATTCGCCCGCAGGCGACCAAACACACTGACGATGAACCCGCGCTGGATCAACCCACGTTGATCAAGATCGGCATCTGTGTGGCCCTGCTGCTGGTGTTTGCCGGCACATTCGAATCCTTGGGTTTCATTCTCAGCAGCATGCTGATCGGTATTCCGATGGCACGGCTGTACGGCGGCCGCTGGTTGCCCAGCGTGGTGATCATCACCTTGATGAGCGTCGGTCTTTATCTGCTGTTCGATAAAACCATGGACGTACCGTTGCCCCTCGGCCTGCTCGACGTTCTGGAGAACTGATATGGATACTTTTGGCTATTTGGGCCAGGGTTTCGGCGTTGCGCTGAGCCCCTATAACCTTGTGACCGCGTTGTGCGGCACCCTGATCGGCACCGTGGTCGGCCTGTTGCCGGGCCTGGGTCCGATCAACGGCGTGGCACTGTTGATCCCCATCGCCTTTGCCCTGGGCTTGCCGCCCGAGTCGGCGCTGATCCTGCTGGCAGCCGTGTACCTGGGTTGTGAATACGGCGGCCGCATCAGCTCGATTCTGCTGAACATCCCGGGCGAAGCCTCCACCGTGATGACCACCCTCGACGGCTACCCGATGGCCCGCAAAGGCCTGGCTGGCGTGGCACTGTCGTTGTCGGCGTGGAGTTCGTTCATCGGCGCGTTTATCGCTACCTGCGGCATGGTGCTGTTCGCTCCGCTGCTGGCCAAGTGGGCGATTGCTTTCGGCCCGGCGGAATATTTTGTCTTAATGGTGTTTGCGATTGTCTGCCTGGGCGGCATGGCCGGTGACAAACCACTGAAGACTTTTGTTGCGGCGCTGATCGGCTTGTTCCTCTCTTGCGTGGGCATCGACGCCAACAGCGGTGTGTACCGCTTTACCGGCGACAATATTCACCTGACCGACGGTATCCAGTTCGTGGTCCTGGTGCTCGGCCTGTTCTCCATCAGCGAGATTCTCCTGCTGCTGGAAAAAACCCACCGTGGCCAGGAAGCGGTGAAAGCCACAGGGCGCATGATGTTCAACGTCAAGGAAGCCTTGTCGGTACTGACCGTGAACCTTCGTTGCGGCGTATCGGGTTTTATCATCGGCGTATTGCCGGGTGCGGGTGCGACCATGGCCTCGGCCGTTGCCTACATGACCGAGAAACGCATCGCAGGCGCCAGCGGCAAATTCGGTCAGGGCGACATGCGCGGCCTGGCCGCTCCAGAAACCGCGATCGGCGCGTCGGTCTGCGGCGCCATGGTACCCATGCTGACCCTCGGCGTTCCTGGCTCGGGCACCACGGCGGTGATGATCGGCGCCCTGTCGCTGTACAACATCACTCCCGGCCCACTGCTGTTCCAACAGCAACCGGACATTGTCTGGGGCCTGATCGCCTCGTTGTTCATCGCCAACATCATGCTGGTCGTGCTCAACATCCCGATGATCCGCATCTTCACCCGTATCCTCGCCGTGCCGAACTGGGCGCTGGTGCCGGTGATCGCCATCATCACCGCGATTGGCGTGTACGCCGTGCATGCCACCACCTTCGATCTGTTCCTGATGATCGCCATCGGCATCTTCGGCTACATCCTGCGCAAGCTGGACTTCCCGCTGTCGCCGCTGCTGCTGGGCTTTATCCTCGGCGGCCTGATGGAGCAGAACCTGCGCCGTGCGCTGTCGATCTCCAACGGTGCGCTGGAAATCCTGTGGTCGAGCCCTATCACCTTTGGCGTCTGGGTGCTGACCGCAATCATGCTGCTTGTACCGCTGCTGCGTATCTGGCGTAAACGCGTGCAACAGCGTCGTGCCCTGGCCGATGTCTGAGGTCACCTTTAAACATTGGTGGGGAACACCGCTGGTCGGCCTGGCCGGCGGTTACCTGGCCAGCCTGGTGGGCTGGCCTTTGCCGTACATGGTCGGCTCGTTGCTGGCGATCATCCTGGTGCGCTGCCTCACGCCCTGGCAATTGGCGGAGATTCCCGGCGGGCGCAAATGCGGCCAATGGGTGGTGGGCATCGGCATTGGCTTGCACTTCACCCCGCTGGTGATCGAGCAGGTGATGAGCCACTTCGGCCTGATCTTCTTCGGTGCACTGGTCACCAGCTTGTCAAGCGTGGTCGGCGTGTGGTTGATGCGCCGCAGCGGTGAAGACCGCGCCACGGCGTTTTTCTCCAGCATGCCGGGCGGTTCCGGGGAGATGGTCAACCTGGGCGCCCGCAATGGCGCGGTGCTCGGCCGGGTTGCGGCCGGGCAAAGCCTGCGTGTGCTGGTGGTGGTGCTGTGCGTGCCAGCGATCTTCAAATATTTGCTCGGAGGCGGCGCGCCGCAGTTCCATCCGGCGCCCGTGGACTGGGCGTGGCTGGCCGTGCTGTTTCCGGTGGGTGCGCTGGTTGCCTGGGGCTGGCAACGCTTGCGCCAACCCAACCCTTGGCTGTTCGGGCCATTGCTGGTGAGCGCGATCGCCAGTGTGACCTGGGACTTACACATCGGCCTGCCAGACGGCGGCAGTCAGATCGGCCAATGGTTGATCGGCAGCGGTTTGGGCTGCCACTTCAATCGGCAGTTCTTCCGTCGCGCGCCATCGTTCATGGGCCGCACCTTGATTGGCACGGCATTGACCATGCTGCTGGCGACGTTAGCGGCGGTGGGCTTGAGCGCCCTCACTCACCTCGACCTGCGATCACTGACCCTGGGCATGATGCCAGGCGGTATCGCTGAAATGAGCCTGACAGCTGAAACCCTACAGCTGTCGGTGCCCTTGGTGACGGCGATGCAGGTGATGCGCTTGTTGTTCGTGCTGTTCTTGGCCGAGCCTTTGTTTCGGCACTGGAACCGTCAGCCCGACGCCCTCTAAAACCTCCCACATGTTGAATGTGCCAGGCCTCAGACGGGTGGCAAACGCCACTCGATGGGGGCCTCGCCATTCTGCTCGAGAAACTTGTTGGCCCGGCTGAAATGCCCGCAGCCCAGAAACCCGCGATACGCCGACAACGGCGACGGATGCACCGAGGTCAGCACCAGATGCTTGGTGGCGTCGATGAGCTTCTGCTTGCTTTGAGCATGGGCGCCCCACAGCAGGAACACCAGGTGCGGCTGATGCTCGCTGACTACCTCGATAATCCGATCGGTGAAGAACTGCCAGCCCTTGCCCGCATGGGCGTTGGCGTTGGCGCGCTCCACGGTCATGGTGGTGTTGAGCATCAGCACGCCCTGGTCGGCCCAGCTTTGCAGGTAGCCGTGGTTGGGAATGTCGATGTTCAGGTCGCGCTTGAGCTCTTTATAGATATTGACCAGCGACGGCGGCGCCGGCACGCCCGGTTGCACCGAGAAACACAGGCCATGGGCCTGGCCAGGGCCGTGATAAGGGTCCTGGCCGAGGATCACGACCTTGACCTTGTCCAGCGGTGTTGAATTGAGTGCGTTGAAAATCAATGGGCCGGGCGGGTAGATCTCTTTGCCTGCGGCATGTTCCTGGCGCAGAAACTCGCGCAATTGCGCCATGTAAGGCTTCTCGAACTCGTCACGCAGAGCGTGTTTCCAGCTGGGTTCGAGTTTGATACGGTCGCCATCGGTCATAGTTGAATTGTCTTGTAAAAAAGAATGAGGCGAACCCTAGGAAAGCCGACCCCGCTTGTCAATTGATCTGACACAGCACCGGCACTTTCCCACGAAGGGATCATACTCATCCTTCACCTTCTCGATTGAGGTCACGATGAACCTGCATTTCGAAGAACTGACCGGCAGTGGCGGCGCTCGCATCGGCATCGCCAGCCTGGACGCGCCAAAGTCCCTTAACGCCCTCTCCCTGCCGATGATTCTGGCCCTGAATGAGCGCATGGAGGCCTGGGCCAAAGACCCGCAGATCGTCTGCGTGCTGCTGCGCGGCAACGGCCCCAAAGCTTTTTGCGCCGGTGGCGAAGTGCGCAGCCTGGCTCAGGCTTGCCGTGAACAGCCGGGCGAAGTTCCGGCTCTGGCCGCGCAGTTTTTTGCCGCTGAATATCGTCTTGACTACCGCCTGCACACCTACCCAAAGCCGTTGATCTGCTGGGGCCACGGTTATGTCTTGGGCGGTGGCATGGGCCTGTTGCAAAGCGCCGCCGTGCGTATCGTCACACCAAGCAGTCGTTTGGCCATGCCCGAGATCAGCATTGGCTTGTACCCGGATGTGGGGGCCAGTTGGTTCTTGTCCCGCTTGCCGGGCAAGCTCGGCCTGTTCCTGGGCCTCACCGGTGCCCATATCAACGGCCGCGATGCGCTGGACTTGGGCTTGGCCGATCGCTTCCTGCGCGATGACCAGCAAGACGAATTGCTCGATGGCCTGCTGCAGCTGAACTGGCAGGAACAGCGTGCGATGCAACTCAACAGCTTGCTCAAGGCCCTGGCGCAGGAGGCGATCAGCGGTCAACCCGACGCGCAATGGCTACCACGCCGCACTCAGATCGACGAATGGCTGGATGTAGGAGATGTGCTCTGTGCTTGGCGCGCCTTGAACCTGCTGCGCGACCACAGCGACCCGCTATTGAGCCGGGCCGGCAAAACCCTGAGTGAGGGCTGCCCGCTGACGGCGCACCTGGTGTGGGAACAGCTCCAGCGCGCCCGCCACCTATCCCTGGCCCAGGTGTTCCAGATGGAATACACCCTGAGTCTCAACTGCTGCCGTCATCCGGAATTCGCCGAAGGGGTTCGGGCACGCCTGATCGACAAAGACCAGGCGCCTCATTGGCACTGGCCGGATATCAACACACTCCCGGAAGCGGTGGTGCAAGCGCACTTTGACAAGGCCTGGGAAGGTAGGAATCCTCTGGCAGATTTATCTGACTACTGACAGGTCTGTACGTTTGTCGTTGACCTTGAACGCGCAATTGTCCGGTTGGCTGTCCACGCACGTATACACCGGCAACTCGAACGCATCGGGCTGCAGCTTCCAATACAAGGAGCTGGTCAACGACATGTTGATAATCTCATTGCCCCTGCTTGGCCTCAACGCTACTACCCCGTTCCAGCTGGTGCGGTAGATGCACTTGTCCATGTAGCCGTGTCCTCTCTCCTCGCCGTCGCCCGGCATGAAGACTGCGCCAATGAATCCGTCGATAACACCACGAGACGCAACCCTCGGGCTTTGCCAGCGCAGGCCATGGTCCTTGGCGCGATAATGGCCATCGGCGTACACGATCTGCGTCGTATAAGGACAGCCCTGCTCCGCTCTTGCCGATGCAATGAAGCAGCTCATCAGCAGGAGCACGCAAATCAATTGTTTGAACATAGGGATTCCATCTGCTCAGTCTCACCACGCAAAAACACAAGGCTTCTCGTTAGTGAAGTACAGCTAGCGCCTCAAAGATAGCTGTTAAATCTGACAGTACGGACATACGGTACCTATAAAAAACGGCGCATGATGCGCCGCTTGTTTTTCAAGATATTTAACGGTGACCGCCGCGACCACCTCCGTGGTCGGAACCGCGTCCACGCCCGCCATTACCCCAGCGATCGCCCCACCCCTGGTTGAGGTAGGGTCGGTACCCGGCGCGAGGATAATAGCGCGGGGCTGGTTGGTAGTAGCGCGGCGCCGAATAGTAGCGAGGCTGTGGCGCATAGTAGCGAGGCGCTGGCGCGTAATAGCTGCGCCCAGAAGGGTAATAACGCGGGCCGCCGTAGTAATAGGCTGGCGCCGGCGCGGTGTAGACCTCGGAGCGATAGTAGGTAGCGCCTCCATCGTAATAGGGCACGCAGGCTGAAAGGGTCAGGCCGAGCAAAGCGATGAGCAGCAGTCGTCGATACATGGCGGCCTCCTGGACCGCGGAAGAGCTCCTCCAGCGACGCTGGCGAGCGGCATTCAGCTTTCACTAAATGACGAAATATCTGACATCAAAAACCGAATCTGGTGCGTTCGCGACACAAGTGGAAACATCTGTTTCAGACGAAGTGAAGGTCTGTCAAAAACCCATGATGATGGAATGCCGCCCAGCCGCGCTGTATCGTGCAACAACTACCGCTGTTCTACCCGATGCCTGCCTGAACCGACCCATGACCACACCGACCCTATGCCCCGCCTGCGGTGCCCGCAACGACTGCTCCCTGGCCGATCCGCGCACGGCCGATCAAGCCTGCTGGTGCTACAGCGTCATCATCGACCCGGCGGTGCTTGAAGCCCTGCCGGATGAGGTGCGCAATAAAGCCTGCCTGTGCCCACGCTGCGCCCAAGTGGACGAACAGTTGCGTAACCGCCATGCGCGTTGATCGCTTCCTAAGCAACCTGCCACAGTTCAATCGTAAACAAGTGCGCTTGTTGCTGGTGGAGCGCCGGGTGACCGTCGAGGGTGTTGCAGTCAGCGATCCGCACCATGACGTACGTGAGTTCAGCCAGGTCTGCGTTGACGGTGAAATTCTGCAAGCGGGCAAGCCGGCACGCTATTTCATGCTGCACAAACCCCAGGGCTGCGTCAGCGCCACGTCGGACCCGCAACACTCCACGGTCCTGGACCTGCTGCACGAACCGGACAAAGCCGACCTGCATATCGCCGGGCGCCTGGATTTCAACACCACCGGCCTGATGCTGATCACCAACGATGGCCAATGGTCACGGCGCCTCACGCAACCACAGACCAAGTTGCCCAAGGTGTACCACGTGCAAACCGAACAGGACATCGGCCCGCAGTATGCGATGACGTTCGCGGCAGGGGTGTATTTCGCCTTTGAAGATCTCACTACCCAACCTGCCAAACTTGAACGGCTGGGCCCAAGAACGGCCCGGTTGAGCATCGTCGAAGGCCGCTATCACCAGGTGAAGCGCATGTTCGGGCATTTTGATAATAAGGTAATCGGCCTGCACCGCGAGCGAATGGGCCCCTTGGTGCTGGATACCTCGCTTGCGCCGGGTCAGTATCGGCCACTGACTGACGACGAGATCCGACTCATCTGACGACCGTTCAGCCGGTGATGGCAAAAAACCAACCGCTTACCTTGCGACCTGCCTTCGGTGCTGCTTGAATCAAGGCTTCAGCCAGATGATGACTGATGAGTCGCCCTATAACCTCCAAGAAACACCTGCCGCGCCCGTGCTTGATCGTCGGGCCCTCCCGGCAAACCGCCCGCCATAACAACACCCGCCGGCCAGCCGTCATCGGACCGACGTGAGCCTTCATTTTCCAGGCGTATGCCTACCTGTCATAAAGCACGTGCAAAGTGATTTGCGCGCACTACCCGCTTGCCAGGAGTCTTACGACATGAGGCCAGAAATCGCTGTGCTGGATATACAGGGTCAGTATCGGGTTTACACGGAGTTCTATCGCGCGGACGCGGCGGCAAAGACCATCGTCCTGGTCAACGGCTCCATGGCGACCACGGCGTCCTTCGCTCAAACCGTCAAAAGCCTGTACCCGCAATTCAATGTGGTGTTGTACGACCAGCCCTACGCTGGCCGTTCCAAAATCCATAACCGTCATGAGCAGATGCTCACCAAGGAAGTCGAAGGCCAGATCCTCCTGGAACTGCTCGACCACTTCGCCGCTGAACATGTGCTGTCCTTCTCCTGGGGCGGCGCCGCCACGTTGGTGGCCCTTGCACAGCGGCCCCGTAGGATAGAAAAAGCCGTGATCAGCTCCTTCTCGCCGGTAATCAATGCGCCGATGCGCGATTACCTCGAACGAGGCGTCGACTACCTGGGCAACCTCGACCGCGACCGTGTCGGCCACTTGGTCAACAGCACCATTGGCAAGCACCTGCCGTCGCTGTTCAAACGCTTCAATTACCGCCATGTCAGCAGCCTGGCCGCACACGAATACGGGCAAATGCACTTTCACATCAGCCACGTGCTCAACAGCGACCGGCAGTGCTACCTCAAGGCGGCCAGGCAAATCGACATTCCGGTGCTGTTCTTGAACGGCGAGTGGGACGAATACACCAGCGCAGACGACGCCAAGCTGTTTGGCCAGCATGTGGCCAAGAGCTGCTTCAGCACCATCCAGGCAACGGGGCATTTCCTGGACATGGAACATAAAGCCGCGTGCCGCGATAGCCGTGAGGCCGTGGTGGGCTTCTTGAAAGGGCAGCGGCCCGCCAGCCCGTTGCGGTATAGCCAGGGCCAGGCGCAACATGCGTGGGCGCTTTGAGATCAAGCCTGACACTGTGGCGAGCATGCTCCCTCGCCACATGCAACTCTCACATTTTTCAAAGAAAAACTTCAAATCCAGCCGAACATCTGGTACAAAGTCAGCCGTTCTGAGCGGGTATAGTTTAATGGTAGAACAGTAGCTTCCCAAGCTTCCGACGAGGGTTCGATTCCCTCTACCCGCTCCACTCAGATTTGCGCTGGCGTCAGGAAGGTTCTGACGCAGGATGCACAAAAAACCGGTCCTTGGTGACCGGTTTTTTTATGTCTAAAATTTATTCTCCAGCGCTCATCTGCTGCTCGGCAGTCGAGCCTGAGGGTGTGAAGCACCTTGTAATACCTCCAAGCGGCGCCATTTGTGCGCCCCCATACTCAACATCACCCTGCCCGCCTATCTGTTGAATCTCATCGTTGAATACGTGTTGAATCATCCACAGGAAAAAAGCCGCTCGGGATTTCTTTTCTGGCATCCGCGGCGCTCCAGGTATTACAGCAGGAGCGGTAGGTACGCCTAAGCAAAGTCTTACGGCAAGGCCGGCAACACCTCGCGATAATGTAGGCTCATCGGCCCAGAGTTCGGAATATGGCAATGCTGGACACCAAAAAAACCACACCCAAAATCATCCTGCGCCAAGTAGCCGGCTGGGTGTTGGTTTTGCCGCTGCTGGTCTCGTTTGTACGGCTGCCCTTCCCCTTCCCCCTTAGATTTTTGCTGGAGTTAGGAGTGATTGCCGCGTCAGCGTATGGCGTGAGGTTTGCCTGGCGTCACGCAACCCCACGCGTGGCTGTGTTCGCTTTGTTTGTCACCCTGCTCAACGTCATTTCTATGGTCATGTTAAGTACAGCGTCAGTACTCATAGCCCTTTACATTGTCGCCAGGCTCTACTGGTATCCCTATTTTTCCAACTGGGTTTACTGGAATTTCTAATTGGGCGAAGAATTTGACCGCAAGAAACGTAGTTCCCAAACCCCTTGGTGGAACTACAGTGGCGTCGTCCCCCCTCAACGCCCTTCAAGGAAACTGCTCATGACCTACCACTACAAGCTCATGCCTTCCCCTGTCGGTGAACTCACCCTGGTGGCGCGCGGTGGCAAACTCAGCGCCATCCTCTGGGAAGTAGAACGCGCCAATCGCGTACGCCTGGGTGAATTGATCGAGGCCAACGACAGCCCGGTGTTGCGCGAAACCGAACGCCAATTGAAGGAATACTTTGCCGGAACGCGTAACCAATTCGAACTCGAGCTGGACTTCGCCGGCACTGACTTCCAGAAGCAGGTCTGGCAGGCACTGCTGACCATTCCCTTCGGCGAAACCCGCAGCTACAGCCAGATCGCCGAGCAGATCGGCAACCCCAAAGCCGTGCGCGCAGTCGGTGCCGCGAATGGGCGCAACCCGATCTCGATCGTTGCGCCATGCCACCGAGTGGTGGGCGCTTCGGGCGGGCTGACCGGGTTTGCCGGAGGGCTTGAGGCCAAGCAGTATCTATTGACGCTTGAGGATCGCAGCCAGGCAAAAATGGCTTTTTGATTACCGTTCAGCAAGCGCTCCGCGAGTGAAAGCCTGATACTCGAACAAACGTGCAAAGCCCAACTGTTGATACAGCGAGATGGCCTCCGCCGAGGCCTCGAGAAAACATCGGTGAGCCCCCAGGCTCGAGGCGTGAAGCAGGGCAGCTTGAATCAGGCAAGTGGCATAGCCTCTTCCACGAAAGCCCTTGAGCGTGCCGACATCATTCAGACGGGCCTCGCCTTCACACAATGACAACGTCAACGAACAGCTCACCCGCCCCTCGGCGGACAAGGTGAAGTGGTAAAGGGACTCACCCGCATCAAGCGCCCTCTGGTGCCGTTCCTGATAGTTCACAACGACCTCGGGAAGCATCGAATATGCACTGCCAACTGGACCCACCCATTCGTTCAAATCCCGCGTCAGGCAGATCTGTAGAGTCCCCTCGCTCATCCTTGGAATAAAACGCGACAGCTCGAGAACCATCGCGGTTGTCTGTTCGGCAGGCTGGAAACCGATTGCGCAGAGCGCCTCGCGTAGCTCAGCGACCTTTTCCTCATGAACCACAATGCGTATTGCAAGGACGGAACCATGGATCAAGCCCAACGGGTCAGCAAAAGCTTCGCCCAATGGAGCGCTGCCCACGCGAATAAATAACAAGTCATACAGGCCAGAACATACGTCAACGAAATAAGCGTTGATAGCCGCGCTATAACGACGATGCAGGCCGCAGGTGGCAGAAAAATAGTGATCTTCGGTCAGGTGATAAAGTGTGCGCAGGTCGCAGGTGGCATATGCGGTCATAGAGGTTATCCAGGTAAAAACCCAGTCTTGCGCTCGCCGCCTTGAGATACCGTAGGCTCGCTCCTAAAAGCACGGCAGAAAAAACCCATAGTCCTGTTGATATGAAAACGGCGGTTGGATCCTCTCCAACCGCCGTTTTTTCATTTCCAGTAGCCGCCTCAACCGTCGCCTTGATGGCCCTTACCGTAGGTCGACGCCAGGGCCCGGGCCTTTTGCAAGCGCTCTTCAAGCTTGGGTAGCGTCTCATCCACCAGTGCCTTGATCTCTGGCACATCCGACGCCGCGCCTTCTTTCTTGAACAGGGCGATGGCGTCTTCGTTCTCCTTGACCTGCTGCGCGGTATAGGCAGCGTCAAACGAATCGCCGTCCTTGAGTTCAGGCATCAGGGTTTCGGCCTTATCAACGATCTTCTCCCGTGGGGCCACTGGCAAATCGAGCTTCTTGGCGATCGCCGCCAAGTGCTGGTTGGCCAGCGTGCGCTCGTTGATGACCTCAATGGTGTAGTCCTTGATTTCCTGGGACGAGGTCTTGGCATGGGCCATGCGACTGGTTTCGATATCGGCCATGCCTTTGGCCGAAGCCTGCTCGATGAATGCTGCAGGCGACTGGGCGAAAGCATTGCTGGCGCCGAGGCCCAGCAGCATCGCGAAACTGGCGGTGCGTAACCGGATAGCCATGCGGCTCATGATGGGTTCCTCCAGGGCAAAAATAGGCGCGGGAGCATACAACCCGCCCTGAATTCGAATTTTCACGGCGGTAAAGGTTTAGAAAAAACTTACCTGTGCGACGAACGGTCGTCGTCGCCTCAGGCCGCTTTGCTGCCGAACAGGCCCGGCAATGCGTGCGCCAGGGCATTGAGGGCGAAGCCGATAAACATCACGCCGCAGAGCTTGGTGATCAGGATTTCATGGCGTTGATACAGCGTGCGCACCCGTTGGGCACCCACCACGCCGATCAGGATCGCGTAGGCCAGCAAGCCACCGATAAAGCTCAGCAGAATCAACGTCGGCAGCATCGACCAAGTCAACAACTCGGCTCGGCTGGACAGCAACGCGGTGAACGTCGCCACGGCAACCGGATAGGCCTTGGGATTGGTCAAGCCAAACAGAATACCGTGCCAGAACGGATGGCGCGCCGCGCCCTGAGGGGCGTCGCTATTGCGGCGTTGGGTACGGATCGCACGCCAGCCGAGCCAGAACAAATACATTCCACTGAGTACACCGAGTACGTCAAACGCACTGCTGCCGACTTCCCGCGCACCGACGATGGCAATCAGCGCCGTGCTGCACCACACCACATCGCCGAGCAAATGACCGCACAAGAATCCTGCCCCGGCACGCCGGCCACGAGCCGCACCGATGCCGAATACGGCCAGGACACCGGGGCCTGGGGTAATGCCGTAGATAAAACCCGAAGCCAGCACGGCGAACAGCAAGGATGGGGTCATGGTAGACGCTCCAACAGACGCTTGAGGGTGAACGATTCTGCATGTTTCAGCGCGGTGGGTAAAACTTCATTCCAGCATAGGGCTGGGCGCGACAGGCTTGCAGCCGCGAGGCCAGATCGCCGACATGAACCTCCAGCTTATGGCCGTCGGGATCGAGAAAATAAAACGATGCGCCTTCGCTGCGGTTGTCTCGCCATTCCTGTACACCGGCAGCGCGCAGGTGTTCGACCAAGGGAGCGAAATCAGCAGCATCGACAGTGAAGGCATAGTGGGTGTAATCCACCACCGGAGCAGTCGAGCGCAACGGGTCCAGCGACAGGCACAGCCAAAGCCCAGGCAGTGAGAGGTAGGCACCGTTGTCCCAGGTTGCGTCGAGCTGCAGGCGCAGCAGGTCGTGATAGAAACTGACGCTGCGCGGCACATCGGTGACGGCCAGGGTCAGGTGGTTGAAACCGCTGAGCATCTAGGTGTTCTCGCGTTATCGTGGGTCTGCGGACAATACACCCACCACCCTGCCAATCAACCACTGCAACCCCACATCGCCACCCCGCCGCGTATGCCAGGCCAGCTCAAAGGCAAACGACGGAATATGAAACGGCGGTGGCACGGCCAGCAATTGCCGAGCGTCGATATTCATTAAACCACGGGACGACACCGTCAGAATCAGGTCCGTGCCCTGGATCAACTGCGGCGCCACGCTCCAGTGCGGCAGGCTGATCGCCACGTGGCGGCGTTCACGAATGGCCGTAAGCGCCCGTTCGATTTCCGGCGTGCCGCTGCCGCGCATCTCCAGCAGCACATGGGGACGTGACAGATATGTCGGCAGGTCCAGCACTCCGTTGGGCGCAAGGCTGGTGGGGTCGACCAGGCAGGTGTAATGCTCTTCGAACAGCGGCGTAGTCCGCAGTTCGGCGGGCATATCGGGGAATACGCCCGCAGCCAGGTCGAGATCGCCATTGAGCACACCCTCAACCATGCCTTCGCGGCTGGCCTGGATAATCTGCAAGTCAATACCGGGCGCTTCATGGCGTAGGACGCGAACCAGGCCGGGCAGGAATATGGCCGCGCTGTAGTCCGACATCGCCACACGAAAGCGGCGCTTGGCAGAAGTGGGGTCAAAACGATTCGGCGCCAGTAAGGCCTGCACCTGGGCCAGGGCTTCGGTCAATGGCGCCGCCAATTCCATGGCTCGGGCGGTTGGCACCAATGTGCCGCCCTGACGCATCAGCAGCGGGTCGCCCAGCATATCGCGCAGCCGCGCCAACGCATGGCTGACCGCCGGCTGGCTCAGGTGCAGGCGCTCGGCGGCGCGGGTGACGTGTTGCTCGCTGAGCAAAGCGTCGAGGATCACCAGCAGGTTCAGGTCGATGCGACGCAGATCATTCATCAGCTGCATGCTCGGCATAATAATTCGGAATTTAAATTTGAGCGACGAATACCCTAGAGTCCAGCAAAACCTTTGGGAGCGTCGAGATGACTGTGTTGCATTGGGTAGGTTTGTTAGCGCTGGCGGTGTTCGCCGGCGCGGTGGTGCCGTTTCAGAGTGCGATCAACGCCAACCTCGGGCGCGGCCTCGGCCATCCCTTGTGGGCCA
This sequence comes from Pseudomonas sp. GW821-FHT07B01, assembly GCF_059419065.1. NCBI lineage: Bacteria > Pseudomonadati > Pseudomonadota > Gammaproteobacteria > Pseudomonadales > Pseudomonadaceae > Pseudomonas > Pseudomonas sp. GW821-FHT07B01. Next base: position 91,987 of record NZ_JBWKRA010000012.1, on the reverse strand, counting down.
CCCTGGCTTCGTTACTGGTGAGCATCATCGTGCTGCTGCCGGTGATTGTGGCGCTGCGTTTACCCCTGCCGAGCCTGGCCTTTATCAGCAAGGCACCGTTGTGGATGTGGGCCGGCGGTGCCTTTGGCGTGTGTTTTATTTCATTGGCGTTGATGCTGCTGCCCAAGCTCGGCGCATCGGGCTTCATTGCGCTGGCCATGGCCGGGCAGGTTCTCGCGTCATTGCTGCTGGACCATTTCGGCCTGTTCGGCCTAGTGGAACGTCAGTTGACAACCTCCCGGGTGTTGGGCGCGCTACTGCTGATCAGCGGCGTTGCGCTGATTCAGTTCAGCGGCGCTCAGCCGCAAGGCGATTGATCTGCGCCTGCTCCACCACGGGCTGCGGCGCGCCTTGGCTGGCCGCCTGCAACATCGCACGGCCGACGGTCTCGGTGCTCACCACCCAATCCGGTTTCAGTCGCCGCACAAACGAAAGCACCGGCCCGAGCACGCTATAGAAGGATTGGTACAACGGCGTCTTCGAACGCACACCGTGCAACGGCTGGATGATCCCCGGGCGGAACAGATACACCGCCTTGAACGGCAAGCGCAGCAAGGCATTTTCGGTCTTGCCCTTGACCCGCGCCCACATCGACTGGCCGGCTTCGGAACTGTCCGTGCCGGCGCCGGACACATAGATAAAGGTCATCTGCGGATTGAGCCGCGCCAGGGTGCTGGCCGCCACGAGGGTCAGGTCATAGGTGAGGTGGGTATAGCGCGCCTCCTTCATGCCCGCCGACGAAACACCCAGGCAGAAGAAACAGGCATCAAAACCCTGCAGCAGGTTTTCCAGGGGTTGGAAATCCAGCATGTCGTTGTGCAATACCTGATGCAGCTTGCCGTGCTCCTGAGTCAGGGGCGTGCGGCCGACGGCTACCACTTCCTGCACATCGGCCGCCAGCAGGCACTCGCGCAGCACACCCTGGCCCACCATGCCGGTGGCGCCGAATAACAGAACTCTCATCAAATATTCCTTCATCCCACTGACTTGGCGAGTCGACAGACGAGCCTCTTGAAGGCTACCGGCACATCCGCCCTGCACGCCGGCACCTTACCCAATTTACTGACGCACACCCCCATTAAATCGCATGATATCACCCCCCTTCAGGTCCCTTGGCACACCAGGACATTGTAGGCAGCTATTCGAATGACATTACTGTGCCATCCTAAAAGCAGGAATGTACCTACACGAAATACTCCATCCGGGCTATCGCACATGGGAATCGTCTGACTTATCGAATCAAAATTTTCCCGGTAGTGTTTTCCAGCCCCCCCCAAAGGACGCTAGAGAAATGGAAAACTCATCGCTCACACACAAATTCTCAAATTACAAAAAACTCATAGCATTGGCCGAAACGGACTGGCACTCGGCAAAGAGCGGGCGAATATGCGAGCTCAATGTCACCGTCAAAAGCAATAATTACCTGACAGATCAATATGGGCGCGACTTCCATCACTTCTGCACAACCTCATATCTTGGGCTCGATCACCACCCGGCCATAATAGAAGGTGCGATGCAGGGAATAAGGGAGGCCAAAACCCTGCGAATCGCAAATTCAAAAAACCGTTGCAAACTGGAAATACTCGAACGATACGAGCTAGAACTATCGGATCACTTTGACTCCATTTGTTTAAGCACATTGTCTTGCAGTGCTGCTAGCTCTGGACTGCTCCCTCTGCTCGCGAGCGGAGCCTTTACTAGTAATTGCCCGCCTACAATGGTATTCGACAAGCACTCGCATTACTCGATGAATCACATCAAAGCGTCCTGCGCTGATGAGACCGAAGTAGTGACCGCCCCCCACAACGATCTCTCTTTCATTGAAGATTTATGCAAAACCCGCAAATGCGTCGCGTATATAGCTGACGGCATATACAGCATGGGCGGCGTTACGGACGTTGACGGTTTACTTTACTTAAAAGCTCGTTATGGGCTATTTCTCTATATGGACGACTCGCATGCGCTGTCGGCATTCGGAGAGGGAGGACGTGGTTACATCCGGCCATTTATGCATGCGCAAGACGATCAGACACTAATAGTCGCGTCCTTAGGAAAGTCTTTCGGTGCTAGCGGCGGGTTGATCATGTTTGGCAGCGAACGACAAAAAAGTCTGATGTACCGTTATGGTGGCCCGAGCAACTGGTCGCAAAGTCTGAACTCAGCGGCTATTGGCGCTGGGCTGGCGTCGCTAAAAATACACCAGACTGAAGAGCTATACGAGCCTCAAGAAAAACTTCAATTTAACATTCAACTATTTGACAAATTAATATATACAGAGCAGCATGGCACCCAGACTGCCATACGCTTAATTAACTGTGGAGAAGCTGAAAAAGCGAATGAGCTCGCTACCCGACTTTCGGACATTGGCTTTTTTACATCTGCTGTATTTTTTCCGGTAGTGCCAAAAGGAAAATCAGCCGTACGCATAACGCTCCGAGCAGATATGTCCCCTACAACGATAGAGTCGTTTTGCGCACAGCTAACCCAACTAACCACGGCCTCAAAAACCAGCACCAGCTTGCACTCCCAGTCAGAAGCTACCTAATGGGGACGTTCAATAATGGCCACGATTACTGAAACGGATTAAAAACTGTGTAAACGATGCCGAACTAGCAGTTTCTTCCTTACTTAGGATATAGGACGATTTTTATTGAAAAGCAATATCGCTCTCCTCCTCGCCTGTAGTGCTGCCTTCCTCGCTCAAGCCGGTATCAGCAGCTATCTGCCCGCAGTCCCAGCAATCGCGCAAGCTTTAGCCGTCGAAAAGCATGTTGCTCTGGCTCTAGCGGTGTATCTGGTGGGCATGGCCTTGCCAATGCTGCTGTGGGGTAGTCTGGCTGAGCGACTTGGCAGAAAACCGGTGTTACTTGCAGCCTTGGCGGTGTATGCCCTGGCGAGTGCGACGATCCCATCAGCGTTCAACGTTGAGTCATTTCTAGCCTTACGCCTGCTTCAAGGCTTGGGGGCTGGTGGGATGTCCGTCATGGCGCGGGTATTAGTGCGCGACAACTTCAGCGGTGCACAGTTGGCCAAAGGACTATCGTGGCTGGGGATGACCTTCGTGGTCGCCTTGGGTATTGGCCAATTCGTGGGTTCGTTATTGCAAATGGCGTTTGGCTGGAAGGCAATTTTCTATACGTTGGCAATCGGGGCTGTCGCTTTGATAGGGGTGTTGCAGCGGGTGGTATTTGCGACGCAAGCAAAAGCTGGCTCTCCGGTCCGCGCTTGGCGTGTTTACAACGCGATTGCGCGACATCCTCCCTTTCTGCACGCCGCACTGGCCGGCGGTTTGGGCTATGGGGTGATCATTGCATTCAATACCTGCGCACCGTTGATTTTTCAGGGAGGTTTTCAGTGGAGCGCAATGGAATACGGCTGGCTGGGTTGGCCGATCAGTGGGGCTTACCTGGCAGGTGCGTTAATGGTCAATCGCTTCGTTGCACGCACAGGTCGCTTGAGAATGATGCGTGCAGGCGTTGCATTGGTACTGCTCGGTACGGCGACCATGTTGCTAGGCAGCGTGCTTGCCAGTGGGCTCGCGGTGCTGCTGTGGTTGCCCTATTGCGTGGCGGTGCTGGGGCAGTCTATCAGTTACCCTATCAGTTTATCTCTCGCCAATGATGAGGCCCCCATCAGCGGCTCCTACGCCATGGCCCTCGGCGGTTTTGTGCATCAGTTGATGGCAGCCATGATCGGCGGTGCGGCAAGCCTATTGGTGAGCCAGCAGGCGTGGCCGCTGGCGGTGTTGTGTGTGGCGTTGGCGGGCGGCACATGCATATGCCTTGCCCGCTGCAGCTCGGATCAAAACGCGCTACGAAAGATCTCCTCAATCTGACGCTGGTCCGCCCGCCGTGGGTTGGTCAGCCCGCAGGCATCTTTCAACGCATTGCTGGCCAGCAACGGGATGTCCTGCAACTTAGCGCCAAGCTCACGCAAGCCCGCAGGGATTTCCACGTCCTGGGACAACCGACGAATCGCCGCGATGGCAGCCTGGGCGCCCTCCTCGGCGGTGATGCCCTTGATATCTGCGCCAAGGGCCCGGCCCACGTCGCTCAGGCGTTTGGCGCAGACGCTGGCATTGAAGCTTTGTACATGGGGCAATAGCACGGCGTTGCACACGCCGTGGGGCAGGTCGTACAAGCCGCCCAATTGGTGAGCCATGGCATGCACGAAACCCAAGGACGCATTGTTGAAGGCCATGCCGGCGAGAAACTGCGCATAGGCCATGTTTTCCCGTGCGGCCTTGTCAGTGCCGTCGCGGACCGCCAGGCGCAGGTTGGCGCTGATCAACTCGATGGCCTTGATCGCGCAGGCGTCGGTGATCGGTGTCGCGGCGGTGGACACGTAGGCTTCGATGGCGTGGGTCAGCGCATCCATGCCCGTGGCGGCGGTGAGGCCCTGGGGCATGCCGACCATCAGCGCCGGGTCGTTGACCGACAGCAACGGCGTGACATTGCGATCGACGATGGCCATTTTTACGTGGCGGCTTTCGTCGGTGATGATGCAAAAACGCGTCATCTCGCTGGCCGTGCCAGCGGTGGTGTTGATGGCAACCAGCGGCAGTTGTGGCTTGCTCGATCGGTCGACGCCTTCATAGTCGCCGATACGCCCACCGTTGGTGGCGCACAGGGCAATGCCCTTGGCGCAGTCATGGGGCGACCCGCCGCCCAGGGACACGACGAAATCGCAGGCACTCTGTTGCAGTAACGCCAGGCCTTTTTCGACGTTTTCCACGCTGGGGTTGGGCTTGGCGCCGTCGTAGATCACCGAGTCGATATCCTGCATCGCCAGCTTCTCGGCGATCATGCCGGCCACACCGGCTTTGGCCAGGCCGACGTCGGTGACGATCAACGCCTTGCCAAAGCCGTAGTTGCGGATGGCGGTCATCGCTTCGTCGAGGCAATCGATGCCCATGATGTTGACGGCGGGGATGAAGAACGTGCTGCTCATGATCAATCCTCAAAGGCTTTATGCCGACAGAATCAACCTGTACCGCGTGGCGCATCTTGATCAGGATCAATGCCGGCTCGTGATAAAGTCACCCCCCAGCCGATTTCGAGTAGACCCGCCGCAATGAAGGATTTCCAGGATATTGACGCCCACCTTGAAGACTGGAGCGCCCTGCGCGCTGCCGTCGACTTCAGCGGGATTCTGATCGGCAACGGCGCCAGCCGTACGATTTGGGAAGACTTTGCCTACGACTCGCTGTTCGAAAACGCCCGTACCGTCGAAGAAAAACCCCTGAGCCCCTCCGAACTCAGCGTGTTCGATGCCTTGCAGACCCGCAGTTTCGAGCAAGCGCTGGGCGCCTTGAAAACCACCAGCCGGGTCAACAAAGCCCTGGCGGTCAGCTCGGCGGCGCCGCGTAACCGTTACTACGCGATCAAGGAAGCGCTGATCAACACCATTCATACCGTGCACATTCCCTGGCGCCTGGTGCAACCGTCGACGCTGGCGACGATCAACGCGGAGCTGACCACCTACGCCACCGTCTTCACCAGTAACTACGACTTGCTCAACTATTGGGCGACCCTGCACGCACCGGGCATTGACGACCTGTTTCGCAGCGCCGACTCAAGCTTCGACTTGCGCAATACGCACACCGACGCCACCCGCATCCTGTACCTGCACGGCGGCCTGCACCTGGTGCGCAACCTCGACGGCACGGCGCGCAAATTGCCGTCCACCGACAGCACCCTGCTCAGCAGTTTTGCCATCAACAACACGATCAAGACCCTCGACGATGTGCCGCTGTTTGTCAGTGAAGGCAAGGTGGAGGAGAAACTCAAAAGTATCCGCAGTTCGGATTATCTGTCGTTCTGTTATGAACAGCTGTTGAGCCATGAAGGCGCGCTGTGCATCTTCGGCCATGACTTGGGGCCGCAGGATAAACACCTGGTGGATGCTATCGGCCAGGCCAGCATCAACACCCTGGCGATCTCGGTGTCGGGGCGCAGCGATGGGTTTATTCGCCAGCAGAAGCGGCGGTATCTGGAGTTGTTCGAGGGCTCTGCTGTGGAACTGAGGTTCTTTACAGCGCGTACGCACCCACTGGGTAATCCGGCATTGTCCGTCCCTGTGGAACGCTGAGCAAAATGTGGGAGCTGGCTTGCCTGCGATGGCGGTGGGTCAGCGACAGATCGGGCACCGATAAACCGCTATCGCAGGCAAGCCAGCTCCCACATTGACTGCATTTCAAGTCGGGATCTGCCTCATTCCTCAGCGCTGTGCACCACCACCAGCAACTGCGCCTGCACCTCTCCCACCGAGCGAATCCGGTGGGGTTTCTGCGCGTTGAAATGCAGCGCATCGCCGCGCGCCAACAGCACCCGCTCACTCATGAAATCCACCTCAACCTGGCCTTCATGCACGAATAAAAACTCCTCTCCCAAGTGCTCCTTGAAGGTTTTGTCGGTGAACTCCGCCGGCGGATAAATGATGAACGGCAGCAGGCTGCGCTCGCTGACTTGGTGGGCAAGCACCGCATAACCCGGCGAGGTGTCGGGCCGCTCATGGCTGCGCACCAGGCTGTAGCTGTCGAGGCTGACGTTGTCTTCGCTGAACAGCTCTTCGACCTTCACGTTCAGAGCCTTGGCCAGTTTCAATGCCGCGGCGATGGAGGGCGTATTGAGCCCGCGCTCGACTTTCGACAGGTAACTCTTGGTCATCCCGGATTTTTCGGCCAGGGCCTCCAGGGTTACGCCAAGTTTTTTTCTTAATATTTTCAAGCGGATAGACATTTGCTGCGGTTAATCCATGCAGAAAGCGATGAGACAGACTTGCCAATGACACAAAGTGTCATATAGCATCTTTAGTGTCATTTGCACTCACCCAACGACCTTGCGAGCAGCGGGCGACCAGCAAATCCGACGTCCATTGAACCATCCAAAGGACATCAATATGGCCAAGACATTAGCACTCCCAAAAGACCAACTGGTCAAGCAAGCACTGAGCCAGATGCAAAACAGCCTGGCAGATAATACGTGGACCGACCGGCAAAAGCTGGCGCTGACCTGCCGAATCCTGTTCGAGTACGGCCACGACTCCGGCCTGGCCGGGCAGATCACCGCACGTGGGCCGACGCCCGGCACCTACTACACCCAGCAACTGGGCCTGGGTTTTGACGAAATCACCGCCAGCAATCTGCTGCTGGTCAACGAAGACCTCGAAGTACTGGAAGGCCATGGCATTCCCAACCCCGCCAACCGTTTTCACACCTGGGTGTACCGCGGCCGCCCGGATGTAAACTGCATCATCCACACACACCCCACGCACATTGCCGCGCTGTCGATGCTGGAAGTGCCGTTGCAGGTGTCGCACATGGACCTTTGCCCGCTGTACGAAGATTGCGCGTTCCTGGAGGCCTGGCCCGGCGTGCCGGTGGGCAACGAAGAAGGGGAAATCATCACCACGGCCCTGGGCGACAAGCGCGCCATCCTGCTCTCGCACCACGGGCAGTTGTCCACCGGGGCCAACATCGAAGAAGCCTGCGTGATTGCGCAACTGATCGAACGGGCTGCCAAGTTGCAGTTGCTGGCGATGTCTGCGGGCAGCGTCAAACCGATCCTGCCGGAGCTGGGGCGCGAGGCCCATGACTGGATCTCCAAGCCCAAGCGCCACGGCGCCGCGTTCAACTACTACGCCCGGCAAAACCTGCGCAAGCACGCCGACTGCCTGAACTGATTGCCCCTTTTTCGACCGGAGTTTTTCCCATGTCCAACCCAACCATTCACGGCATTATCGGCTACACCATCACCCCCTTCAGTGCCGACGGCCAACGCGTTGACCTCGACGCCCTCGGGCACTCCATCGACCGCTTGATCAACAGCGGCGTCCACGCCATTGCGCCCTTGGGCAGCACGGGCGAAGGCGCTTACCTGAGCGATGCCGAGTGGGATGAAGTCAGCGCCTACAGCATCAAGAAAGTCGCCAAGCGCGTGCCGACCATTGTCAGCGTGTCCGACCTGACCACCGCCAAAGCCGTACGCCGCGCCCGCTATGCCGAAGAGCACGGCGCCGATGTGGTCATGGTGCTGCCGGCCTCGTACTGGAAACTCAGTGACGCGGAAATCCTCGCTCACTACGCCGCCATCGGCGACAGCATCGGCGTGCCGATCATGCTCTACAACAACCCGGCCACCAGCGGCACCGACATGTCGGTGGAGCTGATCCTGCGCATCCTCAAGCAGGTCGAGAACGTGACGATGGTCAAGGAGAGCACTGGCGACATCCAGCGCATGCACCAGTTGAAACTGCAAAGTGACGTGCCGTTCTACAACGGCTGCAACCCGCTGGCGCTGGAAGCCTTCGCGGCTGGCGCCAAAGGCTGGTGCACCGCGGCGCCGAACCTGATCCCGCAACTGAACCTGAGCTTGTATCAGGCCGTACTGGCCGATGATTTGAACAAGGCGCGGGAGCTGTTCTACCGACAGTTGCCCTTGCTGCAATTCATCCTCAAAGGCGGGCTGCCGGCGACGATCAAGGCCGGGTTGCGCTTGACCGGGTTGGAGGTGGGTAATCCGCGCTTGCCGGTGTTCCCGTTGGGTGAGGCAGGGATCGGACAGCTCAAAGCGTTGCTGTCATCGGTATAAAAACGCCCGGCTCTCGCGAGCCGGGCGTAGGCCTTCTTGCACAACCGTCAGGTCTTGTCCTTGATAGTGACACTGGAACCATTGGTCTTGACGCTGGCAATGCCATTGTCTCGTGCGGCTGTAGAGGTGTACTGCTCACTGCTGCCGATCACTTGATGATTGGCAGCCTTGAGGTTGAAGAACGGCTGGCCGTTGCTGGCCACTTTTTTCTCATAACGTTCATCATGTGGGCTGTTTGCCTGCACTGAAGCAATGCCTGCTTCAGTAGCACCGCGGGTGGTGTAAAGCTCGCTGGTCAATATGGTTTCTGCGTTCGCCGCCTTAAGCACGAAACGAAACTGCCCGTTACTGCTTTTACTCAACTCATACCATCCAGCCATGACTTTCTCCTTTGAGTGGGATATCGCTCCCAAACTTGTAGGATTAAAGGCCATGCCCCAATTTTTTCCAGCCAAACACGGGAGATCTATTTAGCTGGAGACAAATGACAATAGTTCTCGATATCATTCGCGACTTTTCCACATCGTACTTCGTCAAGAAGGGTATCCATGTCTCGTCCCCAGCCCGACCCGTCGGCGGCCGATGCCTGTCGCGGGTTTTATGCAGACATTCTGTATTTCCTGCGTAAACGCACGGACAACGCCAGCGACGCGGCGGACATGGCCCAGGATGTGTTTACCCAATGGCTGGGCTACCGCGACCGTGCCAAGGTCGAGCAGCCACGGGCGTTTCTGTTCCAGATGGCGCGCAACCTGCTGCGCGATCACTGGCGCAAACAGAAGGTACGGCAAACCGTCCACCCTGATCACGCCGAAATGGATGCCGAGCCGGTCACCGACGAGCACAACGACCCCATGGCCGCCGCCCTTCGCCTGCAACGCCTGGAACAGTTGAAAGAAGTCCTTGCCGAACTCTCGCCGCGCCGACGAGAAGCCCTTATGCTGCACCGCTTCGAAGGCTTGAGCCAGGCGCAGATCGCAACGCGCATGGGCATCTCCACCAGCATGGTGGAAAAGCACATCGCCTTTGCCCTGCTGCACTGCAAGCGACGCCTTCAACCCGACATCGGCACGGAGCAGCCAGAATGAACCGCCCGAGCGACACAAACGCGCTGGACAGCCAAGCGAGCGATTCCATCGATGCCCAGGCCGCCAGTTGGTTTGCACGCAACCGCAACGAAGTCAGCCGCGCCGACCGTAAAGCCTTTGCCGCCTGGCAGGCGGTGCCCGACCATGCGCGCGCCTATGCCGAATTCGAACAGTTATGGGCCGACCTCGCCCAATTGCAACAACTGAACAAACCGCTGGCACTGCCCAAGCGCAAGCCCGCCTTGTGGCGCCCTGCCCTGGCGGTGGCCGCTGCCTTGGTGTGCGCCGTGTTGGCGCCCTCTCTCGGCGCACCGCGCGAGCTGTATCACAGCCAGGTTGCCACCCAGGCCAAGGGCATGCGCACGTTGAATCTGCCGGATGGCAGTACCTTGTATGTGAATGCCAACACCCATATCCGCGTGGACTTCAGCGCCCATCTACGGGTGCTGCATCTGGACAAAGGCCAGCTGTACATCGAAGTGGCCGCCGACAAGGAACGCCCCCTCTACGTGCAGGCCGGCGAGTCGAGCGTACGGGTGGTGGGCACGGCTTTCGATGTGCGCCGTGGGCAGCAGCAATTGGTGGTCAGCGTTGCCCATGGCCAGGTCGCTTTCGCGCCAAATGGCGAAAGCCCCGTCACCCTGCTCGGCGCCCAGCAACGGGCCTCATACAACTACGCCAAAGGCACCGTGCAATCGCAAAGCCTCAGCGCCGAAGAGATCGCCGATTGGCGCAGCGGGCATTTGTCATTTCGCAATCGAGAGCTGGCCAGCCTGATCGACGAACTTAGCCTCTACCGTCCACAGACGCCGTTGCAGGTCAGCAAGGCCGTCGCGCAGCTCAAGGTGTCGGGCAACCTTGATGTGAGCGACCCGGACGCCCTGCTCAACGCCTTGCCCGCGCTGTTGCCAGTGAAAACCGTGCTCTCGGCGGATGGCATCATGAGAATCGAGCCGAGCAAATAAACGGCAGAAACCGCACATGAGAATATTTTGCATTCGCATGTGTGGTTTTTTTTGCCTGCCCCGTCTTCCTCCTGTCTGTGTTTGATACGCACACCTTTTTGGCTATTTAGCCGCTCCGGGGGATTTCATGTTTCGCGCGCCTTGCCACGCTTCGCACCTGTTTCTTCGACCGACACTCATGGCTACGTGCCTGGCCTTGAGCCTCAGCGCCGAAGCCGAGTCGCTCAAGCTGCACCTGCCGGCCCAGTCGCTGGCCACGTCCCTGAGCCAGGTGGCCCAGCAAGCGAAAATCCAGCTGCTGTTCGATGAAACCCTGCTCAAGAACGTGCAGGCCCCAGCGCTTGACGGTGACTACACCCCGGAAGTGGCCATCCGTTCCCTGCTCAAAAACGGTGAGCTCAACCTGATCAAGGTCGGCAGTACTTATGTGGTGCGCCCCGACGAGGGCAAAACCACCACCGGTGGCGCAATCCAGTTGGACACCCTGAGCGTGATCGGTACCGGCAATGAGGTAAACGCCAGCACCGTCAACCGCTCCACCCTGACCCAGGCCGACATCGACCGTTACCAGTCCAATAACATTCCCAGCCTGTTGCAGACCTTGCCCGGTGTCAGCCAGGGCGGCTCGCTGAAACCCGGCGGCCAGACCATCAACATCCGCGGTTTCGGCGATGCCGAAGACGTGCCGCTGACCGTTGACGGTGCCACCAAGACAGGCTTTGAGCGTTACCAGCAAGGCACGGTGTTTATCGAGCCCGAGCTGATCAAGCGCATCGAAGTGGAAAAAGGTCCCAACTCGCCGTTCACCGGTAATGGCGGCTTCGGCGGCACGGTCAACATGGTCACCAAGGACGCCCCGGACCTGCTCAAGGACGGCCGCAACAGCGGTGCGATGCTCAAATATGGCTACTCCAGCAACGACCATGAACAGGTCTACAGCAGTGCCGTCTATGGCCGTACCGACGACGGCCGTTTCGATGCGCTGGCCTACCTGACCCAACGCGACGGCGGCGATATGAAGGTGGCCGCCAAATTGCCCAACGACAACAATGAGTACCCGATCAACCCCCAGCGCTTGCCCAACAGCGCCCAGGATGTGGACGGCAAGCTGTTCAAGGTCAACGCGCACTTTACCGATGAGCACAGTGTCGGGCTGTCATACTCGCGCTCCCACAGCAACCGCTGGACCCCGTTTTCCGCCGCCAGTTACCCCACGCCGCCAACCCAGTTCAACATCGACCGCTACGGCTACGAAGGCGCGTTGAAGCGCTTCCTCGCCCACCGTGACACGGTCGACACCACCTGGTCGGGCAAGTATGAATACCAGCCGCTGGACAACCCGCTGGTGGACTTGACCATCAAGTACTCACAGTCCAACACCGAACAGACCGATGAGCGTGACGCCACGGCGTTTTTCCAGTTGGCCACCGGCGGGCGCAAGATGGACACCGCCTACACCGACAAGCTCCTGGATATCCGTAACGTCAGCCTGTTTGACACCGGCCCCTTGCAGCATGCCGTGACGGTCGGCGGGCAAATCCGCAAGCACACCCGCGAAACCGAGATGTGGATGCCCGGCGCCACCTACAACACGCCGCGCTACAACTACGGGCACTTCCAGCCGGGCTTCATGCCCCACGGCAAAGTCGATACCAACAGCTTCTTTATCCAGGACGCGGTGACCTTGGGCGACGTGACGATCACGCCTTCGCTGCGCTACGACCATGTGCGCAACCGCGGCGAAGGCAACGATGCGCCCTACTACAACAACCCCAACCCGGCAGTGGGTCACGACTACAGCGACCGCACCTACACTGGCTGGTCACCACGCCTGGCGCTGTTCTGGACCGTGACGCCGAACGTGGGGCTGTTCGCCAACTGGAGCCAGACCTGGCGCGCCCCGGTGATCGACGAACAATACGAAGTGCAGGGCGTGGGCAGTCGCACCGCCACCAGCGTCGACCTGGACCCGGAGCGCATCACCTCGATCACCCTGGGCAACATCACCAGCTTCGATAACCTGATCGCCCAGGACGACAACCTGCAACTGCGCACCACCCTGTTCCACAACAAAGTCGAAGACGAGATCTTCAAGGCCACCGGCGTGGGCTGCCAGAACCAGGCTGTCAATGGCGGCAGCATCGCTTCAGCTTGCCCGCCAGGGCCGATGTCCAACTACCGCAATATCGGCAGCCTGACCATCAAGGGCGTTGAGCTCGAATCGATCTACAACTCCACCTACCTGTTTGGCTCGGTCTCGTTCGCCTATGCCAAGGGCCAGCACCAAGGCGCCTACACCAATCCCTGGGGTCCGGACGTAGCCGCACGGGATATTCCGCCGACCAAATGGGTACTGGTACTGGGCACTCACATCCCGGCCTGGGATGCCCAGGTGGGCTGGATGGGCCAATTCATCGGCGCCACCGACCGCCTGCCCAGCGACAAATACTCTGGCGGCCCGGGCTCCAGCATCGGCGATGTGTTCTACGACCAGTACGGCAACAAGCGCTACAACACCCAGGGCCTGTTCGCCAAATGGGCACCACAGCAGGCATATCTCAAAGGCACCGAGGTGAACTTCACGGTGGACAACCTGTTCAACAAAAACTTCCGCCCGGCCTTGAGCGGCGACCGGGCATACACCAAGGGGCGTGATGCGAAGATCAGCGTGACGCGGTTCTTCTAAGCACACACCCAACTGTGGGAGCTGGCTTGCCTGCGATAGCGGTGGTGCAGCCACCATGGTCATCGCAGGCAAGCCAGCTCCCACAGGGAACCGCGCCCATTTCAGGCCAGGTAGCCATCCCCGCGCAACAGGGTTTCCAGGCAGTGCTCGGTGATGTGATAGAACGCCTTGAGCTCCTGGATTTTTGCCAATAGCTGCGCGTTGTCCACAGGCTCGGCACGTTTGACCGCCAGGATCATCTTGTTCTTGTTCGTGTGTTCCAACGAGATGAACTCGAACACCTTGGTCTCATAGCCACAGGCTTCAAGCAACAATGCACGCAGGCTGTCGGTGACCATTTCTGCCTGCTGGCCCAGATGCAGGCCGTATTGCAGCATCGGTTTGAGCAGCGCCGGGCTCTGGATCTGCAGGCGGATCTGTTTGTGGCAGCACGGCGAACACATGATGATCGACGCACCGGAACGGATGCCGGTGTGGATCGCGTAGTCGGTGGCGATGTCGCAGGCATGCAAGGCAATCATCACGTCCAGCTCACTGGGCGCCACGCTGCGTACATCGCCGCATTTGAACACCAGCCCCGGGTGCTCCAGGCGTGCGGCGGCGCTGTTGCACAGGGTGACCATGTCCTCACGCAACTCGACACCGGTGACCTCGCCCTCGGCCTTGAGGGTATTGCGCAGGTAATCGTGAATGGCGAAGGTCAGGTAACCCTTGCCCGAGCCGAAATCGGCGACACGCACCGGGCGGTCGAGCTGCAACGGCGACGACGTCAGCGCATGGCTGAACACTTCGATGAACTTGTTGATCTGCTTCCACTTGCGCGACATCGAGGGGATCAGCGCCTGCTTGGCGTCGGTCACGCCCAGGTCGGCGAGGAACGGCCGGCTCAGGTCGAGGAAGCGATTTTTTTCGCGGTTATGCTCAGCTGAAGGCGCTTCGCGCAGTTGCTGCGGTTTGCTTTTGAACAGCGAGCTTTTGTTCTTCTTGCTGTATTCCAACTGGGCTTCGTCGGTCAGCGCCAGCAAGTGCGCGTTCTTGAACGAGGTGGGCAACAGCTCGGCAATCGCCGCCACGCCGTCGGCCAAGGGGAAGTTCTTGGTGATGTCGCGGGTCTTGTAGCGATAGACGAACGACAGGCAAGGCTGCTCCTTGACCACCACCGGCTTGATGATCAGCCGCTGCAACTCGGCTTCCTCACCGACGTACTTGGCCAGCACCAGCTTGATAAAAGCGTTCTGGGCCAGGCTTGCGCTCAACAGTTCGATGAACTGGGCATGATGATCCGGCGCAGGGCGGGCAGGTTGAGCGGTGACGGACATGAACAAAAACGCCTCGGGTAAAGAATGCCGGGCATTTTAGGCGGGATGGGGGTTCAGGGCACGGGGTTATTTGATCAACGGTCAATCAACCCGAATAAGGATGCTGCCTTGTGTAGGAGCGAGCTTGCCTGCGATGCAGGCAACTCGGTTAATCAGGCAAACCGAGGCGATGCCATCGCGGGCAAGCCCGGCTCCCACAGAAAGCAGTTATTCGAGTACAACCAGGCGATTGGGCAGTTCGTTGCGGGTTTGGGTAACGGGCACATGCACCTTGAGCAACTCGCCACAGGCTTCAACGCAGGCGATGAACCCGGCCAGCGTCTGCCCCTGTTTAACTTGCTGGGTAAACGCCTGGACAATGGCGTCCCAATTGCTGTCATCCAGGCGCTTGGAAATCCCCTCATCCACCAGGATCTCCACATAACGCTCAGCCTCGCTGACAAAAATCAGCACCCCGGTGCTGCCCACCGTGTGGTGCAGGTTCTGCTCCAGAAACTGCCGCCGCGCCAGGTTGGACGCACGCCAGTGGCGTACCGAACGCGGGATCAGCCGAGTAGTGACCTTGGGCAAGCGGAACACCAGGCACAGCACAATGAACGTCGCCCACTGCGCCACCAGCAAGGTGTACATGGTCAGGTAACCCGACAGGTAATGCACCACGCCCGGTACCACCAACGCGATCAAGCTCGCCCACAGTAACGGAATGTAGGCGTAGTCGTCGGCGCGCGCCGCCAGCACGGTGACCAACTCCGCGTCGGTGGTTTTCTCGACCCGGGCGATCGCTTCGGCGACTTGGCGCTGCTCGTGTTCAGTCAGTAATGCCATGGTTGTAGATGCTCTATTCTCGTTATTGTCATTACCAACTGCCCGAAGCCCCGCCACCGCCAAAACCACCGCCGCCGCCGCGGAAACCACCGCCACCGCCGCCGCCACCACCGCGCCCGCTGCTGTTGAGAATCGCCAGCAGGATAGCGCCTACCGGCAAGCCCATGCGATTGCACAGCCACAGCACGCCGATCAGCAGAATAAACAGGCCGATGGAAAACCCGGGATTATCCATGGCGAAGTTCGCATCCGCCACATGGGCCGGCACCGCCAAGGGCTCACCGCCCACCACCTGGATCATCGCGGCCACGCCGTCGCTGATGCCCTGGCTGAAATTGCCGACCTTGAACTTGGGCAGGATCACCTGGTTGATGATCACCCAGGATTGCGCATCCGTCAGCACGCCTTCCAGGCCATAGCCGACTTCGATGCGCAATTGGCGGTCATCACGGGAGACGATCAACAGCGCGCCGTTGTCCTTGCCCTTCTGGCCAATGCCCCACTGGCGGCCCAATTGATAACCGTAATCCTCAATAGGCACGCCTTGCAGGTCGGGCACGGTGACCACCACCAGCTGGTCGCCCGAGGTCTGCTCCAGCGCCTGCAATTGCTGGGTCAGTTGCTCGCGCACCGCCGGGTCGATCATCTGCGCGCTGTCCACCACCCGCCCGGTCAGCGCCGGGAAGCTCAGTGCCGCCTGGGCCACGCCCACGCAGGCCAACAGCCACAGCGCCAGGCCTATCCGTAATAAACGCATCGACACCTCAGTGCAGCCTTATTTGAACTTCACTTGCGGCGCTTTATCGGCATCGGCGCTGGTGGCTTCAAACGTGGCGCGGATCGGCAAATCGCTGTACATCACGCTGTGCCACAGGCGGCCCGGGAAGGTGCGGATCTCGGTGTTGTAAGCCTGTACGGCCTGGATAAAGTCACGGCGAGACACAGCGATACGGTTCTCGGTGCCTTCAAGTTGCGATTGCAAGGCCAGGAAGTTCTGGTTGGCCTTCAGGTCCGGGTAACGTTCGGACACCACCATCAAACGGCTGAGTGCGCCGCTCAGGCCATCCTGGGCTTGCTGGAACTGCTTGAGCTTCTCGGGGTTGTCCAGGGTACTGGCATCCACCTGGATCGAGGTGGCCTTGGCCCGCGCTTCAATCACCGCGGTGAGGGTTTCCTGTTCGTGGGCGGCATACGCCTTCACCGTTTCCACCAGGTTGGGGATCAGGTCGGCACGGCGTTGATACTGGTTCTGCACCTGGCCCCAGGCGGCCTTGGCCTGTTCGTCCAGGGTCGGGATGTTGTTGATGCCGCAACCGCTCAGCACGCTGCTGATCAGTAACAGCGCCGCAGCCTTGAAGCCCCAGCGATAAGTGTGTGCTGCTTGCATAGTGTTTCTCCTGCCCGATCTGATGGAATGTGACGACTAACCCTATAAACCACGCGCTTGGGGCATAATCCGCCACCACTGGAATGCTTCGAGCCAATCAGCTACAAAGATGCCCAGCGCGAAAAAGAGTTCAGAGTGTGCTGCATTTATCTGAACAACACCCGAACAACAATAGACGTTCCCCACATTTTGGCCGACAGCATCTCTCTGAATGCTGCGCAATAGCCGAAAAAGGATATTCATGAAAAAGCTGTGTTTGCTCGGCCTTGTTGCCACTCTGGCCACTCACCCCGTCTGGGCAGAAACAAAGCCTGCTGCGCTTAACGACAAGGACGCCTTCGTCAGCGACCTGCTCAAGCAAATGACCCTGGATGAGAAGATCGGCCAATTGCGCCTGATCAGTATCGGCCCGGAAATGCCCCGCGAGCTGATCCGCAAGGAAATCGCCGCCGGCCGCATCGGTGGCACGTTCAACTCCATCACCCGCCCGGAAAACCGTCCGATGCAGGACGCGGCCATGCGCAGCCGCTTGAAGATCCCGATGTTCTTCGCCTACGACGTGATCCACGGCCACCGCACCATTTTCCCGATCAGCCTGGC
Organism: Pseudomonas sp. GW821-FHT07B01; assembly: GCF_059419065.1. Lineage (NCBI taxonomy): Bacteria > Pseudomonadati > Pseudomonadota > Gammaproteobacteria > Pseudomonadales > Pseudomonadaceae > Pseudomonas > Pseudomonas sp. GW821-FHT07B01. Next base: position 74,487 of record NZ_JBWKRA010000012.1, on the reverse strand, counting down.
CCTGGCTTCCAGCTGGGACATGGACGCCATTGGCCGCTCCGGGCGCATCGCCGCCCAGGAAGCCGCCGCCGACAGCCTCGACATCACGTTTGCACCAATGGTCGATATCTCCCGCGACCCGCGCTGGGGCCGCACTTCAGAAGGTTTCGGTGAAGACACCTACCTGGTGTCACGCATTGCCGAAGTCATGGTCAAGGCGTTCCAGGGCACCAGCCCCGCAAATGCCGACAGCCTAATGGCCAGCGTCAAGCACTTTGCCCTCTATGGCGCGGTGGAAGGCGGGCGCGACTACAACGTGGTCGACATGAGCCCGGTCAAGATGTACCAGGACTATCTGCCGCCCTACCACGCAGCGATCAAGGCTGGCTCCGGCGGCGTGATGGTGGCGCTCAACTCGATCAACGGCGTGCCCGCCACTGCCAACACCTGGCTGATGAACGACCTGCTGCGCAAGGACTGGGGCTTCAAGGGCCTGACCGTCAGCGACCACGGCGCGATCTTCGAGCTGATCAAGCACGGCGTGGCCAAAGACGGGCGTGAAGCCGCCAAGCTGGCGATCAAGGCCGGCATCGACATGAGCATGAACGACTCGCTGTACGGCAAGGAATTGCCGGGGCTGCTCAAGTCCGGCGAGATCCAGCAGAGCGACATCGACAACGCCGTGCGCGAAGTGCTCGGTGCCAAGTACGACATGGGCCTGTTCAAGGACCCGTACCTGCGCATCGGCAAGGCCGAGGATGACCCGGTCGACACCTACGCTGACAGCCGCCTGCACCGCGCCGAGGCCCGCGACATTGCGCGCCGCAGCCTGGTGTTGCTCAAGAACCACAACGACACCCTGCCGCTGAAAAAATCCGCGACCATTGCCCTGGTCGGCCCGCTGGCCAAGGCACCCATCGACATGATGGGCAGTTGGGCTGCTGCCGGCCGGCCTGCGCAGTCGGTGACCCTGCTCGACGGCATGAACGCCGTGATCGGCGAAAAAGGCAAAGTGATCTATGCCCGTGGCGCCAACATCACCGGCGACAAAGCGGTGCTCGACTACCTCAACTTCCTCAACTTCGATGCCCCGGAAGTGGTGGATGACCCGCGCCCTGCCCAGGTGCTGATTGATGAAGCGGTGAAGGCGGCGAACAACGCCGACGTCATCGTCGCGGCGGTGGGCGAGTCCCGTGGCATGTCCCACGAATCGTCGAGCCGTACCGACCTGAACATCCCGCAAAGCCAGCGCGACTTGATCAAGGCCCTCAAAGCCACCGGCAAACCGCTGGTGCTGGTGTTGATGAACGGCCGTCCGCTGTCGATTCTCGAAGAGAACCAACAGGCCGATGCCATCCTGGAAACCTGGTTCGCAGGTACCGAAGGCGGCAACGCCATCGCCGATGTACTGTTCGGCGACTACAACCCGTCGGGCAAACTGCCGATCACCTTCCCTCGTTCGGTGGGGCAGATTCCAACTTACTACAACCACCTGACCGTAGGCCGGCCATTCACCCCAGGCAAGCCGGGCAACTACACCTCGCAGTACTTCGATGACACCACCGGTCCCCTGTTTCCGTTTGGCTATGGCCTGAGCTACACCACGTTCAGCCTGTCGGACATGGCGCTGTCGTCCACCACGCTGAACAAGACCGGCAAGCTCGACGCCAGCGTCACCGTGAAGAACACTGGCAAGGTCGATGGCGAAACGGTTGTGCAGTTGTATATCCAGGACGTGGCCGGTTCGATGATCCGCCCGATCAAGGAGCTAAAGCACTTCCAGAAGGTCATGCTCAAGGCTGGCGAAGCGCGTACGCTGCACTTCACCCTCACCGAGGACGACCTGAAGTTCTATAACACCCAGCTCAAGTACGCAGCCGAACCGGGTGAGTTCAATGTACAGATCGGGTTGGATTCCCAGGATGTGCAGCAGCAAACCTTCGAACTGCTCTGATCTGAAGCTGTAAACACGGTCGCTGTGGGAGCTGGCTTTTGTGGGAGCTGGCTTGCCTGCGATACAGGCACCTCGGTTTGTCAGGTGTACCGAGGTGATGCTATCGCAGGCAAGCCAGCTCCCACAGTTGATTGAGTTGGCCCGACTAGCCGCGCCGATCCAGCAGGTTCACCACCAACCGATCAATCCAGCCCCACACCCGCTGCTTTACCCGCCGCCACAATGGCCGCGCCTTCCATGCCTCCAGACTCACCGCCTGGCTCTGGGCAAAGTCCGCTTCGAAACTGCCCACCACCGCCGCCGTCAATTCCGGGTCCAGCGCTTCAAGATTGGCTTCCAGGTTAAAGCGCAAATTCCAGTGGTCGAAATTGCACGAGCCAATGCTCACCCAATCGTCCACCAGCACCATCTTCAGGTGCAGGAAGCACGGCTGGTATTCGAAGATCTGCACCCCTGAACGCAGCAGACGCGGGTAATAACGGTGCCCGGCGTAACGCACCGACGGGTGATCGGTGCGCGGGCCGGTGAGCAACAGACGCACGTCCACACCGCGCCCTGCCGCCCGGCGCAAGGCACGGCGCACGCTCCAGGTGGGCAGGAAGTATGGGGTCGCCAGCCAGATACGCCCCTTGCTGCTGTTCAAAGCACGAATCAACGATTGCAGGATGTCACGGTGCTGACGCGCATCGGCATACGCCACGCGGCCCAGCCCCGGCTCGGTGGCGGGCACCTTGGGCAAGCGAGGCAAACCAAAGTGGGTAGCCGGTTTCCACTCACGGCGCGCGGCGTTAGCGTGCCATTGCCGGTCGAACAGGGCCTGCCAGTCCAGCACCAGCGGGCCGCTGATCTGCACCATCACTTCATGCCAGTCGGCGGTGTCTTGCCCCGGCGTCCAGAACTCGTCGGTGACACCGGTGCCGCCGACCACCGCAATGCGCTGGTCGATCAGCAGTAGCTTTCGATGGTCGCGATACAGGTTGCGCATCCAGCGCCGCCAATTCAGGCGGTTGTAAAAGCGCAGCGCCACGCCGGCATCGGTCAAGCGCTTGCGCAACCCCAAGGTAAACGCCAGGCTGCCGTAATCGTCAAACAGACAACGCACCTGCACGCCGCGTTCGGCGGCCAGCACCAGTGCCTGCACCATGGCCTCGGCGCAGGCACCGGCTTCGACCAGGTACAACTCAAGGTCAACCTGCTGCTCAGCCCGGGCGATGCCCACCAGCATCTGCGGGAAGAAATTCGGCCCGTCGATCAGCAATTCGAACTGATTGGCGCTGCGCCACGGGAACACCGCGCCGCTCATGTCAGCGCGCCGTGAAGATCAGCACCGCACCCACCGGCACCGACAAACTGATCGACTTGAGCCCTGCCGCCTTACGCAAGGTAGCCACACCGGGCGCCAAGTCGAAATCTTCGGCATGCAGCACCACGGGCTCCAGGGTTACCACCTGGAAACGCCGCTCATCCAGGCGCGTGGCCAGCAGTTCGGCGCTGTAGGTCTGGGTCTTGCCGTGCAGCGTGACGCTCAAGGGCAGGCGCAATTCCAACTGCGCGCCGGACGCCAGGTCATTGATGGGCTGCAGATTGATCTGTGCGCTAATCTGCGCTTCGGGGAAAGTCTTGATCTCGAACAGCTCTTTACGCATGCGCTCGTCGCGCAGCGGGATGCCGCTGTTGATTGAGTCCAGCTCCACTTCCAGCCGAGCCGCACCTTTGGCGTCGACCTTGCCATGCAATACCAGGAAGCGCTGGACTTCAGCCACTTCGGTATTTTTAGTGGTGACGAAGGACAGGCGTGAGGATTCGTTATCCAGGTACCAGTCGGCGTGGGCGGGCACGGCAGCAAAGGCCAGCAGCGCGAAGACCAGAGGTTTGACATTGAACATAAAGACTCATGGGGCAAAAAACCTGGGCGAACCTTAAGCGCAATCTCACAACCGGCGCAAATTCAAATGTGGGAGCTGGCTTGCTGTGGCGAGGGAGCTTGCTCCCGTTCGACAGCGCAGCTGGAGCCGGCTCTTTGGGGGCGCTACGCACCCCAGCGGGAGCAAGCTCCCTCGCCACAAAGCCAGCTCCCACAGGGTTTTTGCTGTGTTTTCAAACCAGCGTTCGCTGCACTTCGCAGATCGTTTCTTCAAGGCTGCCCATATGCAAATTCAACACTCGCTCCACCGGCGCCTGATGCATTGGCCAATGCAGCGCCATGCTCCCCACCAGGCGGCCATTGGCGCGCACCGGCAGCGCCACCGCCCGGATCAGGAACGGCAAACGCACAGGATATTCCCAATAGCCCTCGGTACGCTGGCCAAAGCCCTGGTGCTGGGTTTGCTCGCATGCGCGATAGTGCTCGTCTGCCGCCACATGATTACGGCCTGCCAGGCGATTTACTTCTTCGGCCGGCAATTGCGTCAAGCAGGCTTTGCCCATCGCGGAATGGAACAGGCTGGCATACTGGCCGACGATCTGGCAGTTGTTCGGGTACAGCTTGCGCAACACGCGGGGGATCGCGCTCTCCATGACCTCCAGGCGCTCACCATCGAAACACGACAAGTCCACCACCAGCCCGGTGCGCTCGCTGAGCTCCAGCAACCAGGGCGCGGCGCTCTCCACCACCTGGCGCTTGAAGCGTTGCTGGGTATCGCCGAACAAGCGCCGGGCACGCAGGCGGTAACGCCGATCGCTCAGGCCGCGGTAGACCCACCCCTGTTCCTGCAAGGTCAGCAACATGCGCGACACCGTGGCCTTGGGCAGCTGCGTGAGGTAGTGCAGTTCTTCCAGCCCCAGGGCTTGGTGCTCGCCCAGCAACTCGACGATTGCCAGAGCGCGCTCAACCGAGCGTACGGTGCCTGTCTCCATGTTCGATCTCCCTGTTGCCGGTGGATGATCTTTTTTCACAGCAAGATACAGGCCCGGTCAGCGCTCAACGGGTCGTTGCAAGGCACGCCGGTGGCCGGCGTTGTACCCATTGGGTCAGTTGTTCATGGGCATAGGCCAATTGCAGTACGGCCCTGTCGGCCTGGGCCGGGCCGATGATTTGCAGGCCCATGGGCAAGCCCTGGGGGTTGAAGCCCACCGGGATGCTCATGCTCGGCAAACCGGCGAGGGTCGGGCCGATCACCACCTCCATCCAGCGGTGATAAGTGTCCATTTCACGCCCGCCGACGAGGCGCGGCCAAGGCTGTTGTGCATCGAAAGGGAACACCTGGGCGGTGGGCAACAGCAGGAAATCGTAACGTTCGAACAGCTTGCCCAAAGCGCGGTACCACTCACTGCGGTCCACCGACGCCTGGTAAACCTGCTGGGCACTCAAGCCCTGGCCGCCCTCCACTTCCCATTGCGCTTCGGGCTTGAGCAACGCGCGTTTTTGCGGGTTGGCGTAGGCCGCGCCGAGGTTGCCGTGCACCAGCCAATGGCGGTGTACCAACCAGCAGCGCCACAGGCGCGCCATGGAAAAGTCCGGTTGGCAGCTGTGCACTTCACAGCCCAACCTGGCGAAATCATCCAGCGCCGCTTCGCACAGGCTCATCACGCCATCATCCATCGGCAGATAACCGTTGTAGTCCCCCAGCCAACCGAGGCGCACGCCCTTGAAGTCGCGCAGCAACGGCTGGCCCAGCACCGCCGGATCGGCCTGGGATGACAGCGGCGTGCGGGGGTCGTAACCGGCCTGGATGCTCAGCAACCGCGCCACATCCGTCACGCTGCGCCCCATCGGGCCTTCGGTGCCCAGTTGCTGCACAAACAGTTCCGGCATCGGCCCGTGGGGCACCCGTCCTTGGGAGGGGCGCAAGCCGAACACGTTGTTGAACGCCGCCGGGTTGCGCAGCGAACCCATCATGTCGCTACCGTCGGCCACCGGCAGCATGCGTAGCGCCAGGGCCACCGCCGCTCCGCCACTGCTACCGCCGGCCGCCAGGCGCGGGTCATAGGCGTTGCCGGTGGTACCGAACAGCGTGTTGTAGGTGTGGGAGCCCAGGCCGAACTCCGGCACGTTGGTCTTGCCGATGATGATCGCGCCACTGGCCCGCACCCGCGCCACGCTGATGGCGTCCTCGCCCGGCACATGCTCGGCGAACAGCGGTGAGCCCAGGGTGGTGCGCAAGCCCCGGGTGGCCGCCAGGTCCTTGATGGCCTGGGGCATGCCATGCATCCAGCCACGGGAGTGGCCCTGGTCCAACTCACGATCGCACGCCCTCGCCTCGGCCAGCACGGCCTCGCTGTCGCGCAACGACACCAGCGCATTCACGCCAGGGTTAAAGCGCTGAACCTGTGCCAGGTACGCCTGCATCACCTCTTCGCACGACACCTGCCGCCCATGAACGGCCCGCGACAGCTCAGTGGCATCCCAATCAACAATACTCAAGGCTTCACCTCTCTGGAAAACGGCAGCGGCTTGCTCGCACGGGGTGCCTCGCGCATGCAGTAAGTGCCCAGCAGCGTCAGCACGCACGCAAACAATACATAGAACGAGGGCGCCACCGGCGTGCCCAGCACCTTGCTCAGCCAGGTCACGATCAACGGCGCGAAACCACCGAACACCATCACTGCCACGTTATAGGCCACCGACACGCCGGTCGAGCGCACCTCGATAGGGAACTGCTCGGCCAATGCCGTCGGCGCTGGCCCGAAGAACCCGCCAATCGCCGTACACAACATCACCTGCATCACCAGCAGGCGCTCGATGGACGGCGCGGCGGCCACCCACACATACAACGGGTAGACCATCACGAAGAACGCCAGGGTGAAGGCCATCAACACCGGTCGCCGTCCCAATCGATCCGAGAGCAGGCCGGACAACGGAATCACCACGGTCATCAGCGCCACCGCAAACATCTGCACCATCAGCACCTGGTCCAGCGGGAGGCCGAGATTCTTGTGGGCGAAGGTCGGCATGTTCACCAGCACCACATAGAACGACACCGTCGCGCCGCAGGCCAGCCCCATCGACACCAGAATACTGCGCCGATGCTCACGCAGCACTTGCATGAGGCTCGGCGCCGGGCCAGTGGCTTGCTTGCGCGCTTCGATGAACTCTTCCGGGTCTTCCATGTGCCGACGAATCCACAACCCCACCGGGCCGATCAACAAGCCCAGCACAAACGGCAGGCGCCAGCCCCACAGGTCGAGGGTTTCGGGCGAAAAGAAATGCGTGACCAACGCCACCATCGCCGCCCCGCCGAACACCGCCAGGCATTGCCCTACCAATTGCCAGGAGCCATACAAGCCCTTGCGATGGGCCGGTGCGCTCTCTACCAAAAACGCCGTGGCACTCGCGTACTCACCGCCCGTTGCAAAGCCCTGCAGCATGCGCGCCACTACGATCAACAACGGCGCACCCATGCCAATGGCGGCGTAGCTCGGCGCGAAGGCGATCAACGCGATGGACACGGTCATCAGCCGGATAATCAACTGCATCGCCGCCTTGCGGCCTTTGCGGTCGGCGTAGATGCCCAAGAGGATGCCGCCCACCGGGCGCATGAAAAAGCCCACGCCGAAGGTGGCCAGGGCCATCAGCAGCGAGGCGTATTCGTCCTCCGAGGGGAAGAACTGCCGGGCGATGATACTGGCGAGAAAGCCGTAGACGATGAAGTCATACCATTCCAACGCGTTGCCAATCACCGCCGCCACCACTTGGCGGGTGCGCGAAACACCAGGTTTTGCAGTCTGCATGAGGAACACTCCATTCAACCGATCAGGGAAAGGGTCCAGCGGCAGAAAAAAGAGGTCGTCAGGCCGGCTTGAGCCAGCTCTCGGCCAGCGCGCCCCAGTAGGCTGCGCCGGTCAGCAGGATGTCGTCGTTGAAGTCATAGGCGGGGTTGTGCACCATCGGCCGCGACACGCCGTTGCCGATAAACAGATAACTGCCTGGGCAGCGTTGCAGCATCCAGGCGAAGTCTTCGCTGCCCATCAGCGTGCGGGTGTTGCCGTCCACGGCGTCGGCACCGAGCAAGGCCACGCCGACCTGACGGGCGAATTCGGTTTCTTCGGCGTGGTTGACCAGCACCGGGTAGGCCGGGCGGTGTTCGACCTGCACGGTGCAGCCGAAGCTGGCGGCCTGGGTCTGGATGATCGCGTTGACCCGTTCCAGCATTTGTTCACGCACCTTGGGGTTGAGTGCGCGCAGGCTCAGGCGCAATAACGCTTGCTGGGGAATCACGTTGGCCGCCTGGCCGGCCTGCAAGGCGCCGACGGTGACCACGGCGGCTTCCTGGGTATCGATATTGCGCGCCACCACCGTTTGCAGAGCCATGACCATGCTGGCTGCCGCCACCAGTGGATCGATAGTGAGGTGTGGCATGGAGCCGTGGCCACCGACACCTTCGAGGGTCACGGTAAGCAAATCCTGGGACGCCATCATCGGGCCAACTCTCAAGCCCAGATGCCCCGCCGGCAAACCCGGCATATTGTGCATGCCGAACAACCCATCACAGGGAAAACGCTCCAGCAGTCCATCCGCCAACATCGCCTCGGCACCGCCCTGGCCTTCTTCGGCGGGTTGGAAAACCAGGTTCAAAGTACCGTCGAATTGCCGCGTCGCCGCCAAGTAACGCGCGGCACCGAGCAACATGGTGGTGTGGCCGTCATGGCCGCAGGCGTGCATGCAGCCGGCATGTTGGCTGGTGTAGGCCGCGCCGGTATTTTCGATGATGGGCAAGGCGTCCATGTCGGCGCGAATCCCCAACGTGCGCGAGCTGTTGCCATTGCGCAACACAGCGACCACACCGGTCCTGCCGATGCCGGTGTGCACCTCGTAACCCCACTCCTTGAGTGACTGTGCGACCAGCGCTGAGGTGCGGTTCTCTTCAAAGCCGAGTTCGGGGTGGGCGTGGATATCGTGACGCACAGCGTGCAAGTCGCTGGCAACGTCACTGAGCCAATCCAGGATGTGCTGGTGCGGGCGCATGGTGATTCTCCTCACAGGCGGGTGGTCCCGTTCTTGTTGGCGACACATCGACAGCTAAGCGCGATGTGCGCGTGAGGACAATCAAAGGTGGTTCCACCCTGTGGAACCTCAGGGCCGGTTCTTTTTCCGAGAACCCACGCAGATAATCTAAATGTAGGAGCGGGCTTGCCTGCGATGGCGGCGGCAGGCACCAGTGATGTTGACTGACCTGGCGCTATCGCAGGCAAGCCAGCTCCCACAGAGGAATGAGTGTGTCAGGGAGTCAGGCGGCAGCCTTGGCGGTTGCCTATCCATCGCGCTGTATGCGTACGCCCCAACCCACTCGCCGTTACTTCACTGCGCTCAGGCGTGTCGATAAACGCACTGATGGGCACGTACTGCTTCACATACCCCAGGCAATATTGCGCCGGGTTGTTGGCCACATACCGGCACGAGCAGTACTCCTTGGCGGTGTACGCCGCGATGATGTCGGGGAAGGCTTGCAGGTTAACGCGCTCATGCCAAACCCATCCCGACAGTGCAAAGAACAACACCAGTAAAACGCTGATGAACGGATGGCGTCGAATCATGAGCGCACCGCCGCCAGCACGCGTTTGAGCAGTTCGTTATGCCGGTAACTACCATCCCGATCATCGCCGTAACGCACGATCACCAAGTGTTCATCGGGCAGCACAAACAGCGCCTGGCCCCAGTGCCCCAGCGCGGCGAAGGTAGTGGCCGGTGCGTCGGGCCAGGGTTGGGGGGCGCCGGTGTTGAGCCACCAATGGCCGCCCGGCACAGCTTCATCCTGGCCGGCTTTGTAGCGGTCGAAGGGCCGGCGGTTGAAGGCGACCCAGTCCTTGGGCAGCAGTTGCCGCTCGCCCCAGCGTCCATCCCGCGCCATCAGTAACCCTACTCGTGCCAGATCGCGGGCTGTGAGATAGGCATAGGACGACGCGACAAACGTTTCATCGGCATCGGTTTCCCAGGTTGCGTCGCGAATGCCCAGGGGCTGGAACAGCGCGTCCCACGGGTAGGTCATGTAGGCCTTGTGGCCGAGCATGCCCTTGAGCGCGACGGACAGGATAGTGCTGTCGCCACTGGAATAACGGAAAGCCTGACCTGGGGCGGCGGCGGCCTCGGTATCAGCCGCGAATTGCGCCATGTCGGTGTGGCCACGGGTGTAGAGCATCGCCACCACCGAAGATTTCAACGGGGCGTACTCGTAGTCTTCCTGCCAGTCCAACCCGGAGGCCCAGTGCAGCAGGTCAGCCATGCTCACCTTGGGGTGCTGCTTCATCGGCGGGTAGAAACGTGCGGCGGGGTCGTTGAGTTTGAAGCGGCCTTGCCCATAGGCCACGCCCAGCACGGTAGCCATCAGGCTTTTGCTGACAGACCAGGTCAGGTGCGGTGTGCTGGCAGTGGTGGGTGCGGCGTAGCGTTCATAGATGATTTCGCCATCCCGAATGACCAGCAACGCGTCGGTGCGAATACCGTTGCGGGTGGCATCGTCACGGGGTGGGAAAGCGTAGGCGTTCAGGGCATCGACAGCAGGACTGGAGAGGGCTGTGCCCACGGCCCACTCCTTTTCAGGCCAGATTTCAGCGAGAGCATTCACGGTGACAAACAGCAGGGCAACGCACAACAGGCCTCGGACCATGGACGCAAACTCAAGGGGGCATTCAAGCCCGCGAGCCTAGCTCACGCCAGTGACAGATTTGCGACAAGGGGGCTGTCATCCAACCGTCACCGTAACTTCATGGCGCTGACACCGAGGCTACATAGCCTGACTTTGGACAACAAAGTCGACTGGCCGCAACCTGGCCGGCACCCGGAGACTCGCTATGACTCAGATCGCCCGCATCAGCGACAAAGGCAATGAACGCCGTCTGCAAGCCGAACGCCTGGTAGGCGCACAGGCATTGCAGGAAGCCCAGGCCCTGCGGTTCAACGTGTTCAGCGGCGAGTTCAACGCCAAGCTGAAAGGCGCGGAACTGGGTCTGGACATGGATGACTATGATGTTCACTGCAGCCATATCGGCGTGCGGGATTTGAACAGCGGTCGACTCGTCGCCACCACCCGTCTGCTCGACCACCAGGCCGCCAGCACCCTGGGCCGGTTCTACAGCGAAGAAGAATTCAGCCTGCATGGCCTGCTGCACTTGCAGGGCCCGATTCTGGAGATTGGCCGCACCTGCGTCGACCCGGCCTATCGCAATGGCGGCACCATCGCGGTGTTGTGGGGCGAGTTGGCCGAGGTACTCAACCAGGGTGGCTACAGCTACCTGATGGGCTGCGCAAGCATCCCGATGCACGACGGCGGCATCCAGGCCCACGCGATCATGCAGCGCTTGCGCGAGCGCTACCTGTGCAACGAACACCTGCGCGCCGAACCGAAAAAACCGCTGCCGGCCCTGGACTTGCCGTCCAACGTCATCGCCGAAATGCCGCCGCTGCTCAAGGCCTACATGCGCCTGGGCGCGAAGATCTGCGGCGAGCCGTGCTGGGATGAAGACTTCCAGGTAGCAGACGTGTTTATCCTGCTCAAGCGCGACGAGTTGTGCCCGCGTTACGCGCGCCACTTCAAGGCGGCCATGTGATGAACCGCCTGCGCATTTACGGGCGCATCGCCCGCGTGCTGTTGGTGGTGGGGCTGGGGTTGAGCATGGCCAGTGTGTTCGGCCTGTTCGAGCGCCTGGGCGTGGCTAACTCGATGGTGCGGCGCCAGCGTTGGTCGCGCTTCTTCATGGCACGACTGACCAACGCCCTGCCCTTTCGCGTGACGGTGCATGGCGAGTTGCCGCAAACGCCGATGCTGTGGGTGAGCAATCATGTGTCCTGGACGGATATCCCGTTGCTGGGCATGGTGGCGCCGATGTCGTTTTTGTCCAAGGCCGAAGTACGTACCTGGCCGGTGGCGGGCTGGCTGGCGGCCAAGGCTGGCAGCCTGTTTATTCGTCGCGGTTCAGGTGACAGCCAACTGATTCGCAAGCAGATGACCCGTCATCTGGAACAACAGCACCCCTTGCTGATGTTCCCCGAAGGCACCACCACCGACGGTCGCGGCCTGCGCACGTTCCACGGGCGCTTGCTGGCCAGCGCGATCGATGCGGATGTGTCGCTGCAGCCGGTGGCGATTCGGTATCTGCGCGACGGCCAGGTCGACCCGCTGGCCCCCTTTATTGGCGATGATGATTTGCTCTCGCACCTGATGCGCTTGTTTTCCAATGACCAGGGCGAGGTAGAGATTCATGTGCTCAAGCCGATTGCCTGCACTGGGCAGGAACGTGCGGCGTTGGCGTATCAGGCGCAGCAAGCGGTGCAGAAGGCGCTGTTCGGCCCGGTGCCGGAAACCGAGCAAGTGGCCGCTCGGCCTGCATTCGCAGCCTGACGCAATGTGAACTCAATCCAAATGTGGGAGCTGGCTTGCCTGCGATGGCGGTGGGTCAGCCATAACATTCTCAACCGGTATGCCGCTATCGCCGGCAAGCCAGCTCCCACATTCAGATCTCATGTAGTCAGGTGAGATTGTGCAAATTTCTGCAGCTCTGGGTAGAACAGTCGAAAGTCGCCACTCAGGGGTTCATACAAAACCCGCAACTCCTGCATCGCGTACCCCAGTTCCTCAGGCTGTGTCAGCCGCCGCGAAATCCCGCGCAACACCTGCTCCATCACCGCAAACTCGCGGTACGAGCCCAACCAATCATCCGCTGCCATATACGGCGCAATCTGCGCCAGCCGCCCCGGTAACGCGGGTTCAGCCGCCAACACCTGATACACCTGGGACGTGAAACGCTCCAGAGGCTGGTCGGCATACAGCGCCCAATCCCGCGCCAGGCAATGGTCAAAAAACACATCGAGGACGATCCCGGCATAGCGCCTGCGGGTCAGACTGAAGCGCGACAAGGCCTCGCCCACCAGCGGATGGCTATCGGTAAAGCGGTCGATGGAGCGATGCAACTGGATCGCCGCTTCGATTTGCGGGCTGAACTGGCCCTGCAGGCGGCCTTTGACGAAGTCACCATAAAGGCTACCCAGCAATTGCGCAGGAAGTTGGCCGCCCAGGTGCAGATGTGCGAGATAATTCATGCCGCGCAGTCTACCACTGCCACCAATATATCGTTATAACCCGATATACCGATTCGACCTGGCCTCAGATCAAAATCATATTGGTATATCGGGATATTACGATTTAAAGTTCGCCTCATCGCGATATAACGCTTTACGACACCGAGCACCCTGCCATGTCCATCGACCTCGACGAAATAATAAAAGCCCTGGCGCACCCAGTACGACGAGACATCCTCACCTGGCTCAAAGACCCGAAAGTGCAGTTCCCCGAGCAATTGCACAACCACGAATACGGCATCTGCGCCGGGCAGATCGACCAGCGCTGCGGCTTGTCCCAGTCGACGGTGTCGGCGCACCTGGCCACCTTGCAACGGGCGGGTCTGATCAGCAGCCAGAAGGCTGGACAGTGGCACTTTTTCAAGCGCAATGAGGAAGTGATCCAAGCCTTTCTCACTGCGCTCATTACCGAACTCAGCGCACCGTAATCATCAAGGACACGCCCATGCCACTCTCGCTACTCATACTGGCCCTGAGCGCCTTCGCCATCGGCACCACCGAGTTCGTCATCATGGGCCTGCTGCCCGATGTGGCGGCGGACCTGGGTGTGTCGATTCCCGGCGCCGGCTGGCTGGTCACCGGCTACGCCCTGGGCGTGGCCATCGGCGCACCGTTCATGGCACTGGCCACCGCCAGGCTGCCACGCAAGGCGGCGCTGGTAGCGTTGATGGGTATTTTCATTATCGGCAATCTGCTCTGTGCCCTGGCAAGCGACTACAACGTGCTGATGTTTGCCCGTGTGGTCACAGCGTTGTGCCACGGTGCCTTCTTCGGGATTGGCTCGGTGGTGGCGGCCAACCTGGTGCCGGCCAACAAACGTGCGTCGGCGGTGGCGCTGATGTTCACCGGGTTGACCCTGGCGAACGTGCTGGGCGTGCCCCTGGGTACGGCGCTGGGCCAGGAAGCCGGCTGGCGCTCGACCTTCTGGGCCGTGACCGTGATTGGCGTGATTGCCTTGATCGGCCTTATTCGCTTCCTGCCCGCCAAGCGTGACGAAGAAAAACTCGACATGCGCGCCGAACTGGCCGCCCTCAAGGGTGCTGGTATCTGGTTGTCGCTGAGCATGACTGCGCTTTTTGCCGCGTCCATGTTTACCCTCTTTACCTACGTCGCGCCGCTGCTGGGCGATGTCACTGGCGTGTCGCCCAAAGGCGTGACCTGGACCCTGCTGCTGATCGGCCTGGGCCTCACCGTGGGCAACATCATCGGCGGCAAGCTGGCGGACAAACGCCTGGCGGCCACCTTGATCGGCGTGTTCATCAGCATGGCGGTGGTGTCCACGGTGCTGAGCTGGACCAGCATTGCGGTGATACCGACTGAAATCACCCTGTTCCTGTGGGCCACTGCCTCGTTCGCCGCCGTGCCGGCGCTGCAAATCAACGTGGTGACCTTCGGCAAGGCCGCGCCGAACCTGGTGTCCACCTTGAACATCGGGGCCTTCAACATTGGCAACGCCCTTGGCGCCTGGGTCGGCGGCAGCGTGATTGCCCACGGCTTCGGCCTGACCAGCGTGCCGCTGGCGGCCGCCGCACTGGCGATTCTCGCGCTGCTGGTGACCCTGATCACTTTCCGTCAGGGCGCCAATGCCGACCTGGCCCCCGCGACCCACTGATCAACTTGAAAGAGAAGGTGTTTTTCCCATGACGACTATTTTCGATCCGATCACACTGGGCGACCTGCAACTGTCGAACCGCATCATCATGGCGCCGCTGACCCGCTGCCGTGCTGATGCCGGCCGCGTGCCCAATGCGCTGATGGCCGAGTACTACGTGCAACGCGCCTCCGCCGGGCTGATCCTCAGCGAAGCCACTTCCGTGACACCGATGGGCGTGGGCTACCCGGACACCCCCGGCATCTGGTCCAACGACCAGGTGCGCGGCTGGGCCAACATTACCAAGGCCGTGCACGGCGCGGGCGGCAAGATCTTTCTGCAGTTGTGGCACGTCGGCCGGATTTCCCACGAGTCCTACCTGAACGGCGAAACTCCGGTGGCCCCGAGTGCAGTCCAGGCTAAAGGCCACGTCAGCCTGGTTCGCCCGCTGGCCGACTACCCTACCCCGCGCGCCCTGGAAACCGCTGAAATCGCCGACATCGTCGACGCTTACCGCACCGGCGCCGAGAACGCCAAGGCCGCCGGTTTCGACGGCGTGGAAATCCACGGCGCCAACGGCTACCTGCTCGACCAGTTCCTGCAAAGCAGCACCAACCAGCGCACCGACCAGTACGGCGGTTCCCTGGAAAACCGTGCGCGCCTGTTGCTGGAAGTCACCGACGCCGCCATCGAAGTCTGGGGCGCCGGCCGCGTGGGGGTGCACCTGGCACCGCGTGCTGACGCGCATGACATGGGTGACGACAACCTCGCCGAGACCTTCACCTACGTCGCCAGCGAACTGGGCAAGCGCGGCATCGCCTTCATCTGCTCCCGCGAAAAAGAAGGTGCGGATAGCCTCGGCCCACAGCTGAAAAAAGCCTTCGGCGGCGTATACATCGCCAACGAACGCTTCACCAAAGACAGCGCCAATGCCTGGCTGGCGGCGGGCAAGGCGGATGCAGTGGCCTTTGGTATTCCTTTCATCGCCAACCCGGACCTGCCGGCGCGACTGAAGGCCGATGCGCCGTTGAACGAGCCTCACCCTGAGACCTTCTATGGCAAAGGCCCGGTGGGTTACATCGACTACCCGACGCTGCCGATCTAACCTAACCCGCAAACCCAATGCTGTAGGAGCGAGCTTGCTCGCGAGAAACTAACAGGCGCCGCGTTCACTCAGGAAGCACGCGTTATCGTTGAAGTTTTTCGCGAGCAAGCTCGCTCCTACAGTGTCAGGAGCAAGTCCCCTCCCACATTTGTGCCTGTCTGTAGCCCCCCTGGAAACATCGCTTCACAGAACGGCAACAATATCGCTACAAAATACTTAGCCGGCTACCTATCAACCGCCCGCCAGGCCGTATATAAAGTCACCCCACAAATCAGCCAAAGGACGATTGACCATCCTTAGGCTTTACTGTTGACACAACGGGTTGCAATTACGCATTTTGTTTCAATTGCGCAGGCTGGGGCTCAGGCGCAGCATGTCCAGCCCTATGTCAGCCCAGCGCTCGGCGTCCTGGTGCAGTTCAAAGCTATCGGGGACCAGCAGCCACTGGCCGATCAAACCGTGGATGAAGGCATGTATGCAGACAGCCCCACGGGTGGTGTCAAGATTTTCAGGCAGTTGCCCGCGATTGACCGCGTTACGCAACGTCAGGCTGATACGCAGGTTGCATTCCAGGCTGTGGGTCTGGCGTTGGCGGCGCATGTCGCACATTTCATCGGTGAACTCGCACTTATGAAACAGAATCTCGTTGATGCGCCGGGTTTTCGGGTCCAGAGCCACTTCGTGGTAGAGATGAATCAGCAGCTTGCGCATACAGCCGAGCGGGTCGGCTTCATCCTCGCTTTCACTCGCCCGGGCCAGTTCGTCCAGCGGTTCGTGCAGCGTGTCGAGCAGGGCCTGGAGCAAATCGGACTTATTGCTGAAATGCCAATAGATAGCCCCGCGCGTCACCCCTGCCAGCGCGGCGATGTCCGCCAGGGTGGTGCGCGCCACGCCACGCTCATAAAAGGCTTGCTCGGCGGCTTGGAGAATCTGGCTGCGCGTTTCCTGAGCTTCCTCTTTGGTGCGACGAACCATGGCAGTAAAACCTCAATCAGGACACTGTGGATGGTACTTGACCATCATCTGAATAATTGTGGGACGACGCCGTCATGGGCGCCGAACGTACTAGAATCGAGGCTTGCAGCGGTGCTTTGTCAGCATTGCGCGAAGCCTGTCAAGAGTTTACAAACAACCATGAACGTAAGTATATTGCGTAGCAAGCTACTTATCCACTCACGGCTTGTTTTTTACCCTTCCACACTTCTTGTGCGCACTTTGCGCGCCTGACCCGAGGATCTTCATGCAACTTAAGCCAGCTGTTACCGCTCTGGTCACTGCCGTCGCCCTGGCATCGCTGCTCAGCGGATGTAAAAAGGAAGAAGCGGCACCGCCCGCTCAAACCCCTCAGGTCGGCGTGGTCACCATTCAACCGCAAGCCTATACCCTGACCACCGAGCTGCCAGGCCGCACCACGGCCTTCCGCATTGCGGAAGTTCGGCCGCAGGTCAACGGCATCATTCTCAAGCGCCTGTTCAAGGAAGGCGCCGACGTGAAGGAAGGGCAACAGCTCTACCAGATCGACCCGTCGGTGTATGAAGCCACGCTCAAAAGCGCACAGGCGAGCCTGACCCAGACCAAGTCCATCACCGATCGCTACAAGCAACTGGTCGATGAACAAGCCGTCAGCCGTCAGGAATACGACACTGCCGTCGCCAACCGCATGACTGCCGAGGCAAACGTGCAAACCGCCCAGATCAACGTGCGCTACACCAAGGTGTACGCGCCGATCTCCGGGCGTATTGGCCGTTCTTCGGTCACCGAAGGCGCACTGGTCAGCAATGGCCAGGCCGACGCCATGGCGGTGATCCAGCAACTGGACCCGATCTACGTCGACGTCACGCAATCTTCAGCTGAAATGCTCAAGCTGCGTCGCGATCTGGCCAGTGGCCAACTGGAAAAAGCCGGCGACAACGCTGCCAAGGTCAAGCTGACCCTGGAAGACGGCACGGCCTACGCCCAGGACGGCAAGCTGGAGTTCTCCGAAGTGTCGGTCGACCAGACCACCGGTTCCGTGACCCTGCGTGCCGTGTTCCCCAACCCTGACCACGTGCTGCTGCCGGGCATGTTCGTACACGCCCAGTTGCTGGCCGGTGTGAACAGCAAGGCCATCCTGGCTCCGCAACAAGGCGTGACCCGTGACCTGCGCGGCATTCCGACGGCGCTGATCGTGAACAAGGACAACAAGGTCGAGCAACGCGAACTGGTTGCCAACCGTACCGCCGGTGCCTACTGGCTGGTGGAAAAAGGCCTCAATGCCGGTGATCGCGTCATCACCGAAGGCTTGCAGTACGTCAAGCCAGGCGCCGAGGTGAAGGTCACGGAAGCCTCCAACGCTAAACCCGCCGGTACTGCCGCAGCGCCTGCTGCCGCTGCTGGTCAAGGGGAGTAATCCATGTCGAAATTTTTTATCGACCGTCCCATTTTCGCCTGGGTAATTGCCCTGGTGATCATGCTGGTCGGGGCACTCTCGATCCTGAAGTTGCCCATCAACCAATACCCGGCCATTGCGCCAACGGCCATTGATATCCAGGTGACCTACCCAGGTGCTTCCGCACAAACCGTGCAGGACACCGTGGTGCAGGTGATCGAGCAACAGCTCAACGGTATCGACAACCTGCGTTATGTCTCCTCGGACAGTAACTCCGACGGCAGCATGACCATCACCGTGACGTTCAACCAGGGTACCAACCCGGATATCGCCCAGGTCCAGGTACAGAACAAGCTGAACCTGGCCACCCCACTGCTGCCGCAAGAAGTGCAGCAACAGGGTATCCGTGTGACCAAGTCGGTGAAGAACTTCCTGATGGTGATCGGTCTGGTGTCGGAAGACGGCAGCATGACCAAGGACGACCTCTCCAACTACATCGTGTCCAACATCCAGGACCCGATCTCCCGTACCGCGGGGGTGGGTGACTTCCAGGTGTTCGGTTCGCAGTACGCCATGCGTATCTGGCTCGACCCGGCCAAACTGAACAACTACCAGCTAACGCCAGTGGACGTCAGCAATGCCATCAAGGCCCAGAACGTGCAGGTGGCCACCGGCCAACTGGGCGGCCTGCCTGCCCTGCCCGGCACCCAGCTGAACGCCACGATCATCGGCAAGACGCGCCTGCAAAGCACCGAGGAATTCGCCAAGATTCTGATGAAGGTGAACACCGACGGCTCCCAGGTTCGCCTGGGTGACGTCGCGCGCATCGAACTGGGCGGCCAGAACTACAGCATCAGTGCACAGTTCAACGGCAAGCCGGCTTCGGGTATGGCGATCAAGCTGGCGGCCGGTGCCAACGCACTGGACACTGGCAAGGCCATCCGCGAAACAGTCAAGTCCCTGGAGCCGTTCTTCCCGCCAGGCATGAAGGCGGTGGTGCCGTATGACACCACGCCGGTCGTGACCGAATCGATCTCCGGTGTGGTTCACACCCTGGTCGAAGCGATCGTGCTGGTGTTCCTGGTGATGTTCCTGTTCCTGCAGAACTTCCGCGCCACCATCATCACCACCATGACCGTACCGGTGGTATTGCTGGGTACCTTCGGGATCCTGGCGGCGTGCGGCTTCACCATCAACACCTTGACCATGTTTGGCATGATCCTGGCCATCGGTTTGCTGGTGGACGATGCCATCGTGGTAGTGGAAAACGTCGAACGGGTAATGGCCGAGGAGCACCTGTCGCCCAAGGAAGCAACGATCAAGTCCATGGGCCAGATCCAGGGCGCCCTGGTGGGTATTGCCCTGGTACTCTCGGCGGTACTGCTGCCGATGGCATTCTTCGGTGGTTCCACCGGTGTGATCTACCGGCAGTTCTCCATCACCATCGTTTCGGCGATGGCGTTGTCGGTGCTGGTTGCCCTGATCTTCACCCCGGCTTTGTGCGCCACCATGCTCAAGCCGATTGATCCGGAAAAACACGGCCAGCCCAAGCGCGGCTTCTTCGGCTGGTTCAACCGCACCTTCGACCGTGGCGTACTCAAGTACGAGCGCGGCGTGGGCGGCATGATCAAGCACAAGATCCCGGCATTCCTGGTGTACGCGCTGATCCTGGCCGGCATGATCTGGATGTTCACCCGTATTCCAAGCGCGTTCCTGCCTGAGGAAGACCAGGGTGTGATCTTCGCCCAGGTGCAGACACCGGTCGGTGCTTCGGCTGAGCGCACGCAGAAAGTCGTCGACGACATGCGCGCCTTCCTGCTGAACGACAAGGAAGGCGAGCCAGGCGAAGGCAAGGCGGTGAAGTCGGTGTTTACCGTGAACGGCTTCAACTTCGCCGGTCGTGGCCAGAGCTCCGGGCTTGCGTTCGTGATGCTCAAGCCGTGGGATGAGCGTGATTCGAGCCAGTCGGTGTTCGAAGTGGCCAAGCGTGCCCAGGGTTACTTCTTCGGGGCCTTCAAGGACGCCATGGTTTTCGCCATCGTGCCGCCTTCGGTGCTGGAGCTGGGTAACGCCACCGGTTTCGACGTGTTCCTGCAAGACCAGGGTGGCGTCGGCCACGACAAGCTGATGGCTGCACGTAACCAGTTCCTGGGCGCTGCGGCACAAAGCAAGGTGCTGGCCGGCGTGCGCCCTAACGGCGTGAACGATGAGCCGCAGTACGAGCTGACCGTTGACGACGAGAAGGCCAGTGCCCAAGGCATCAGCCTCGCCGATATCCAGCAGACCCTGGCCATTGCCTTGGGTGGTAGCTACATCAACGACTTCATCGACCGTGGTCGCGTGAAGAAGGTGTATGTACAAGGTGACGCCGCCAGCCGGATGTCGCCCGAAGACCTGGACAAATGGTACGTGCGCAGCAACGACGGGAAAATGGTGCCGCTGTCGGCCATCTCGTCGGGCAAGTGGATCTACGGTTCGCCCAAGCTTTCGCGATACAACGGTGTAGCGGCGATGGAAATCCTCGGTACCCCGGCACCGGGCTACAGTACCGGTGATGCGATGGCCGAAGTCGAACGCATTGCCAAAGAACTGCCGGCCGGTATCGGTTATGCCTGGACAGGCCTGTCGTACGAAGAACGCCTTTCCGGTTCCCAGGCGCCAGCGCTGTACGCACTGTCGCTGCTGGTTGTGTTCCTGTGCCTGGCAGCACTGTACGAAAGCTGGTCTATTCCGATCGCGGTGATTCTGGTTGTACCTTTGGGTGTGATCGGTGCGTTGATCGCCACCAGCATGCGCGGCTTGTCCAACGACGTGTTCTTCCAGGTGGGCCTGTTGGTGACGGTGGGCCTGGCGGCGAAAAACGCCATCCTTATCGTTGAGTTCGCCAAGGAACTGCACGAGCAAGGCAAAGGCATTGTCGAGGCGGCTATCGAAGCGTCCCGCATGCGTCTGCGCCCGATCATCATGACCTCGTTGGCGTTCATGCTCGGCGTATTGCCGCTGGCGATCTCCACGGGCGCCGGCTCAGGCAGCCAGCATGCGATCGGTACCGGCGTGATCGGCGGTATGATCACGGCCACTGTTCTGGCGATCTTCTGGGTCCCGCTGTTCTACGCAACGGTATCCGCCGCTGGCGAACGCAAAAAGAAAGACACTACTGAAACTCCTAAAGAGGCTGGCCAATGAGCAAGTCGCTACTTTCCCTAGCCGTCACCGCATTCGTGCTCAGTGGCTGCTCGCTGATACCTGACTATCAGCGCCCCGATGCGCCGGTGGCCGCGCAGTTCCCGCAGGGGCCGGCGTATTCGTCGGCCCAGGCGCCGAGCCAGGCCGCTGCCGAGCAAGGCTGGAAGCAGTTTTTCCATGACCCTGCCCTGCAACAGCTGATCCAGACCGCGTTGGTGAACAACCGTGACCTGCGTGTCGCGGCGCTGAACATCGACGCCTATGCAGCGCAATATCAAATCCAGCGTGCCGACCTGTTCCCGGCCGTGTCGGCCACCGGTAACGGCAGCCGTTCGCGCACCCCGGCCAAGTTGTCGCAGACCGGCGAATCGACCATCGCCAGCCAGTACTCGGCGGGCCTTGGGATCAGCTCTTATGAGCTGGACCTGTTCGGTCGCGTGCGCAGCCTCAGTGAAGAAGCGCTGCAGAAGTACTTCGCCACTGAAGAAGCACGTCGCAGCACCCAAATCAGCCTGGTGGCCAGCGTGGCGAATGCCTACCTGACCTGGCAGGCCGACAAGGAGCTGCTCAAGTTGACCCAGGACACCCTGGCCGCGTTCGAGCAAAGCTACAAGCTCACCTCGCGCAGCAATGAAGTCGGCGTGGCCTCGGCCCTCGACCTCAGCCAGGCACGCACCTCGGTGGAAAACGCTCGTGTGCAACTGGCCCGTTACACCCGCCAGGTGGCCCAGGACGAAAACAGCCTGACCCTGCTGCTGGGCACCGGCCTGCCGGCGAATATCGCCAGCAAACCGCTGTCCGATGACCTGCTCAGCGAAGTGCCTGCCGGGTTGCCCTCGGACCTGCTGCAACGTCGCCCAGACATCGTGCAAGCCGAGTACAACCTCAAGGCCGCCAACGCCAACATCGGCGCGGCCCGTGCGGCGTTCTTCCCGAGCATCAGCCTGACCGCCAGCGCCGGTACTGCCAGCCCTACCCTGGGTGGCCTGTTCAAAGGCGGTTCGGGTACTTGGGCGTTTGCCCCGCAGATCAACATCCCGATCTTCAACGCCGGTAGCCTGCGCGCAAGCCTGGACTACTCGAAGATCCAGAAAGAGATCAACGTGGCCAACTATGAGAAGGCCATCCAGACCGGCTTCCAGGAAGTCTCCGACGGCTTGGCCGCGCGTGCGACCTACAAGCAGCAACTGGATGCCCAACGCGGCTTCGTCGAGGCTAACCAGGATTACTACCGCCTGGCCGAGCGTCGCTACCGCATTGGTGTCGACAGCAACCTGACCTTCCTCGACGCCCAGCGCCAACTGTTCAGTGCCCAACAATCGCTGATCACCGATCGCCTGGCGCAGCTCACCAGCGAGGTCAACCTGTACAAGGCCCTCGGCGGTGGCTGGAACGAGCAGACTGCGAAGAACGAGCCATTGAAAGAAGAAGCACCGCCGTTGAAGTTGTTCTGATAGCGCGGGTGTGAAAACCGCTTCCCTCACCGGAAGCGGTTTTTTTATGCCTGCATTGTTGCCCTTACAACTTGCGTTCGATCATCGCCCACAACCCACCTTCCCCTACTTTCATCGCCCCCGCACCGCCGCGCACCATGGCCGCCACCTGCATAAACCCAATAACAACAGGTTCACACCATGAGCACTTTCCAACCGCGCCAGCTGTTGCTGGCGGCTGCTGTCGCCAGTTCTGCCCTGCCCGTTCTCGCCCAGGATCATGGCTTTCTCGAAGACGCCAGCGCCAACCTCAACCTGCGTAATTTCTTCTTCAACCGCAACTACACCAACCCGACCAAGGCTCAGGGTGGCGCGCAGGAGTGGACGCAAAGTTTCATTCTCGACGCCAAGTCCGGGTTCACCCAAGGCACAGTCGGTTTTGGTGTGGATGTGCTGGGCTTGTACTCGCTCAAGCTCGATGGCGGGCGTGGCACAGGCGGCACGCAGTTGCTGCCGCTGGACCATGACGGCCGGCCAGCCGATGAATTTGGTCGGCTGGGCGTGGCATTCAAGGCGCGCTTTTCCAAGACCGAGCTGAAGGTGGGCGAATGGATGCCGGTGCTGCCGATCCTGCGTTCCGACGATGGCCGCTCCCTGCCACAGACCCTGCGTGGTGGGCAGATCACCTCGAAGGAAATCGACGGCCTGACCCTCTATGGCGGCCAATTCCGCGCCAACAGCCCGCGGGACGACGGCAGTATGAGCGACATGTCGATGTTCGGCAAAACCGCCTTCACCTCCGACCGTTTCAATTTCCAGGGCGCCGAATACGCGTTCAACGACAAACACACCCAAGTCGGCGTGTGGAATGCCCAGCTCAAGGACATCTACAGCCAGCAGTTCGTCAATCTGATCCACAGCCAGCCTGTGGGCGACTGGACCCTGGGCGCCAACCTGGGCTTCTTCTACGGCAAGGACGACGGCAGCGCCCGCGCCGGCGACCTGGACAACAAAACCTGGTCCGGCCTGTTCTCGGTCAGGTACGGCGGCAACACCTTCTACGTCGGCCTGCAAAAACTCACCGGCGACAGTGCCTGGATGCGCGTCAACGGCACCAGCGGCGGCACCCTGGCCAACGACAGCTACAACTCCAGCTATGACAACGCACAGGAAAAATCCTGGCAGGTTCGCCACGACTACAACTTCGCCGCCCTCGGTGTACCGGGCCTGACCCTGATGAACCGCTATATCAGCGGCAGCAACGTGCACACCGGCACCATCACCGACGGCAAGGAGTGGGGCCGCGAGACCGAAGTAGGCTATACGGTGCAAAGCGGCACGCTGAAAAACCTCAACGTGCGCTGGCGCAATTCGAGCATGCGCAGGGACTACAGCAACAACGAGTTCGATGAGAACCGGTTGATCGTCAGCTATCCGATCAGTCTGCTGTAAACCGGCATAGCACTTACTGTATGGTGCGCGCCTGCCGCTGCTGATCCCCTCAGCAGCGGCCTTTACTCGGGCCCTGCACGGCATGAAATCCTTCGCTACAGCAATCGCTTTGTTTGCCCTGGTCTTGAGCCTGGGGGGCTGTATCAGCGCACCCATCGCCCTGACACCACAGACCGAACAACGCCTGCTGGCCCAGGCGCCGATCCGCTTTTTGCTGACCTTCGACGATGGCCCAAGCGCCTCGGGCTACAACAATCCGAGCCGTTCGGTAGTGGCGGACCTGGCCAACAACCCGGTGCTGCCGGGGATCAAGGCGGTGTTCTTCCTGCAGACCGAAGCCGCTCGCGCAGGCGGCAGTTCCCGAGGCCGCAAGACCATGGAACGAGAATTCGCCGCTGGCCATATCCTGGCCTTCCACACGGCCACCGCTTTTCACACCAATCATCGCTGGCTGAACGACGCCACCCTGGAACACACCCTTACCGAAGGCGCCGCAGACATTGCTGCCATCACGGGCGCGCCCCCCGTGCTGGTACGCCCGCCATTCTGGAACTACGACAAGCGCACCTTCGCCGCCTACCAACGCCACGGCATGCAGGTACTGTTGACGGATTTGAGCGCCAATGACGGCAAGATCTGGGGCTTCAACGCCAGCCCGCGTCGGCGGGCCAACATGGATCGGCAACTGTCGGTGGTACGCGAACGCATCGCCTTGGGTGAACTACCGACAGTGGAGGGTGTGATCCCGGTAGTGGTGACCTTTCATGACATCAACCGCTACACCGCGCGGCATATGCAGGAGTACTTGCAGATTCTGATGGACAGCGCACGGGTCAACGGTTTGAAGACCGCCGCCCAGCCGTTCTACACCGACCACGCCGCGCTGGAACGCGCAGCGCTGGCCCGTACGGTCAAGGCTGTGAACGAGCCGGTGCATCTGCCGGGGGTGTGGAATTGGCTGTGGGATGCTGATTCCCACTAATACCTTAAACCTGTGACGATCCCCTGTGGGAGCTGGCTTGCCTGCGATGCAGACAACACGGTCCCCAGTCAGACCTCGTCGCTGCAATCGCAGGCAAGCCAGCTCCCACAGGTGATCGCCTTTCACATTCAGTCTTGTTGGCGAGACTCCACACCCAACTCATCCCACACTGACTCAGCCAAATGAAACGTCGCATTCGCTGCCGGAATTCCGCAGTAAATCGCACTCTGCATCAACACCTCCTTGATCTCGGCGCGGGTCACGCCGTTGCTGGCGGCGGCACGCAGGTGCAGTTTCAGTTCTTCACTGCGGTTCATGCCGATCAGCATCGCGATGGTGATCAGGCTGCGGGTATGCCGAGGCAGGCCGGGGCGGGTCCAGATGTCACCCCAGGCATGGCGGGTGATCATTTCCTGGAACTCGCTGTTGAACTCGGTCAGGGCATTGAGGCTGCGGTCGACATGGGCATCGCCCAGTACTTCGCGGCGCACCTGCAGGCCTTCGGCATAACGTTGTTTCTCGTCCACAAATAGCTCCTCAGCGGGCCAGCAGAAATTCGATCACCCGGTCGCTGAACGCAGCACCGGCCTGAACGTTGGACAGGTGCGCCGCATAGAACTCGGCATACTCGGCACCCTGCACATGGCTCTGGATAAAGTGGCCGCCGGCTGGCGGCGTCACCGCGTCTTCGGTGCCGGCAATCACCAGGGTCGGCACCTTGATCGAGGACAATTGCTCACGAAAATCCGCATCGCGCACGGCGCCGCAGTTGGCGGCATACCCCTCGGGTGACGTGGCCGCGAGCATGTCGGTGATCTGCTTGGCCTGATGCGGGTTGGCAGCGGCGAAATCCGCGGTGAACCAGCGCGCAATCGACGCATCGCGCAGCGCCACCATCGCGGCTGCGCCATCACGCAGGACCATTTCGATACGCGGGTTCCACACCTCGGGCGTGCCGATCTTGGCCGCGGTATTACACACCACCAGGCGTTGCAGGCGCTCGCCGGCATGAATACCCAGCCATTGGCCGATCAAGCCACCCATGGACAGTCCGCAAAAATGCGCCTTCTGGATATCCAGCGCATCCAGCAGCGCGATCACGTCTCGGCCCAGTTGCTCGATGCTGTAAGGCCCCTCGGTCACAAGGGATTGGCCGTGGCCACGGGTGTCGAATCGCAGCACACGAAAATGCTCGGTGAAGGCCGGGATCTGGATATCCCACATATGCAGGTCGGTACCCAGGGAATTGGACAGCACCAATACCGGTGCGTCGGCGGGCCCCTCGAGTTGGTAATGCAGTTCGCCCTCGGCGAGTTGTACAAAAGCCACAGCGTTCTCCTCAGGCAGTCAAAGCAAAATGTTCGGTCACCGCACGCGTGACCCAGGTAGACGCCTGGCCCAGGTAGTGGGCAGGGTCGAGCAGGCGATCCAGTTCAGCCGCCGACAGCTCGGCGGTGACGTGCGGCTCATCCGCCAGTACCGCGCGCAAATGGCGCTGCTCGGCGACCGCACGTTTGCAGCACTGTTCCAGCAGATGGTGTGCGGTGTCACGGCCCAAGCGTTGGGCGAGCACGATACTCACGGCTTCGGCCAGTACCAGGCCTTGGGTCAGGTCGAGGTTCTGTGCCATGCGTTCGGCATTCACCTCCAGCCCTTCACTGACCAGAATTGCCTGATGCAAGGCACCGGATACCAAGCGGCAAATCTCTGGCAAGGTTTCCCATTCGGCGTGCCACAAGCCCAGGCTGCGTTCGTGCTCCTGGGGCATGGCGCTGAACATTGTCGCCACCAGGCCGGGTACGCGGGTGGCTGCGCTGATCAGCACCGCGGCGCCCACAGGGTTACGCTTGTGTGGCATGGTGGACGAACCGCCCTTGCCCGGCGCCGAAGGCTCGAACACCTCCGCCGCTTCGGTCTGCATCAGCAGGCTGATATCGCGGCCCAATTTGCCGAGGCTACCGGCGATCAGGCCAAGCAGGCTGGCAAACTCCACCAGGCGGTCGCGCTGGGTGTGCCAGGGTTGCTCCGGCAAGCCCAGTTGCAACTCGGCAGCCAAGGCCTCGGCCACGGGCATGGCGTGTTCGCCCAGCGCTGCCAAGGTGCCCGAGGCGCCGCCAAATTGCAGGACCAGCAGGCGCGGTTTCAATTCGGCCAGGCGCTGGCGACTGCGCGTCACCGCGCCCAGCCAACCGGCGATTTTCATCCCCAAGGTGACCGGTGTCGCGTGCTGCAACCAGGTGCGTCCGGCCAACGGCACGCTGGCGTAACGCTGAGCCTGGGCGGCCAACACCTCCCCCAGGCGAGCCAGGTCGGCCTCGATCAATTCCACCCCACGGCGCAGTTGCAGCACCAGGCCGGTGTCCATCACATCCTGACTGGTTGCGCCCAGGTGGACATAACGCTCGGCGTCGGCATCCTCACTGGCGATCAACTTGCCCAACGCCTTCACCAATGGAATCGCAGAGTTGCCCGCCGTGGCAATCGCGCTGCCAAGGGCGTCCACGTCATACAGCGACGCCAGGCACGCCTGGGCAATCGGTGCGACGGCGGCCTGGGGAATCAACCCAACCCGGGCCTGCGCCCGAGCCAGCGCCGCCTCGAAATCCAGCATGCCCTGCAAGCGCCCCTGGTCACAGAACACCTCGGCCATGCTGTCAGCGGTGAAATAAGCGTCGAACAGTTGATTGCTCGTGCGCAACGTCATAACTCATCCCTTACAGATCGTGATGCAGGTACGCCGCCTGTTTCGGCAGGCGCAAGCTGAACAGGAAGGCCACCGCCATCATCGCGGTGACGTACCAATAAAAGGTGTTTTCCATGCCGATGGATTTGAGGCTCAGCGCAACCACTTCTGCCGAACCGCCAAACACCGCGTTAGCCACCGCATAGGCCAGGCCCACGCCCAAGGCACGCACCTGCGGCGGAAACATCTCCGCTTTGACCAGGCCGCTGATGGAGGTGTAGAAGCTGACAATCGCCAAGGCCAGAGTGATCAGCACAAATGCCAAAAACGGGCTGGTCACGGTTTTCAAGGTCAGCAGGATCGGCACGGTAAACAGCGTGCCAAGGCCGGCAAACCAGAGCATGGAATTACGCCGGCCAATCTTGTCGGCCAACATGCCGAACAACGGCTGCATGCACATGTACAGAAACAGCGCGCCGGTCATGATGTAGCTCGACGTCTTGGCGTGCATGCCCACGGTATTCACCAGGTACTTCTGCATGTAGGTGGTGAAGGTATAGAAAATCAGCGAGCCGCCGGCGGTGTAGCCCAGCACCGTAATGAAAGCTTTGCCGTGGTCGCGAAACAGCGCGACGATACTGCCGGCGTCCTTGTCTTCACGCATTTCCTTGCTGGTGGTTTCTTTCAGGGTGCGACGCAGCAGCAGGGAGATCACGGCGGCTATGGCGCCGATCACAAACGGGATGCGCCAGCCCCAGGCGCGCAGTTCTTCTTCGGTGAGGATCTGTTGCAGGATCACCACCACCAGCACCGCCAGCAACTGGCCGCCGATCAGGGTCACGTACTGGAACGAAGCAAAGAAGCCACGCTGGCCCTTGAGCGCGACTTCACTCATGTAAGTGGCCGTGGTGCCGTATTCGCCGCCCACCGACAAGCCCTGGAACAGACGCGCCACCAACAGCAACGCTGGCGCCCAGGCACCGATGGCGTTGTAGGTCGGCAGAAAGGCGATGACCAGGGAGCCGCCGCACATCATCAGCACCGAGATCATCATCGAGTTCTTGCGCCCGTGCTTGTCGGCCACCCGGCCAAACAACCAGCCACCGATCGGTCGCATCAGGAACCCGGCGGCAAACACCCCGGCGGTGTTGAGCAACTGCACCGTGGGGTCGTCCGAGGGGAAAAACGCCGGAGCAAAATAAATCGCGCAGAAGGCATAGACGTAGAAGTCGAACCATTCGACCAGGTTGCCGGAGGACGCACCGACAATCGCAAAGATCCTTTTGCTGCGTTCTTCTCCGGTGTAGTGGCTGGTTTTTGTTGTCATGTTTTTTTACTCAGTGGGAACGGTTATAGCCTAGACATACTTTGCAACAACCCTGTTCCGCAAGCAGACTTTTGGATAGGTGGAGCCTGAGAGGGCCTCATCGCGGGCAAGCCCGGCTCCCACATTTTGTGTTGTGAACACATTCAAGGTGGGAGCTGGCTTGCCTGCGATGGAGCCCTACAGCCAACTCAATAGTCGAAGAACACCGTTTCCTTATCTGTGCCCTGCAAAATCACATTCCACTGATAAACCCCTGCCGCATCCGCCTGGGCAATCAAGGTGCCACGACGTTCTGCCGGCACACACGCCAGCAACGGGTCATCGCCGTTCAATGCCTCACCGTCAAAATAAATCCGCGTCAGCAAGTGCTTCACCAACCCACGGGCAAACACCAGCACCACCAAATGCGGCGCCTGGGTGGTGCCCTTGAGCCCCGGCACACTGCCCGGCTTGATGGTGGTAAAGCGAAAACGCCCTTCGGCATCCACCGGCACGCGGCCAAAGCCTTCGAAGTTCGGGTCGAGCGCTTTGTCCTGCTCGTCTTCGGGGTGAGCATATTTGCCGGCGGCATTGGCCTGCCAGACTTCCAGCATGGCGTCGTTGACGACATCACCGTTGCCGTCCACCACTTGGCCGCTGATTGCCACGCGTTCGCCGAGGGTGGCGGTGACGGTCAGATCTTCACGGTTCAGCCAGGTCAGGCCAATGTGGTAATACGGCCCGACGGTGTGGGACGTGGTCGCGTTGAGTGTCATCTCATTTCTCCATCGGCGTGGCGTCGCGGCCGCGCAGGACGATGTCCCAGCGGTAGCCGAGGGCATAGGAAGGAATGGTTTTTTCCAGGTCGAAGCTAGCGATCAAGCGTTGCTTGGCGCTGGTATCCGGCACGCAGTTGTAGATCGGGTCGTATTCCAGCAACGGGTCGCCCGGGAAATACATTTGCGTCACCAGGCGCGTCAGCACGCTGGGGCCGAACAGCGAAAAGTGGATATGCGCCGGGCGCCAGGCGTTGTGGTGGTTGCCCCACGGGTAGGCGCCGGGCTTGATGGTCTGGAACTGGTACCAGCCGTCGGCGTCGGTGACGGTGCGCCCGGTGCCGGTGAAGTTCGGGTCCAGGGGTGCATCGTGCAGGTCGCGCTTGTGGTTGTAGCGGCCGGCGGCATTGGCCTGCCAGATCTCCACGAGGATGCCCGGCACTGGCAGACCGTTTTCGTCCAGCACACGGCCATGAATGATGATGCGCTCGCCTTGCGGCTCGCCGTCATGCTGGGCTGTCAGGTCGTTGTCCTTCTCATTGATACGTTCGGCGCCGATGGTCGGGCCGGTGATTTCCGACAAGGAATGGGGCAGGAACACCAAAGGCTGGGACGGCGAACGCAGGTTCGTCGACTGATACGCCGGGTGCAGGTAATCAGGTTGAGTGCCCGCTTGCGGGCGCCGATAACCGGGCTTGTCACTCATGGAGCAATCCTCTTTTATTGATCAGACGCGTTCAATCGCCAGGGCCAAGCCTTGGCCGACGCCCACGCACATGGTCGCCAGGCCTTTGCTGCCGCCGGTTTTTTCCAATTGGTGCAGGGCCGTCAGTACCAACCGCGCACCACTCATCCCCAAGGGATGGCCGAGGGCAATGGCGCCGCCGTTGGGGTTGACCTGGGGCGCATCGTCCGCAATACCCAGCTCGCGCAGCACCGCCAGGCCTTGGCTGGCGAAGGCTTCGTTGAGTTCGATCACATCAAAGTCGGTGACAGCCAACCCAAGGCGCTCCACCAGTTTGCGCACCGCCGGCACCGGGCCGATGCCCATCACGCGCGGGGCGACACCAGCACTGGCCATGCCCAGCACACGGGCGCGGGCGGTGAGGCCGTGTTGCTTGACGGCCTCGGCGCTGGCGAGGATCAGCGCGGCAGCGCCATCGTTGACGCCCGAGGCATTGCCAGCAGTGACGGTCTTGTCCGCGCCGTTGACCGGCTTGAGCTTGGCCAGGGCTTCCAACGTGGTGTCCCGTGGGTGTTCATCGTGTTCCACCAGGGTTTCGCCTTTTTTATGGGCGACCCGCACCGGAACGATTTCCTCGGCAAAGAACCCGGCGGCCTGGGCAGCGGCGGTGCGTTGCTGGCTGCGCAGGGCGAAAGCGTCCTGGTCGGCGCGGGAAACCTGATAGTCATCGGCCACGTTATCGGCCGTCTGCGGCATGGCATCCACGCCGTACTGGGACTTCATCAGCGGGTTGATAAAGCGCCAGCCAATGGTGGTGTCTTCCAACTTCATGTTGCGCGAGAACGCCGCGTCGGCCTTGCCCATCACAAACGGAGCGCGGGACATCGATTCGACGCCACCGGCAATCGCCAGCTCCATTTCACCACTGGCAATCGCACGAAAAGCGGTGCCGATGGCATCCATGCCCGAGGCGCACAGGCGGTTGAGGGTCACTCCAGGAATACTTTCCGGCAGCCCCGCCAGCAGCAACGCCATGCGTGCCACGTTGCGGTTATCTTCACCTGCCTGGTTGGCGCAGCCGAGGAAGACTTCGTCTACGGCGCTCCAGTCCACCGACGGGTTGCGCTCGATCAGCGCCTTGATCGGCAGCGCCGCCAGGTCGTCGGCACGCACTGTGGACAGGCCACCGCCGAAACGGCCGATAGGCGTGCGAATGGCATCACAGATAAAAACCTCGCGCATCAGGCTTCTCCCGGTGCTTGGCCGTGGGCAGCCGCGGTGCGCGCTTCGAGGTCACGCAGGGCGGTCAGTTCGGTCTCGGTGGGTTCAGCGGTGGTGCTCACTTGGTCGGCAAAGCGAATCGCCCAGCCGGTGGCGGCGATCACTTGCTCGCGGGTCACGCCCGGATGCAGCGCAGTGACCACGAACTCATGGCTGCCCTCCTCCGGCTCCATGATGCACAGGTCGGTAATGATGCCCACCGGGCCGGCGCCGGGCAGGCCCAGACGCTTGCGTGAGTCGCCACCTTCGCCGTGACCGACGGAGGTGATGAAGTCCAGTTTGTCCACAAACGAACGGGACGATTGCTTAAGGATGATCAACACGCTCTTGGCTGAACCTGCGATTTCCGGCGCGCCACCGGCACCCGGCAAACGCACTTTGGGCTGGTGATAATCACCGACTACGGTGGTGTTGATATTGCCGAAACGGTCGACCTGGGCCGCACCGAGAAAGCCGACATCAATGCGCCCGCCCTGCAACCAGTAGCGAAAGATCTCACCGGTGGGCACCACGGTGTCGGCGGTCTCCGCCAGCTCGCCATCGCCGATGGACAGCGGCAACACGCTGGGCTTGGCCCCAATCGGGCCCGACTCGTAGATCAGCACCACATCCGGCGAGGACGTCAGGCGCGCCAGGTTGGCCGCCTTCGATGGCAGGCCGATGCCGACGAAGCACACCGAGCCGTTCTTGAGGCGGCGTGCGGCGGCGACGGTCATCATTTCATTGGTGGAATAAGCCATTACTTAGCCTCCTGCGCGGCGGCCAGCTTGGCCTGGAATTCACTGAAGTCGGCAGTGCCGTGGATGTATTCGTCGATCCAGGCGGTAAAGGTGCCACGGTCGCGGGCAATCGGGTCCCACGCCTGGTAGAAACGGTTATCCCGCTCGTTGTAGCCGTGCGCGTAGGACGGATGGGCACCACCGGGTACGTGACACACCGCCGTCAGCGCCCAGGTCGGCAGCACGCAGCTGTTCATCGGCGCATTCAGGTCGTCGACGATTTCCTCGACGGTGACGATGCAGCGCTTGGCCGCCAGGGCCGCTTCCTTCTGCACCCCGAGAATGCCCCAGAGCAGCACGTTGCCTTTGCGGTCGGCTTTCTGCGCATGAATCACGGTAATGTCCGGACGCACCGACGGCACCGCCGCCAGCACTTCGCCGGTGAAGGGGCAGGTGACGGTCTTGATCAGCGGGTTGACCTTGGGCAAGTCGGAACCGGCGTAGGCACGCAACACCGCGAACGGCAGGCCGGAGGCACCGGCAACGTAGGCATTGGCCAGGTCGGCGTGGCTGTGTTCTTCGATCTCCAGCGCTTGCGGCCATTGTTTCTCTACCGCGTCGCGCAGCCGATGCAGGGAACCCACGCCCGGGTTGCCGCCCCAGGAGAAAATCAACTTGCGCGCACAGCCGGCACCGATCAACTGGTCGTAGATCAGGTCAGGCGTCATGCGCACCAGCGTCAGGTCTTTCTTGCCCTGACGAATGATTTCATGGCCTGCGGCCGTAGGGATCAGGTGGGTGAAGCCTTCGAGGGCGACGGTATCGCCGTCGTTCACGAAGCGCTTGACCGCATCACGCAGGGTGAGGATTTCAGCCATGGGGTTGGGCTCCCGGTGTTGATCGAAAAAGGCGCTGAGGTGGCGCCGAAGTGCTTGAAGATTAAGCCGGGGAAATGGGCCGAACAATCCGATAATCGACTGAGTGTTCGATTATCGAACCGATTGTTGCTTAACTAACCATCATAAGGAACAGGGTCAATGTGGGAGCTGGCTTGCCTGCGATGGCGCGAGTGGATTCAGCACCGCTATCGCAGGCAAGCCAGCTCCCACAGGGGTAGCGATTGGTTTCAGGTCGCATCGGCATGGCTGACCATGCCCTTAATCATTACCGCTGCCGTGGCCAAGGCCGCCGGTATCACCAATGCGGTGAGCACCTGCTCGAAGTTCCAGCCCAGGCCCAGCAAAGTAGCGCCCATCCACGCCCCCAGAATTGCGCCGAAGCGGCCGATACCGAGCATCCACGACACCCCGGTGGCACGGCCTTGGGTGGGGTAGAAACGTGCTGCCAGGGATGGCATCGCCGATTGCGCACCGTTGACGCACATCCCGGCGACCAGCACCAGGGTGGCCAACAGCGTGATGTTGCCCAGGCTCTGCCCCACCGCGTAGGCAAACACCCCGGCCAGCAGATAGAACGTGCCGATCACTTTGTGCGGGTTGAACCGGTCCATCGCCCAGCCCACGCCCACCGCGCTCAATACCCCACCAAACTGGAACAGCGCGCCGATAAACGCGGCCTGCTCCATGCTCGCGCCACTGTCGCGCATCAAGGTGGGGAGCCAACTGGTCAGCAGGTAAACGATCACCAGGCCCATGAAGTACGTGAGCCACAACAGCAAGGTGCCAGCGCTGTAGGTGCCCGAGAAGATCACCGCGAACACATTGCGGGCCTTGACGGTTTTTTGCTCCGGTACGCTGAAATGAGTGGCCTGGGCGACAATGCCGGGCTCGATGGGGGCAAGGGTCTTGCGCACCTTGTCGGTGCCGCGATTGCGTACCACCAGGTAGCGGGCAGACTCCGGCAGCCACACCAACAGCACCACCGCCAGGATCAAAGGCAGGATGCCGCCTATCAGCAACAGGCTGTGCCAGCCGAACGCGGGGATCAGCTTGGCCGAAATAAACCCACCACCGGCCATGCCGAGGTTGAAACCACAGAACATGCTGGTCACCAACAAGGATTTATGCCGCTCGGGGGTGTATTCAGACAGCAAGGTGGTGGCATTCGGCATGCCGGCGCCCAGGCCCAGGCCGGTGAGAAAGCGCAGCACCAGCAACTGGTCGACATTGGTGCTGTAGGCCGACGCCAGGCTGAACGCACCAAACACCAACACCGCGCCGACCAGCACGACTTTGCGGCCAAAGCGGTCGGCCAGCGGGCCGGAACCGAGTGCGCCAAACACCATGCCGATCAACGCGGCGCTCATCACCGGGCCAAGGCTGGCGCGGTCGATGCCCCAGTCCTGGGACAGTGCCGGCGCGATAAAGCCCATGGCGGCTGTATCGAGGCCGTCGAGAAAGACAATCAGGAAACACAGGATCACCACGCGCCACTGATAGCGCGAGAGTGGCTGGGTGTTGATAAAGGACTGTACGTCCAGGGTAGTACCGACAGATGGCTGATTCATTATTTTTATTCCACACCGATGGCGGGCTGACGACCTGGGGCCGTCATTCTTATTGGGCAGCTCCTCAGAGCGCTGCCGCACATTAATAAGCCAAGGGAAACACCGTCAATCGAGCCAGCCGGGATCTGTGCGGTCACCGAACAGCTTAGGCAAACAGCTGCGCACTCAGTTCACGGCTGGCGCTGAGCATGCTCGGTAGAAAGCGCTGCTCCAACTCACTGCGGCTGACCCGACCGGCGTGGGTGCTGACATTCAGCGCGGCCAATACCTGGCCGGACGCGTCATACACCGGCACCGCGATGGAGCGCAGGCCCTGCTCCAGTTCCTGGTCGACAATGCACCAGCCCTGCTGACGCACCTGTTGCAGGCATTCGAATAACGCTTGCGGTGTTGTCAGGGTGCGGCTTGTCTTGGTTTGCAGGTCGGCATGGTCGAGATAATCCTGCAGCGAGGCATCGTCGAGGGCGGCTAGCAGAATACGGCCCATGGACGTGCAATACGCAGGCAGGCGCCCGCCCACCGACAGGTCAACCGAGATCAGGCGCTGGGTGGTGGCGGAACGGGCGATATAGAGGATGTCATCGCCTTCCAGGGTAGCCATGTTGCAGGCTTCATGGAGCTGCTCGCTCATACGGTCCAGATAAGGCTGTGCCGAAACGGCCAGCGGTGTGGACGACAGATAGGCGTGACCGAGGGTCAGCACCTTGGGCAACAGCGAGTAGGTGCGCCCATCCGTGGTGGCGTAGCCGAGCTTGATCAAGGTGTGCAGGCAACGGCGCACGGCGGCGCGGGGAATTTCGGTGCGGTGGCTGATCTGGGCGATGGTCAGGTGACGCTTGCGTTCCTGGAACGCCTGCACCACGGCCAGGCCACGGGCCAGGGACGTCATGAAATCCGGATCACCGGTGAATGCCTGGATGCGCTTGGCCGGTGAAGCCACGATCGGCGGCGCCACTGATGCAAAGGAGTTGCGCAATTGATCGTTCATTTCAACGGGCCTTCTCTTGTTATCACCACGGGAGGGTTGGCGGCTATTACAAGCCGTGCCGGCCGCCCGGCACAAGTCAGCGCCGGTAACATTGGGCGATTATCGGACAACCATGCGATTATCGCAATTTGGCCGGCATGGGTGCAGACCCTGCAGATAACGTTCGAGATTTAGCTGATGTTGCCGAAAAGTGTAGGCATTTACCCTTCTCTCAGTATGAATACAGATATGAAGATGACGCTGTTCACAAATACGTCGGCGATATGTAACAAAACCCAAGCACGCCGTTGACGCTTTTTAACTTCATGATGATAGTGTTATTCAAATGCGCCGCTATAATGCAACCTGTGCAGAGGTCAGCCCGGTATCACTATCGGGAGGGGAGCTCACCAGGCATTGCAGGCTGCAGGCAACGCCGGTCACAAGTACTCGCTTAAAAGAACGGCCCTCAGGCCCGTATACCAACTTGAACGGTTCTACTGTTCTATTTGGAATCGCCCCGAGCACGACTTTCAGGCATGACACTGCGCAATCAATAACTCAACTCAATTAGGTAATACTGTGACGAAAGATGAACTGCGCGCGGAACTTGAGCGCCAGGAGCAACGTTACAAGGACGTCTACGGCGGGGAAGTCACCACCTACGCCGCGCAACCTGAGCCGGAACGCAAACCATGGCGCAAACGAGCCAGCCTGCTGGATCAGGCATTTGCCCAGGAAATCCAAAAGATCGAGCAGGAACTCAAGACCGAGGAGCCCTGAGCGTTTCGGTCGAGTTCAGCGCCTTGCAGTCGCTGCCGGTCAACCACTGGTTCAGCGGCCGCTGGTCAGTAACCTACAGCCACCCACGAAATTTCATACAAATGTTTCAGGCATGGCATTTTCATGACAAAAGCCCGCCTTCCGCGGCCCGCGCTTTATAAATCAAAGACTTGCCAAAGCCCCGAAAACCCTGGGATACGTGTGTCTTGCCGGTTTTTTTTCCAGGAAGATTGTTACCGATGAGCAGCTAATGCATCGATTACTGATGTTTTCTGGCATAATCGCGCCCCCTTACGACCGGGTCAGAAAACCTTCATGATCGATTTATTCAGCGGACTGGATGCTTGGGTTCTAGTGAGCCTGTTGCTCGCCCTGGCCTTTGTCCTCGCCTTCGAGTTCATCAATGGCTTTCATGACACCGCTAACGCGGTGGCCACAGTCATCTATACCAAAGCCATGCCGCCACACCTGGCCGTGTTCTTCTCCGGGGTGTTCAATTTCCTCGGCGTATTGCTCGGTGGTGTCGGTGTCGCCTACGCCATCGTGCACTTGCTGCCGGTGGAGTTGCTGATCAATGTGAACACCGGCCATGGCTTGGCAATGGTCTTCTCGTTGTTGGCAGCAGCGATCACCTGGAACCTGGGCACCTGGTACTTCGGTATCCCCGCCTCCAGCTCCCACACCCTGATCGGCTCGATCCTCGGTGTCGGCCTGGCCAACGCGTTGATCAACGACATCCCCCTGGCTGACGGTGTGAACTGGCAGAAGGCCGTGGATATCGGCGCGTCCCTGGTGTTCTCGCCGATGGCGGGCTTTCTGGTCGCCGCTCTAGTACTGATCGGTCTGAAGTGGTGGCGTCCGCTGTCGAAGATGCACAAGACCCCGGACCAGCGCCGCAAGCTTGACGACAAAAAGCACCCGCCATTCTGGAACCGCCTCGTCCTGGTGATTTCGGCCATGGCGGTGAGCTTCGTGCACGGCTCCAACGATGGCCAGAAGGGCATCGGCCTGATCATGCTGGTGCTCATCGGTATCGTGCCGGCGCAGTTCGTATTGGACCTGGGCAGCACCACTTACCAGATCGAACGTACCCGCGACGCCACCCTGCACCTGAACCAGTTCTACCAGCGCAACCACGAGACCCTCGGTGAATTCCTGGCCCTGGGCAAAAGCGTGAAGGATGACCTGCCGGGCAAGTTCCGCTGCAACCCGCAGCAGACCGAACCGACGATCAACGCGCTGCTGGGCACCCTCAAGGGCGTCTCGGACTACCACTCGCTGACGGCCGACCACCGCATCGAAGTGCGTCGCTACCTGCTTTGCCTGGATGACACCGCGAAAAAGGTCGGCAAGCTGCCAGGCCTGGACTCCCGTGAGAAGTCAGACCTCGACAAGCTGCGCAAAGACCTGACCGCCACCACCGAGTACGCCCCGTTCTGGGTGATTCTCGCGGTCGCACTGGCCCTGGGCCTGGGCACCATGGTGGGCTGGAAGCGCGTGGTACTGACCATTGGTGAGAAGATCGGCAAGCAAGGCATGACCTATGCCCAGGGCATGTCGGCGCAAATCACCACGGCCACCATGATCGGCTTTGCCAATATCTTCGCCCTGCCAGTGTCCACCACCCACGTCCTGTCTTCTGGCGTGGCGGGCACCATGGTTGCCAACAAAAGCGGCCTGCAAGGTGGCACCGTCAAGACCATCCTGATGGCCTGGGTATTGACCTTGCCAGCGACCGTAGGCCTCTCGGCCGGGTTGTTCTGGTTGGCGTCCAAGGCTTTGGGCAACTGATAGCCAGCCGGCGATAAAAAAGGTGCGATCCGCGAGGGTCGCACCTTTTTTTATGATCGTTCGTTCCCACGCTCTGCGTGGGAATGCCGCCGCGGACGCTCCGCGTCCCACTGGCGCACGGGTGACGCGGAGCGTCACGGGATGCGTTCCCACGCGGAGCGTGGGAACGATCAAAAACTGTGGTGCGTTTTGCCAAAAAAAAGGGCGACCGAAGTCGCCCAAAATGCCTTGCGTGCTCATGTAACCCGGAAAGACTTAAGGTTTTTTACGCTTGTTCGCGTCTTTCCAGATAAAAAATCCAAACCCTACAAAAAACAGCACCATGAGGCTAACAGTCAGCACTCCGGCGAAAACCACATTATCGAAAAACATGACCGGCCTCCTGCACTTGCCCTGTTGCGATAGGGCTAAGTTAATGGAGAAGGCGCAGTGGGAAATTGACCAGGATCAATGTCGCCCACAACGGGGCGTAAAGAAGGGGAATAACTGACCTGCATCAATGGATGCAGGGCGTTTCAACGTTTTTTCGGCTTGTTCTTGGACTTTTTCTTGGACTTGCCCAAGGGCATGGCTTGTTCAAAGGCTTGGCGCACTTCATTCAAGCGTTTGTCATTGAGGTCGTGCACGCGCTTGGCACGTTCGGCGTTCAGGTCGATCAGCTTGTCGTCATCACTCATGGCTTGGCTTACGTCGTGGCGGGAATGCCTCAATAATGCGGCCTGCCCCGCCCGACGGCAATTAAGCGGGCGACAAAATGCAGGCCATCGACCAAAATCGGCATTTTCTACCCTGCCCAGGAGGCGCATCCAGGTGGCCTTGCACAACGACCTTCCACCGCTGCTGGCCCTGCGCGCCTTCGAGGCCGTGGCGCGGCACTTGAGTTTTATCAAGGCGGCCAACGAGTTGTCGGTGACCCAAAGCGCGCTGAGCCACCAGGTACATAAGCTCGAACACCACCTGGGCAAACCGTTGTTTATCCGGCGAACCCGTGCGATTGACCTGACGTTGGCCGGGCAAGATTACTACGCGCAAATCCGCCCTGCCCTGGACGCCATCGCCGCTGCGACGCGCAACCAACGGGGTGCGCCCAGCGCCAGTGTGTTGCGTATCGGCTTGCTGGCATCCTTTGCCACGTTATGGCTGGCGCCGCGCCTAGCCGAGTTTCTACGGTGCTACCCGCATATCCAGGTGGAGTTGCTGCCCGCGATTCAATTGGCCAACGTCGCCACGGCCGAAGTTGATCTGGCCATCCGCTACGGCAAGGGCGACTGGCCCGACGTGCTCGCCACACGCCTGATGACCGAAACCCTGTCACCGGTATGCAGCCCGGCGTTCAAGGCCAGACAGGTCGCCACAGGCCCGTTGTTGATGGCGACCTCGCACCGCCCTTTCGAGTGGACCGATTGGTCGACCCATTACCAGGTCAACCTTGATCACCACCCCCGCGTGATGCTGCATGACTACAACATCGTGGTCGAAGCGAGCGTGGCCGGCCAGGGTATCGCCATGGGCCGCCATCGCCTGATTGAACGCAGGCTCCACGACGGCAGCCTGGTGGAGGCCTTTGACAGGCCGCCCTATCACAGCGACATCGGCTATTGGCTGATCGCCCCTCAGGGTCCGCTCAGTGAGGCGGCTGAATGCTTCAGTCAGTGGTTGAAGCAAGCGTGCGCCGACGCGTGAGTTTTTTAGATACGTCGGTTGAGATCTATCCGTTTGTCGCCCCTCGCCACCACCAACATGCTGGAACCTTCTGACACCAGAGGATTTCACCATGACTGACTCCATCCGCCAGCGCGTACACACCCTCGGCCTGACACTGCCTACGCACAGCCAACCCGCAGCCAACTACATCAATCATGTGATCAGCCAACACCAGCTGTTCATCTCGGGACAAATTCCCATGATCGATGGCAAACCCGCCTACCTTGGCCGGCTGGGCGATTCTCTCAGCGATGAAGATGGCGCCCAAGCGGCGGAATTGGCGGCGCTGGGCCTGCTGGGGCAATTGAGCGACGCGTTGGGCGATGACCTGTCGCGGGTGGTGCGCATCCTGCGCCTGGGCGTGTTCATTGCCAGCAGCGCCGACTTCCAGCGCCAAAGCCTGGTCGCCAATGGCGCTTCGAACCTGCTGGTCAATGCCCTCGGCGACAAGGGCCGGCACGTGCGCACCGCCGTAGGGGTCTGCAGTCTGCCGGCTGGTGTCGCCGTGGAAGTGGACGCCATTTTCGAGCTGCAGCCATGACCCCGCTGCAAGTCCAGCACTTGCGAGAAGCCACGCCCGGTTGCCAGTCCGGCATCGTGCACTTCAACCACGCCGGGGCGTCCTTGCCCAGCCAGGCGACGCTCGACGCCATCATCGAACAGCTGCAACGCGAAGCCCGCGACGGCCCGATGGAGGCCGGAGAACAGGGTGCCGTCTTAGTGGAAAAGGCCCGCCGAGCCGCCGGCAAACTGCTCAATGCGCCCGCCTCATCGATTGCCTTCGCCAGCAGTGGCTCGACGGCCTGGAGCATGGCCTTCCAG
Organism: Pseudomonas sp. GW821-FHT07B01; assembly: GCF_059419065.1. Taxonomy (NCBI): domain Bacteria; kingdom Pseudomonadati; phylum Pseudomonadota; class Gammaproteobacteria; order Pseudomonadales; family Pseudomonadaceae; genus Pseudomonas; species Pseudomonas sp. GW821-FHT07B01. Next base: position 33,442 of record NZ_JBWKRA010000012.1, on the reverse strand, counting down.
GCGCTGGGGCCATGGCAGCCGGGCGATCGTATTCTAGTGGGGCGCCACGAATGGGGCGGTAACCTGGCGAGCATGGAACTGGCCGTTCAAGCCGGGGCGCGGGTGGAGGTCATCCCGTGCGATGCCAGCGGCGCGGCCTGCCCGGTGGCGTTGGAGGCGATGCTGGATGCCAAGGTGAAGCTGATCGACCTCACCTGGCTGCCGGCCAACGGTGGCTTGATCAACCCGGCCCAGGCCATCGGCGATGTGGCCAGGCGGCATACCATTCCCTACTTCATCGACGCGGGCCAAGCCGTCGGCCAGGTGCCGGTGGATGTGCAAGCGTTGCAGTGCGATGTGCTCAAGTCCGCCGGCCGCAAACACCTGCGCGGGCCTCGCGGTACCGCGCTGCTGTATATCAGGCCGGATTTTCTGCCGCATCTGAACCCGGCCCAACGCGACGTGTTTTCAGCGCCCTGGACCGCCGAAGGCTTCGACCTGCGCAACGACGCCCGGCGCTTTGAAACCAGCGAAGTCTCTTTCGCCCTGCTGGCCGGCCTGGGCAATGCGTTGCACGAGATCAATCAACTGGGGATTGAGCAAGTATGGCAAAGGGTCTCGAAGACCAGCGCGCGAATCCGCGAGGCACTGCGTCAGATACCGGGAATTACCTTGCATGACTTAGGCAGAACGCATTCAGGCTTGATCGCGTTCAACCTGGCCGGCTGGGATAGTTTTGAACTCAAACAACGCCTGGGGTTAAAGCGCATCAACATCGGCGCCAATGGCGTGGCCTACACCCCGCTGGACATGCAAGCACGTGGGTTGAGCAGCGTTGCGCGCATCTCCGTCAGCCCGCTCAACACCGATGACGATATTGAGCTGCTGGTGAAGGCCCTGCGCGAACTGAACGGTTAGACCTCGATATCCACCCACAGGCCCTGGCGCGGCGCGTCTTCGATCAGCGGCGCCACGGGCACGGTGTTGTCAGCGTTGAGCAAGTCGCCGGGAATCGGCAAATGCTGCTCCGCGTCGTCGTCGGCTTCGCGCCGGCGTTTCTGCTGCTCCTGCTGGCGACGCTGCTCTTCGCGCAGCAGAAAGGTCGATTGCTCGGCATCGCCTTTTTTCAGGTCGATCGTGCTCTCGTTGGAGCCCGGTTGAACGGGCACCACCGGCGGAATATCCGGTTTCTGGCGTGCCGGGTCGAGTTGCGACGTGACCGGCACAACACTGACGGGCAGCATGGGTGGCAGCATGATAATTATTCTCCTGATCAACAGGCTGTCGGCGGGTGGCAGGGCGACTTGAGCACCGGCGTGCCAAGCTGTGACTCAGTCGACACTCTCAAGTGCCCGCCACCCGTCGATTCAATTTCCGCCTGCCCGTACAAACAGCGTAGTTTTTGTCAGAGTTCTTGGGCGCCGGGCCGTGTTCCGTTAACATAGTCGGCTTTTTCACGGCGGGAGTCAGGCAGCATGGCGCAGCAGTATCAACCGGGGCAACGCTGGATTAGTGACAGCGAAGCAGAGCTGGGGTTAGGCACCGTTCTGGCACAGGACGGCCGCTTGTTGACCGTGCTCTATCCGGCCACTGGCGACACTCGCCAGTATGCGCTACGGAATGCGCCCCTCACTCGCGTGAGGTTTTCGCCGGGTGACACCATCACCCATTTCGAAGGCTGGAAAATGACCGTACAGGAAGTCGACGACGTCGATGGCCTGCTGGTCTACCACGGCCTCAATGGGCAGAACGAGCAGGTCACCCTGCCGGAAACCCAACTGTCCAACTTCATCCAGTTCCGCCTGGCCAGTGATCGCCTGTTCGCCGGGCAGATCGACCCGCTGGCGTGGTTCTCGCTGCGCTACCACACCCTGGAACACACCAGCCGCCAGTTGCAGTCCTCGCTGTGGGGCCTGGGTGGCGTACGCGCCCAACCGATTGCCCACCAACTGCACATCGCCCGCGAAGTTGCTGACCGTATCGCGCCACGCGTGTTGCTGGCGGACGAAGTGGGGTTGGGCAAGACTATCGAAGCAGGCCTGGTGATCCATCGCCAACTGCTCTCGGGCCGTGCCAACCGCGTACTGATCCTGGTCCCGGAAAACCTGCAGCACCAATGGCTGGTGGAAATGCGCCGCCGCTTCAACCTGCAGGTTGCGCTGTTCGATGAAGAGCGCTTTATCGAAAGCGATGCCACCAACCCGTTCGAAGACACCCAGCTTGCACTCGTTGCGCTGGAATGGCTGGTGGACGACGAGAAGGCCCAGGACGCGCTGTTCGCCGCCGGCTGGGACTTGCTGGTAGTCGACGAAGCCCACCACCTGGTGTGGCACGAAGACAAGGCCAGCGCCGAATACTCGCTGGTCGAACAACTGGCCGAAGTGATTCCTGGCGTGCTGCTGCTGACCGCCACTCCGGAACAACTGGGCCAGGACAGCCATTTTGCACGCCTGCGCCTGCTGGACCCGAACCGCTTCCACGATCTGCAAGCCTTCCGCGCCGAGAGCGAAAACTATCGCCCGGTGGCCGAAGCCGTGCAGGAGCTGCTGGACAAGGGCCGCCTGTCGCCGACCGCGCACAAGACCATTCAAGGCTTCCTCGGTGACGAAGGTGAAGCCCTGCTCACCGCCGTCAACGATGGCGACACCGAGGCCAGCGCGCGCCTGGTGCGTGAACTGCTGGACCGCCACGGCACCGGCCGCGTGCTGTTTCGCAACACCCGTGCCGCGGTGCAAGGCTTCCCCGAGCGCAAGCTGCACGCCTACCCGCTGCCGAACCCGGACGAATACCTCGAACTGCCCCTGGGCGAACACCCCGAGCTGTACCCGGAAGTCAGCTTCCAGGCGCAACCGGACATCGAGGAAGAGAACCGCTGGTGGCGTTTCGACCCTCGGGTCGAGTGGCTGATCGACCAGTTGAAAATGCTCAAGCGCACCAAGGTCCTGGTGATCTGCGCCCACGCCGAAACCGCCATGGACCTGGAAGACGCCCTGCGTGTGCGCTCCGGCATCCCGGCCACGGTGTTCCACGAAGGCATGAATATTCTGGAGCGTGACCGCGCCGCTGCCTATTTTGCCGATGAAGAGTTCGGTGCCCAGGTGCTGATCTGCTCGGAAATCGGCAGTGAAGGCCGCAACTTCCAGTTCTCCCATCACCTGGTGCTGTTCGACCTGCCGTCCCACCCCGACCTGCTGGAACAGCGCATCGGGCGCCTGGACCGGATCGGCCAGAAACACGTGATCGAACTGCACGTGCCCTACTTGGAAACCAGCCCGCAAGAGCGCCTGTTCCAGTGGTACCACGAGGCGCTCAATGCCTTCCTCAACACCTGCCCGACCGGCAACGCCTTGCAGCATCAGTTCGGCCCACGCCTGCTGCCCTTGCTGGAAGCGGCCGACGACGGCGAGTGGCAAGCCCTGATCGACGAAGCCCGTGCCGAGCGCGAGCGCCTGGAGCAGGAGCTGCACACCGGTCGTGACCGTTTGCTCGAACTCAATTCCGGCGGCGCCGGCGAAGGCGATGCACTGGTCGAGGACATCCTCGAACAAGACGACCAGTTCGCCCTGCCGATCTACATGGAAACCCTGTTCGACGCGTTCGGCATCGACAGCGAAGACCATTCGGAAAACGCGCTGATCCTCAAGCCCAGCGAAAAAATGCTCGACGCCAGCTTCCCCCTGGGCGACGACGAAGGTGTAACCATCACCTACGACCGTAACCAGGCGCTGTCGCGCGAAGACATGCAGTTCATCACCTGGGAACACCCGATGGTGCAGGGCGGCATGGACCTGGTGCTGTCCGGTTCCATGGGCAACACCGCCGTGGCGCTGATCAAGAACAAGGCGCTCAAGCCAGGCACCGTATTGCTTGAACTGCTGTATGTCAGCGAAGTGGTCGCCCCGCGCTCCCTGCAACTGGGCCGCTACCTGCCACCGGCCGCCTTGCGCTGCCTGCTGGATGCCAACGGCAATGATTTGTCGGGCCGCGTGTCGTTCGTGACCTTGAATGACCAGCTGGAAAGCGTGCCACGGGCCAGCGCAAACAAATTCGTGCAGGCGCAGCGCGACCAACTCACCCCGCGCATCAACGCCGGTGAAGAGAAGATCGCCCCGCGTCACGCCGAGCGTGTAGCCGAAGCCAAACGTCGCCTGGCGGCAGACACCGACGAAGAGCTGGCGCGCCTGACCGCGCTGCAAGCGGTCAACCCGACCGTGCGAGACAGCGAGTTGGTCGCCTTGCGTAACCAGCGCGAGCAAGGCCTGGCCATGCTCGATAAAGCGGCACTGCGACTGGAAGCGATTCGGGTGTTGGTGGCGGGTTGATAATCCGCTGAACATAAAAGGCCCGCTTAGTGCGGGCCTTTTTAGAGATCGTTCCCACGCTCTGCGTGGGAATGCATCATGTGACGCTCTGCGTCACGACTTTAAAACGGACGCAGAGCGTCCAGAGCGGCGTTCCCACGCAGAGCATGGGAACGATCACTCGGTCTCACGCCGTTGCCGCCGCTGCCGGCACCTCAACCGCAGTCAACCCTTCCTTCATCCGATTGGCATCACGCACAAAAGTGCGCGAGGCCTGGAACAGGAACAGCATGGTCAAGAACAACGCCACTGGAATCAGGTACATGGCGTCATGCAAGCCTACCGCTTTGTAAGCCTCTGTCATCTGCTGCGCCCCAGCCGCATACATCGCTGAATGGGCAAAGTGATCGGACAACGCCCCGACCACCACCGGCCCCATGCCACCGCCGAGCAGATACAGCCCGGCAAAGAACAGCGCCATCGCCGTTGCGCGCAAGCGGGGTTCGACCACGTCCTGGATCGCGGTATACACGCAGGTATAGAAGTTGTAGGCAAACAGCCAGCCCACACTGAACAGCGCGACAAACAGCCCGATTTCGACACGCCCGGCATGCAATGCCCAGGCAGTGGTGACCGTGGAGATAATCAAGCTGAAGGCGGCGAACAACAGTCGGCCATTGGCGACCCGCTGATGAATCTTGTCGGCAATCCAGCCCCCCAGCGTCAAGCCCACCAAACCGGTCAGGCCGACGATGACACCCGTCGCGACGGCCGCGTCCTGCAACGGCATGAGGAAATAGCGCTGCAGCATCGGCACCAGGAACGAGTTGCACGCATAGGTGGCAAAGTTAAAGCACAACCCGGCCAGCACCAGCCACAGAAAGGTCGGCACAGCCAGCACGCGACGGATCGGGCGGTCGACGCGCTCTTGGGAGACTTGCACGGTTTCCGCCGCACCACGCTTGGGTTCTTTTATGTAGAACATAAACACCGCAAGGATAAGACCCGGCACCGCCGCAATAAAGAAGGGCGCGCGCCAACTGTCGAACGCCTTGACCATCGCACCGATTGTAAAGAACGCCAGCAACAGGCCCAACGGCAGGCCAAGCATGAAAATCCCCATGGCTCTGGCACGGCGGTGGGCGGGAAAGAGGTCGCCAATCAGCGAATTGGCCGCGGGTGCATAGCTGGCTTCGCCGATGCCAATGCCCATGCGCACCAGCAGGAAGGTCCAGAAACTGCCGACCATGCCGTTGACCGCCGTCAGCCCACTCCAGGCGAACAGGCCCCACCCCATCAACTTGCTGCGTGAACCGGTGTCGGCCAGGCGCCCGAGCGGCAGCCCGGCAATGGCGTAGACGATGGTAAAAGCGGTGCCGATGATACCGAGCTGGAAGTCGCTCAGGTGCCATTCCATGCGGATGGGCTCAATGATGATCGCGGGAATGGTGCGGTCAAAAAAGTTGAACAGGTTAGCGAGGAACAGCAGGAACAGAATGCGCCAGGCATTCGCCGCTTGGGTCGAGTTCTGCATGGGTCCGTCTCTTTTATTGTTATGAGAGCTGCGATGCCCGATGCATCCTGCTCAGGTCACTGCAACATAGTCAGGCTGTCAGTGATTGTCTGTAATGATTCGTAAAGCTGATAGGACATGATTTCACCCAGGCAACAGCGGATTTTGCCCACGAAAATATAAGTGCGTGCCCCTCTTCCCAATGGCGATGGCACGGATAGAATGGCGAGCCTTTCGTAGCACCCTCCTCCTACTTTTCTTATTGATGACGCCCATGTCCGAAGCCAGTCCGTGTCTGAATTGCGGTGCCTGCTGTTCACACTTTCGCGTGTCTTTCTTCTGGGGTGAGTGCGCCTCGTCCGGGGGCACGGTGCCCGATGACCTGGTGGTGCAGATCAACCCCAGCCGCGTGGCGATGATCGGCACCGATCAGAAACCTGCACGGTGCTGCAGCCTTGAAGGTGCAGTCGGACAGGCCACCAGCTGCTCTATTTATGAGCAACGCTCCAGCGTATGCCGTGAGTTCGACTCGTCCTGGAGCCAGGGCGTGCAAAATGTCGATTGCGACGCCGCCCGTGCCGCATTCGGCCTGGCGCCGCTGGAAGCCCCACACTTCGAACTCGACTTGCCCATCAGCGCTTAGCACCAAACGCTATGGAAGGCATGTCAAAATAATTTGAGATCAAAACGCCATTATTCATGGCAAATCTTCGGAGACTTCTATACTCGATCTCATCGGTCATCGCCTCTGGCAGTGACATGGCTCTATGACGGGATACGCTATGGAATGGCTGGGGCAGCACTTTTTTACCGACCTTCCAGACAGTGGGCATTTATTACTCAATTGCAGTCATAACCCCTTTCTGGTGCTACTGGCGTACCTGGTCGCCTGCGCGGCGGGCTTCGGTACGCTGGACATGGCCGAACGTGTGGGCCATGTCGAAGACCCCACCGCCCGCCGCCATTGGCGCTGGCTGGGCGCGGGTTGCCTGGCAGGCGGAATCTGGTCGACCCATTTCATCAGCATGCTGGCGTTCCAGGCCCCCATCGCCATTCACTACGAATTGATCATGACGTTCGCCTCGCTGCTGATCGCCCTGATCGCGTCGCTGCTCGCGATGCAGACCCTCAGTCATACCCACCTGCGTTTTCATCAGTACCTGGTGGCTTCGGTGTGGATGGGGCTGGGTATCGCGCTGATGCACTACGTGGGCATGTCGGCCATGCGTTCCCAGGCCCAGGTGTACTTCGAAACACGGCTGTTCCTGGCCTCGGTGGCGATTGCCATTGTCGCCAGCCTGGCGGCATTGTTGCTGTCCAGCTACCTGCGCAACGGAGCCGGCGTGTTTCACCAGTTGCTCAAATACGCCGCCAGCCTGGTGCTGGGAGCCGGAATCCTGAGCATGCATTTCACCGGCATGGCGGCCATGCAAATGCTGGTGCCCGGTGGCGCGGATCTTTCATTGCCGGTGGATGGCAGCCCGATTCAACTGGGGTTGTCGGTGGCGGTAATTACCTTGCTGGTGATCGGCAGTAGTGTCAGCGCAGCCCTGGCAGATAAAAAGCTGCAGCACAAAGAGCGGGACCTGCGCCGGGTCAATGCGCTGCTGAGCGAACTCGACCAGGCCCGCGCTTCACTGCAACAAGTGGCCCACTTCGATGCGCTGACCAGCCTGCTCAACCGCCGTGGTTTCAATCAGATCTTCGCGGAAAAGGTTGCGGAAAAAACCCGAAGCCAAGGCATGCTGGCGGTAATCTTCCTCGACATTGATCACTTCAAGCGCATCAATGATAGCCTTGGCCACGATGCGGGCGACCAGTTGCTCACGGTGCTGGCCGGGCATATCAAGGGCTCGATACGCAGCCATGAAGATGTAGTGGCACGCTTTGGCGGCGATGAATTCTGCATCCTGATCACTATTCATCACCGCGACGAAGCTCGGCAGATGGCCCAGCGCATCATGCAGAAGATGAAAGAGCCCATCGAGCTGGCTGGCCGGCGCATGGTGATGACCACCAGCATCGGCATCAGCCTGTTTCCCGAGGACGGCCACACCTGCGAAGAGCTGCTGAAGACTGCCGACCTGGCGCTGTACCAATCCAAGGACGCCGGGCGCAACAGCTTGCACTTCTTCAGCTCCAACCTGAAAACACGCGCCTTCCTTGAGCTGCAACTGGAGGAAGAACTGCGCGCCGCCTTGCGTACGCGCAACCAGCTGGTGCTGTTTTATCAGCCGATCTTCGACATGAAGCTGGGCAAGGTCACGCGCCTGGAAGCTCTGGTGCGCTGGCAACACCCCCAACACGGGCTGCTGGCCCCGGACCGCTTTATCGGCATTGCCGAGAACAACGGGCTGATCGCCGAGCTGGACCACTGGGTATTGCGCCAGGCCTGTCACGACCTGAGCCTGTTGTCTGACCGGGGCTACACCGAGTTGATCATGGCGGTGAACTGCTCGGCGTTGAACCTGGCGCGTGACGAACTGGCCGATGAAATCGAAGACGCCCTGCGCTTCGCCGGCATAGGCACCAACCGACTTGAACTGGAAGTCACTGAAAATGCGCTGATGGGCAACATCAGCAGCACCCTGGCGCTGTTGCGGCAAATTCGCGCCCTGGGTGTGTCACTGGCCATCGATGACTTCGGCACTGGCTATTCGTCGCTGGCTTATCTCAAGCGATTACCGCTCAACACCTTGAAGATCGACCGCTCGTTTATCCAGGACATTCCCAAATCCACCGCAGACAGTGAAATCGTCCAGGCGGTTATCGGCATGGCCCACACCCTGCACTTGCAGGTGGTTACCGAAGGCGTGGAAACCCAGGCACAGTTCGAGTTGCTGCTCAAGCATGGCTGTGACTACATCCAAGGCTACCTGCTCAGCCCGGCGGTGCCTTTCAATGACATCATCGGCGTGATGCAGGGGATTGCCATGCGCAACCCGCTATACCCGCTCAGCGTAGAGAACAACGACGCTCCACAGCCAAAAGACCCGGCGCCAGGGCGTATCGGCCCGCCGTCTATTGTCAGGCCGATTCGCTGAGACCCAGGCACGGGGAGTGGTGGTGTAATCGCTGCTTCTCTTCACGCCGGGTCATACCTGGAAACAATTGCGCCACTCATTCCTTCGGACCTCAACTGTTCCCGTGACGCTTACGTCACCCTCGGCTGTGACCTTTCTCTACGGCAAGGTGCCATCACGCGTTCAGCGGTTACTCGGCTACACACTTCAGCGCGTGAAAAATACGCACCTTTTTCGTGCGCGCCATTCTTATGCTGCCCTTTCCTGGATCAGGATCCATGGCGAGACCACCACTGCCCATAAGCTTGGATCCCGTTCGACCAGGTCCAATGCCCGCGTCGCAGACACCTCGCCAAGGGTGCCTGCAGCCAGCCAGGCGGCGACTTTGTCACGGTTGTCTTCGGCCATTCCTTCGGCGGCCTCGATCAAATCCAGGCCGGCATCGACCCACAATAGGGCACCCTTGGCAAAGAACGGTTCAAGCTCCTTCCAGGAAATTTCGGCGGTTTCACCGAGCAGCTTGGCATAGAGGGTGCTTGGTTCTTGCGTCATGGGAATTCACCTGGGTAGAAAATCGGCGCAATCATAGCCCCGTCGCTCAGGCAGAAAAACCCAGTAGCAAATGAAGTAGCGATTGAAACTGCCAGGAAAGCCAAGGAATGCCTTGAAAGCTGTTAGCAGCCCGGCGCAATTCTGTCTTTTTCTTTCACTTAAGCGACATACCCAGGTTTTGCCCCCAGCTGCCAGCTTTTCAAGCGATCAACCGGCGCTCTACACTGTACCGGTACAGTTGCCAGGGCAATGCCGGGGGGATATCCGCGATATCTGATCCGGTTCTGCAGCTCACAAGGCCGCTAGAACTATAAAAAATACAACAGTAAGAGTGGAGCACTATGAATAAGGCTACTAAGCAGATTTCCAAACTGTTTGCCGCTATGGTCCTGGCTGGGGTTGCCGGCCATTCGTTCGCAGCCGACACCATCAAGATCGGCATCGCCGGTCCCAAGACCGGTCCGGTGACGCAATACGGCGACATGCAATTCATGGGTGCCAAGCAAGCCATCAAAGACATCAACGCCAAGGGCGGCGTAGACGGCAAGATGCTTGAGGCCAAGGAATACGACGACGCTTGCGATCCAAAACAAGCCGTGGCCGTTGCCAACAAAGTGGTCAATGATGGCGTCAAGTTCGTCGTCGGCCACCTCTGCTCCAGCTCCACTCAGCCAGCATCGGATATCTATGAAGACGAAGGCGTCATCATGATCACCCCCGCTGCCACCAGCCCTGAAATCACTTCCCGTGGCTACAAGCTGATTTTCCGCACCATCGGCCTGGACAGCGCGCAAGGCCCAGCGGCGGGCAACTACATCGCCGACCACGTGAAACCGAAAATCGTTGCCGTGCTGCACGACAAGCAGCAATACGGTGAAGGTATCGCCAGCGCCGTGAAGAAGACCCTTGAAGAAAAAGGCACCAAGGTTGCCGTCTTCGAAGGCCTGAACGCCGGTGACAAAGACTTCTCCTCGATCATCCAGAAGCTCAAGCAAGCCAACGTCGACTTCGTCTACTACGGCGGCTACCACCCTGAGCTGGGCCTGATCCTGCGCCAAGCCAAGGAAAAAGGCCTGAACGCCAAGTTCATGGGCCCAGAGGGCGTGGGTAACGACTCCATCTCGCAAATCGCCCAAGGCGCTTCCGAAGGTCTGCTGGTGACCCTGCCGAAATCCTTCGACACCGACCCTGCCAACAAAGCCATCGTCGAAGAGTTCGCCAAGAACAAGCAGGACCCAACCGGTCCGTTCGTGTTCCCGGCCTACTCGGCGGTTGAAGTGATCGCCGGCGGTATCGCTGCTGCGAAGAGCGAAGACACCGCCAAAGTGGCCGAGGCCATCCACGCCGGTACCTTCAAGACCCCTACCGGCGACCTGAGCTTCGACGCCAAGGGCGACCTGAAGGACTTCAAGTTCGTGGTCTACGAATGGCACTTCGGTAAACCAAAAACCGAAGTCTCCCCTCAGTAAGCCAGGCGTTACTGGTCAACAAGCCCACTGTGCAAGCAGTGGGCTTTGTTTTACGAGGTTTATGGGCCATGTCACCCGCGATCCGGGCGCTGGCTCACCTGAAAATCTTAAAACCGTCACCAGCGGTTCGCTGGCAAACGCTTTGTGCAACCTGGTCACAGAACAGGGCACCGAGCCGGAAATGACTCCACCAGTGAAATGCGTATCGGGTTTTTAGGAGCGCTGTAATGCCTGAGATCTATCATTTTTTCCAACAGCTGGTTAATGGCCTGACCATTGGCAGCACCTATGCCTTGATAGCCATTGGCTACACAATGGTTTACGGCATCATTGGAATGATCAACTTCGCCCATGGCGAGGTGTACATGATTGGTTCCTACGTGGCCTTTATCGCCCTTGCCGGGTTGGCCATGATGGGGATCCACTCCCTGCCGCTATTGATGACCGCTGCGTTCCTGGCGTCGATCATCGTGACCAGTGCCTATGGCTACAGCATCGAGCGGGTTGCCTACCGCCCCCTGCGGGGCAGCAACCGTTTGATCCCGCTGATTTCCGCCATCGGCATGTCGATTTTCCTGCAGAACACCGTATTGCTGTCCCAGGACTCCAAGGACAAGTCCATTCCCAACCTGATTCCGGGGAGCATCTCCTTCGGCCCGGGTGGCGCACAAGAAGTGCTGATTTCGTACATGCAGATTCTGGTTTTCGTGGTCACCCTGGTGGCCATGCTGGGCCTGACGCTGTTCATTTCCCGCTCCCGTCTGGGGCGCGCCTGCCGGGCCTGCGCCGAAGACATCAAGATGGCCAACCTGCTGGGCATCAACACCAACAACATCATCGCCCTGACCTTCGTCATTGGTGCGGCGCTGGCGGCCGTGGCGGCCGTGTTGCTGAGCATGCAATACGGCGTGATCAACCCCAACGCCGGTTTCCTGGTGGGTCTCAAGGCCTTTACCGCAGCGGTATTGGGCGGCATCGGCAGTATTCCGGGCGCCATGCTCGGCGGGCTGGTGCTGGGTGTGGCCGAAGCCTTTGGCGCCGATATCTTCGGGGACCAGTACAAGGACGTCGTCGCGTTCGGCCTGTTGGTTCTGGTGTTGTTGTTCCGTCCGACCGGCATCCTGGGCCGTCCGGAGGTTGAGAAAGTATGAGCAGATATCTTAAATCGGCGTTTTTCAGCGCCTTGCTGGTGTGGGCCGTGGCCTTCCCGGTACTCGGCCTCAAGCTGAGCATTGTCGGCATCAACCTGGAGGTGCACGGCACCGGGCCTGTGACCCTGACCGTCATCGCCCTGTGTTCGGTGCTGATGTTCCTGCGTGTACTGTTCACCCAGCAGGTGGGTGCCTTGTTCAAGGGCAACCGTGGCCCGTTGGTGTCGCCCAAGGTCAGCCAATTTCTGACCCTGCCGCGCACCCAGCGCTACATCATCATCGGGTTGATCATCGCGGCGCTGATCTGGCCGTTCTTCGGCTCGCGCGGCGCGGTCGACATTGCCACGCTGATCCTGATCTACGTGTTGCTGGGCCTGGGCCTGAACATCGTGGTGGGCCTGGCAGGCTTGCTCGACCTGGGTTATGTGGGCTTCTACGCCGTGGGTGCCTATACCTACGCGCTGCTCTCGCATTACCTGGGCTGGAGCTTCTGGATCTGCCTGCCATTGGCGGGTATGGCGGCGGCGACGTTCGGCTTCCTGCTGGGCTTCCCGGTGCTGCGCCTGCGCGGTGACTACCTGGCCATCGTGACCCTGGGGTTCGGGGAAATCATTCGCCTGTTCCTGCGTAACCTCACCGATATCACCGGTGGCCCCAACGGTATCAGCAGCATTCCCAAGCCGACGTTCTTCGGGCTGTCGTTCGACCGCACTGCCGCCGAAGGCATGCAGACTTTCCACGAGTACTTCGGGATTGCCTACAACCCGGTGAGCAAAGTGGTGTTCCTGTACCTGGTGGCACTGTTGCTGGCATTGGCGGCCTTGTTCGTGATCAACCGCCTGCTGCGCATGCCCATCGGCCGTGCGTGGGAAGCACTACGCGAAGATGAAATCGCCTGCCGTGCCCTGGGCCTGAACCCAACCATCATCAAGCTTTCCGCATTCACCCTGGGCGCTGCATTCGCCGGTTTTGCCGGCAGCTTCTTCGCCGCTCGCCAAGGCCTGGTGACGCCGGAATCGTTCACCTTTATCGAGTCGGCGATCATTCTCGCCATCGTGGTATTAGGTGGCATGGGCTCGCAACTGGGCGTGATCCTGGCGGCCATCGTGATGATCCTGCTGCCGGAAATGATGCGTGAGTTCAGCGAATACCGCATGTTGATGTTCGGCGCCATGATGGTGCTGATGATGATCTGGCGCCCTCAAGGCCTGCTGCCCATGCAACGTCCACACATGGAGCTGCGCAAATGAGCCGCGAGATCCTGAAAGTCGAAAACCTGAGCATGCGCTTCGGCGGTTTGCTGGCGGTCAATGGCGTGGCCCTGACCGTCAAAGAGAAACAAGTGGTAGCACTGATCGGCCCCAACGGCGCCGGCAAGACCACGGTGTTCAATTGCCTTACCGGTTTCTACAAGCCGAGCGGTGGCAGCATCCTGCTGGACGGCCAGCCCATACAGGGCCTGGCCGGCCACGAAATCGCCCGCAAAGGCGTGGTGCGCACCTTCCAGAACGTGCGGTTGTTCAAGGACATGACGGCGGTTGAGAACCTGTTGATCGCCCAGCACCGTCACTTGAACACCAACTTCTTCGCAGGTCTATTCAAGACCCCGGCGTTCCGCAAGAGCGAGCGCGAGGCCATGGAATACGCGGCGTACTGGCTGGACAAGGTCAACCTGACCGAGTTCGCCAACCGCCCGGCAGGCACCCTCGCCTACGGCCAGCAACGTCGCCTGGAAATCGCCCGCTGCATGATGACCCGCCCGCGCATCCTGATGCTCGACGAACCTGCCGCGGGCCTGAACCCCAAGGAAACCGAAGACCTCAAGGCGCTGATCAGTGTGCTGCGTGAGGAAAACAACGCCACGGTGCTGTTGATCGAACACGACATGAAACTGGTCATGAGCATCTCCGACCATATCGTGGTGATCAACCAGGGCACGCCGCTGGCCAACGGGACGCCGGAGCAGATCCGCGACAATCCTGAAGTGATCAAAGCCTACTTGGGGGAAGCGTAAAATGCTGCAATTCGAAAACGTTTCCACTTTCTACGGCAAGATCCAGGCCCTGCACAGCGTCAATGTGGAAGTGCGCCAGGGTGAGATTGTCACCCTGATCGGCGCCAACGGTGCCGGCAAATCGACCTTGCTGATGACCTTGTGCGGTTCGCCGCAAGCCTACAGTGGCAGCATCCGCTACATGGGTGAAGAACTGGTGGGCAAGCACTCCGCCGAGATCATGCGCAAGAGCATTGCGGTGGTACCGGAAGGCCGTCGGGTGTTTTCGCGCCTGACCGTGGAAGAGAACCTGGCAATGGGTGGGTTCTTTACCGACAAGGGCGATTACCAGGAGCAGATGGACAAGGTGCTGCACCTGTTCCCCCGCCTCAAGGAACGCTTCAGCCAGCGCGGCGGCACCATGTCCGGCGGCGAGCAGCAAATGCTCGCCATCGGCCGGGCGCTGATGAGCAAGCCCAAGCTTTTGCTCCTGGACGAGCCTTCCCTGGGCCTGGCACCGATCATCATCCAGCAGATCTTCGACATCATCGAACAACTGCGCAAGGACGGTGTGACGGTGTTTTTGGTGGAGCAGAACGCCAACCAGGCGCTGAAAATCGCTGACCGTGCCTATGTGCTGGAGAATGGCCGGGTGGTGATGCAGGGTACGGGTGAGCAATTGCTGACCGATCCGAAGGTGCGGGAGGCGTACCTCGGCGGCTAAACGAAGGCTGCCATAGGAACCGGATCAAAAATGTGGGAGCGGGCTTGCTCGCGAATGCGGTAAATCAGCCAGGAAACTGTTGGCTGACACACTGCATTCGCGAGCAAGCCCGCTCCCACATTTGTTTGGTGTGAACCCTAATATTTAATTTATTTTCGAAGTTTGTGTAACGCAATTCGTCGAGCCCTCTCTAGTGGTGCATGCAGGCAATCAAGCCTGCGCATTCAACCACTGCTGGAGACACACCATGACCACCAAACTGTCCGCTGCCACCCTCGTCCTGGCCCTTGGGTCTGCCCTGAGCCTGTCCGCCCTGACCACCACCGCCCACGCGGCCGACGACATGCAGAAATGCTTCGGCGTGGCTGAAGCCGGCAAGAATGACTGCGCCGCGGGCGCCGGTACTTCCTGCGCTGGCACCTCCAAAACCAAAGACCAGGCCAATGCCTGGAAGCTGGTCCCCGCCGGCACTTGCACCAAGACCCCAAGCACCACCTCGCCGACCGGTTTTGGCCAGGAAGCGGCCTTCACCGCCAAATCCTGAACCCCGCGCAGCCTGAGTACTGATGATGACGCCTACAGCCCAACACGCGGTCTCACCGGCTCAGGTGCCCGGCCTCCCCTATCGGGCCGGGCTGGGGCTCAAGACCGAGCACTTCACCGAGGTGCTCGAGACCCGCGCCGACATCGGTTTTTTCGAAGTACACGCCGAAAACTACATGGTGGCCGGCGGCCCGTTTCATCACTACCTGGGGTTGATTCGTGCGCAGTACCCCCTGTCACTGCACGGCGTCGGCCTGTCCATCGGCGGCGAAGCCCCCTTGGATCGCGAGCACCTGGCACGCCTGGCCACGCTGATCGAACGCTATCAACCCCACTCTTTTTCCGAACACCTGGCCTGGTCCAGCCACGGCCCGGTGTTTCTCAACGACCTGCTGCCCCTGGCCTACGACGCCTGCACCCTGGAGCGGGTATGCGAACACGTGGATCAGGTACAGAGCGCGCTCAAGCGGCCGATGCTGTTGGAAAACCCCTCCACTTACCTGCAGTTCCAGCGCTCTACCCTGGACGAAACCGACTTCATCAGCCAGATCGTCCGCCGTACCGGTTGCGGCCTGCTGCTCGACGTCAACAACGTCTACGTGTCGTGCATCAATCACCAGCGCGACCCTCTGACCTACATCGACGCCCTGCCATTGCACGCGGTGAGTGAGATTCATCTGGCCGGTTTTGCCGAAGACACCGACAGCCTGGGCGACCGCCTGCTGATCGATGACCACGGCGCGCCGATCGATAACGCCGTGTGGCAGCTGTACGCACAGGTACTGGCACGGACCGGAGCGGTGGCGACGCTGATCGAGCGGGATAACCAGGTGCCCGCGTTCAGCGTGCTGCAAAAAGAGGCCCGGCAGGCCGAATGGTATTTGTCGCAGGTGGCCCGATGAGCATTCAGCAAACATTCGCCGAGGCTTTACTGGCCCCGCAAGCAACCTGCCCCGAGGGCGTGTTCAGCAGCAACGGTGCTGAACCGGCGAGCCGCTTTGCGGTGTATCGAAACAATGTCCATAGCGCTTTGATCAATGCTTTGGCAGCCGCCTACCCGGTGGCGCGGCAACTGGTCGGCGATGAGTTTTTCCGCGCCATGGCCGGTCTGTATGCCCAGGCCCACCCGCCCACCAGCCCCTTGATCAGTGAGTACGGCAGCACGTTCTCTGACTTTATCCAGGGTTTCGAACCGGCCTGGAGCGTGCCCTACCTGGCCGATGTCGCCCGGCTGGAACGCTTGAGGGTTCGCGCTTATCACGCGGCGGATTGTCTGGTTCTGGATCAGCACAGCGTACTTCGGCAACTGCAAGGTTGCGCGCAACTGGGGCAACTGCGTGTAGGACTGCATCCGTCACTTGCCACGCTGGAATCGTCCTACGCGGTGGTATCGATTTGGGCGGCGCACCAGGCCGACGGGGCCATCACCAGCTTTAACCCCTGGCATGCCCAAGGCGGGCTGGTCTTGCGCCAAGGGTTGGTGGTCAAGGTATTCGCCATCGACCGCGGGTCTGTGACCTTTATCAACCGACTCAACCAAGGCGCAGGGCTGGAAATGGCCATAGCTGATGCCCTGAAAGCCTCTGACGAATTCGATTTGCACCTATGTCTCACGCTGTTGATCAGCCACGACGCCATCACCCATTTGCATCTGCAATCAGAGGTATCGCCATGAACTTTCCCGCTCCCTGCCTGGTAAAACGAACCGTCGCACTGTTTGAAAAAATCCCCTACAGCCTGATCGCCTTTATCGCGCGCTTCTCCATTGCGGCGGTGTTCTGGAAGTCTGGCCAGACCAAGGTCGAAGGCTTTGCCATTGACCTGATCAGCGGCACCTTCCAATGGGGTGAGCCCAAACTCGCCGCCTCGACGCTCTTTTTGTTTCGCAGCGAATACCAATTACCTCTGCTGTCGCCAGAGGTGGCCGCGCACCTGGCAACCTTTGCCGAGCACTTTTTTCCAGTATTGATTCTGCTGGGGTTCGCCACGCGCTTCTCGGCCCTGGCCTTGATCGGCATGACCTTGACCATCCAGCTGTTCGTCTACCCTGACGCCTACCCCACTCACGGCACCTGGCTTGCGCTGTTATTGTTGTTGCTTGCCAAAGGCCCGGGCTGCCTGTCCATCGACCACCTGATTGCGCGTCGTTATCGCTGAAGCCGATCCAGCGCTTCGCCGCTGCGCTTGAACCAGTCCACCAGGTAGTCGGCCAACACCTGGGTACGTCGAGGCAAACCGCCCTGGTAGGGATGCACCAGGTACATCGGCATGCTGCGTGTCTGATAATCGCGCAGCAGCCAGCGCAATCGGCCGTCAGCCAGCTCCGTGGGTAGAACGTAGGACGGCAGGCGGGCAATACCGGCGCCGACCAACGCTGCTTTTTTCAACAGGTTGTAGTGGTTGGAGGCGAAGGTGCCGCTCACCTTTACCCGCAGCAATTCGTGTTGCTGGTGGTACAACCATTCCTCGCGGCCACTGTAATGACTGTTGAGCAAACAGCTGTGCGCCGCCAGGTCCGCCGGGGTCTGCGGCTCGCCATGCTGTTCCAGATAAGCCGGGCTGGCGCAGGTCATCTCATGCCAGGCCAGCAAAGGTTTAGCCACCAAGCGTTCATGTTCGATGGCGCCCGAACGTACCCCCAAGTCAAAACCATCCCGTGCCAAGTCTCGGTAGCTGTTATTGAGCTCCAGCTCGATCCGCACCTGCGGATATTGCTTGGAGAACTCCAGCAGCAAGCCATCAAAGAAGGTTTCACCCAACGACACTGGAACGGTCATACGCACAGGGCCAGCCAAATCATCTTTGAGCCGCGCCAATGCCTGGCGGGCGCGTTCCACCTGCACCACCAATGCTTGTGCCTGGGGCAGCAACGCCGCGCCGGCAGCAGTAAGGCTCAGCTTGCGCGTGGTGCGGTGCAGCAAAACCACGGCAAACTGCGCTTCCAACTGGCTGATGCGCTTGGACAACTGCCCTTTGCTGCAGCCCAATTGTGCGGCCGCCACGGTGAAACTGCCGGCTTCGATCAGCACGGCGAACGCCGCCAGGTCATCCATTTCGCTCATAGACTGTTTCCATTTGAAAACCAAAGGTTGCCTATTAGCACGTTTATCCAGTTAAAAAGCCACATTAGACTGAACGCAAATCCCAACCCCTGTAGGAGCGAGCTTGCTCGCGAAGAACGTCAACGATCACGCGGTAAGCCTGACTACACGCCGGCGAGCTTGAGTTTTTCGCGAACAAGCTCGCTCCTGCAAGGAATTAGCCCCAGAGGAACAGCACGATGAAAATCCTATTGATCGGTGCCAGCGGCACCATCGGTTCAGCGGTCAAGGCGGAACTGGCCCAGCGCCACGAAGTGATCAGCATCGGCCGCACCAGCGGTGACTTCCAGGTGGATATCAGCGATAGCGCCTCGATCCGCACGCTGTTCGAACAGACCGGCAAGTTCGACGCCCTGATCTGCGCGGCAGGCAGCGTCAACTTCGTGCCCTTGGCAGACATGAACGACAGCGATTTCGAACTGGGCCTGCGTGACAAGCTGATGGGCCAGGTCAACCTGCTGTTGATCGGTCGTGAGTACGCCAACGATAACGCTTCATTCACTTTCACCAGCGGCATCCTGAACCGTGATCCTATCCGCACCGGCGCTTCGGCGGCCTTGGTCAACGGTGCATTGGACGCCTTCGTCAAAGCGGCGGCCATTGAATTGCCACGCGGCCTGCGTATCAACTCGGTCAGCCCGACGGTGCTGCTGGAAGCCATGGGCAGCTATGCCCCTTATTTCCGTGGCTACAAACCTGCCCCCGCCGCCGATGTAGCGCTGGCTTACGCCAAAAGCGTCGAGGGCCTACAAACTGGTCAGACCTTTATCGTGGGGTGAGGGTGAGTGCTGTAAGAAACGCCTGAAGCTGGCAAGCGGGCTTGTGATGCACGGCCAGCCTGCGTAACGTGGCGGCACTTGCCTGGAGACCCGATAATGCGCGCCGCCCGTACCCTCGTCCTGTTTGCCTTGCTTCCTGTATTCGCCGCCTGCCAATTGTTCGAAAGCGAGCCGGCCAAGCCATCGACTGTCGGGCTGACCCGTATGCAGGGTGAGCTGACCGCGGTGGACGGCAAACTGCTGTTCCAGCCGTGCGGCGACCAGCGTAGCTACGTGGTCAACGACACCGGCGGCACCAGCGTCCTGCAGGAAGCCGCCTCACTGGCCGGCCAGCAGGGCAAGCTGTTTGCCGACCTGCGCGGCAAGTTTTCCGGGGTCGCCAGCGGCACCCAGGGTTCAGTGGACCTGCAACAGCTGTATCGCGTCGAACGCTCGACCTCAGCGTGCTCTGACCCGGATTTCAAGCGCATGATCCTGCGGGCCAACGGCCATAAACCCGCCTGGGCGATGAACGTCACGGCCAAGGGCATGGTGCTGGAGCGCGAAGGCCAGCCACCTTTGGCAGTGCCGTACGTCGAGGAACAACTGGGCGACGGCCGCTTCAACCTGATGACCGAAGCCAATAACCAGCACATCGAACTATGGGTGGCGCCCCAGCGCTGCGTCGACAGTGTGAGCGGCAGCCTGCAGCACATGAGCGCCGAGCTGCGCGTGAACGGCCAGGTGCAGCGTGGTTGCGCGGCGTTCGGCGGCTCGCGGGACGACTGATTAGCCCCTGTGCTGTTTTAACCTGACGGAAACTTGCCATTGGGGCTTATAATCGCCGGTTTGCAAAACAGCCGGCCTTCTTGCCCGCCGCCTACCGGATCCTGTCATGTTACGAATCACCGAACTCAAGCTGCCCATCGACCATCCCGAAGAAGACCTGCGCACGGCCATCGTGCAGCGCCTGGGCATCGCCAGTGATGACCTGCTCGATTTCACCCTGTTCAAGCGCAGCTACGATGCGCGTAAAAAGACCTCCGAGCTGTGCTTCATCTACACCGTCGACCTGAACGTGAAGGGTGAAGCCGCGCTGCTGCTCAAGTTTGCCGACGACCGCAACGTCAACCCGGCACCGGATGTCAGCTACAAGGTGGTGGGTCAGGCGCCGGAAGGCCTGGCTGAGCGGCCGATCGTGGTAGGTTTTGGTCCCTGCGGGATTTTCGCCGGCCTGCTGCTGGCACAGATGGGTTTCAAGCCGATCATCCTCGAGCGCGGCAAGGAAGTGCGCCAACGCACCAAGGACACCTGGGGCCTGTGGCGCAAAAGCGTGCTCAACCCAGAGTCCAACGTGCAATTTGGTGAAGGCGGCGCCGGTACCTTCTCTGACGGCAAGCTGTACAGCCAGATCAAGGACCCGAAATTCCACGGTCGCAAAGTGCTGCACGAGTTCGTCAAGGCCGGTGCGCCGGAAGAAATCCTCTACGTCAGCAAGCCGCACATCGGTACCTTCCGCCTGACCGGCGTGGTAGAAAACATGCGCGAGCAGATCATCGCCCTGGGCGGTGAAGTGCGCTTCGAACAACGGGTCACCGACGTGCTGATCGAAGACGGCCAGTTGAACGGCGTGGTCATCGACGGCGGCGAGCAGATCCTCTCCAAGCATGTGATTCTTGCCCTGGGCCACAGCGCCCGTGACACCTTCCGCATGCTCCACGGCCGTGGTGTGTACATGGAAGCCAAGCCATTCTCGGTGGGTTTCCGTATCGAGCACCCGCAGTCGCTGATCGATGCCGCACGCCTGGGCAAATACGCTGGCCACCCCAAGCTGGGTGCTGCGGACTACAAGCTGGTGCACCACGCCAAGAACGGCCGTTCGGTCTACAGCTTCTGCATGTGCCCCGGCGGCACCGTCGTGGCTGCGACCTCGGAGCCCCATCGCGTCGTGACCAACGGCATGAGCCAATACTCGCGTAACGAGCGCAATGCCAACTCTGGCATCGTGGTAGGCATTACCCCCGAGGTGGATTACCCGGGTGGCCCGCTGGCCGGTATCGAGTTGCAGGAGCGCCTGGAGTCCCACGCCTACATCCTCGGCGGCAGCAACTACGAGGCCCCGGCGCAACTGGTGGGCGACTTCATCGCCGGCAAACCCTCCACCGCGCTGGGCAGTGTGGAGCCGTCCTACAAACCCGGCGTGTCGTTGGGCGACCTGGCCCTGGCCCTGCCGGACTTCGCCATCGAAGCCATCCGCGAAGCCTTGCCGGCATTTGAGAAGCAGATCAAAGGTTACTCGCTGCACGATGCGGTGCTGACCGGCATCGAGACCCGCACCTCGTCACCACTGCGCATTACCCGCAACGAGTCGATGCAGAGCCTGAACGTCAAAGGCTTGTTCCCGGCCGGTGAAGGCGCAGGCTATGCCGGTGGGATTCTGTCGGCGGGTGTCGACGGGATTCGGATCGCCGAGGCGTTGGCGCGGGATATGCTCGGCATCGAGGCCTGAAGCACGCTGACGGCCAGCATAAATCCCGTGTGGGAGCTGGCTTGCCTGCGAAAGCGGTGGTGCAGTTAAAAACTCAGTGACTGACACGCCGCTTTCGCGGGCAAGCCCGCACACAGTTGGATAGTGGGGTGTCAGATATTAGCGCGCAGGATGTTAGCGGGTAGCGCCTCACCGCGTTCGACACTCGCCGCAACCGCCGCGATCAACCCTTCCAGCTCATAGCCCTGCCCCGCCAGCCACGCTTGATCGTAATAGGTCGTGGCATAGCGCTCACCGCCATCGCACAAGATCGCAACGATCGACCCCGACTCCCCCGCCGCTTTCATCTGTTGCGCCGCCATCAGCGCACCGATCAGGTTGGTTCCGCTGGACCCGCCAACCCGTCGCCCCAAACGCTCAGCCAGGTAATGCATGGCCGCCAGGGACAATGCATCCGGCACTTTGACCATGGCGTCAATCACCGCGGGCAGAAACGATGCCTCCACCCGTGGGCGACCAATCCCTTCAATTCGTGAGCCACAGTCCAGGCGCAGGCTGGCGTCACCACTCTGGTAGAAGTCGAAGAACACCGAGCGTTCAGCGTCGGCACATAGAACACGCGTGCAATGTTGACGATAACGCACATAGCGGCCCAGGGTCGCGGTGGTGCCGCCGGTGCCAGGGCTGGAAATCAACCAACTCGGCTCCGGGTGCTGTTCAAAGCGCATCTGCTGGAAGATCGATTCGGCGATGTTGTTGTTCGCCCGCCAGTCGGTGGCACGCTCGGCGTAGGTGAACTGGTCCATGAAGTGCCCCCCGCTTTCCTGGGCCAGGCGTTCGGATTCGGCGTAGATCTGCGTCGGGTCCTGGACCAGATGGCTCTTGCCACCATAGAAGGCAATCTGGGCGATCTTCTCTTGGGACGTGGTCGCGGGCATGACGGCAATGAACGGCAAGCCGAGCAAGCGCGCGAAGTAGGCTTCAGAGATCGCGGTGGAGCCGCTGGACGCTTCAATAACGGGGGCGCCAGGCTTGAGCCAACCATTGCACAGCGCATACAGGAACAACGAGCGCGCCAGCCGGTGTTTCAGACTGCCGGTGGGGTGGCTGGACTCATCCTTGAAGTACAACTCGATGCCTGGCAAACCCGGTAATGGCAGCGGGATCAGGTGGGTATCGGCGCTCCGCTGGAAGTCCGCTTCAATGATACGAATCGCTTCGCGGGCCCAGGTACGGTGGTCGCTCATGGTGGGTTCTCTAAAGGTTTTCAGCGGTGATCTTAGGATGTTTCCCACACTTCACACAGATACAGTGACGACGCAATTGGACACACAATTGCTAGTCTTTAACCCACCGATGTTCCGGCCAACCCCTTATAACAAATAAGAATATAACTTTTGTTTTAACAACTAACGGTACGGGTTAGGGTACCCACCTATTGAACCTGGATTGGAGAGCATCCCTTGCCTCTGCGTAGCACTTTCACCCGTTTCTTCCAGCTGGAAGCCGCCAGTGGTCTGTTGTTGATCGCCGCTGCCGCTTTGGCGCTGATTATCAACAACTCACCGTTGTCGCACCTCTACAACGCCTTTCTCGACACGCCGGTGGTGGCTCAGGTTGGCGCGTTGAAAATCGCCAAGCCGGCGCTGCTTTGGATCAACGATGGCTTGATGGCCCTGTTCTTCCTGTTGATCGGCCTGGAGGTCAAGCGTGAGCTGCTCGATGGTCACCTGTCCAAGCCTTCGCAAGTGGTGTTGCCTGGCGCAGCGGCCATCGGCGGCATGGTGGTGCCGGCGCTGATCTACTGGGCGCTGAACAAGGACAACCCGGCCGCCCTGGCCGGCTGGGCGATCCCCATGGCCACCGACATTGCCTTTGCGCTGGGCGTTCTGGCCCTGCTGGGCAAGCGCGTACCAGTGTCGCTGAAGCTGTTCCTGATGACCCTGGCGATCATTGATGACCTTGGCGCCATCATCGTCATTGCCTTGTTCTATTCCGCTGACTTGTCCACGGCATCCCTGGCGGGCGCGGGGGCGTGCTTGATTGCGCTGATTGCGATGAACCGCCTGGGCGTGATCAAGCTGGGGCCGTATATGATCATCGGCCTGATCCTGTGGGTGTGCGTGCTCAAGAGCGGTGTGCATGCGACCTTGGCGGGTGTAACCCTGGCGTTCTGCATTCCACTGCGCACCAAGAATGCCGAAACCTCACCGCTGCTGAGCCTGGAACACGCCCTGCACCCTTGGGTGGCCTACGCCATCCTGCCGCTGTTCGCGTTCGCCAATGCCGGTGTGTCACTCACCGGTGCCAGCCTGGAGAGCTTCACCCACTCCGTGCCCATGGGCATCGCCGCGGGCCTGTTGATCGGCAAGACAGTCGGTGTGTTCGGCCTCACCTGGCTGGCGATCAAGACCGGCATCGCCTCACTGCCCAGCGGCGCCAATTGGGGCCAGGTACTGGGCGTGGCGATCCTGTGCGGGATCGGCTTCACCATGAGCCTGTTTGTCGGCTCCCTGGCGTTTGTGCCGGGCGCCAGTGAGTTTGCCGGCGAAGATCGCATGGGGATTCTGACCGGGTCGATCCTGGCGGCCTTTATCGGGTATGCGGTGACGGCGATGGCAAGTCGCAAGAAAGCCGTCGTGGCATGATTGAAGTCAGTCAGTTGTAGGAGCGAGCTTGCTCGCTCCTACAAACAAAACCCCCAACCGGTCACCCGGTTGGGGGTTTTTCTTCGCCTGAAGCTTAAGGCTTAGCGAGTAACGCGGCTGGTACCGTCGACGGTCATGATGCGTACGCGGTCGCCAATGCGGAAGATTTCATTTTCCTGCACGGCTTGTACGTAGGCACGCATGCTGCCGTCGTCTTCGCGCACGGTGATTTCCACGCCCTGGGTACGGGTCAGGCCTTCTTCAGTGGCCGAGCCCAGCAGGCCGCCCGCAACTGCGCCGATCACAGCAGTAACGATGCTGCCTCGGCCGCCACCGATGGCGCTGCCGCCAACGCCGCCGATGACTGCGCCCGCGGCGCCGCCGATTGGGGTTTTGGTGCCTTCGATTTTCACCGGACGCAGAGATTCGATGGTGCCCATGCGAACGGTCTGTACACGACGCGCCTCATCACGAGAGTACGAGTCGCCGGTCAGACTCGAGGCGCAGCCACCCAGCAGCAACGACAGGGTGGTAAAGCAGGCAACTAGTAAAACGGACTTACGCATAGCATCAACTCCAAAGGACAGGTATTCATTAAACGCTGTGGCTTGGCGCGTGTCACGGCGCACCAGGCAGAAACTTGCTTTCATTCAGCCTGAGTACAGACTGCCAGCACCAGAGAACTCGACGAACGGTAACCAAGCCAGGGTACGGAACGATGCCATAACCGGCTCGATCAGTGTAGCCACACAGCCGAAAGCGTCCGAAGTCTCTTGAACAAAGACTTCGACGCAACGGTGTTGATTCAGGTGGGATGACGAAAGGTGACGCTCAGGGCGCCAGGCGCTCGCGGCACCATTGGCCGTCTTGCAAGCGGTAGTTGAGGCGATCATGCAGGCGGCTGGCGCGGCCTTGCCAGAACTCGATGCGCTCAGGCAGTAAACGGTACCCTCCCCAATGCTCGGGGCAATCGGGCTGGGTATCGCTGAAACGCTCTTCAGTGGCCTTGAGCAGCGCCTGCAGCTCTTCGCGATCACGAATGACTTTGCTCTGCGGAGAGGCCCAGGCGCCCAGGCGGCTGCCCAATGGGCGCACCTGATAATAAGCATCCGACTCTTCAGGCGTGACCTTGGCCACGCGCCCTTCAATGCGTACCTGGCGCTCCAGGGTTGGCCAGAAGAAGGTCATGGCCGCAAACGGCCGCGCCGCGAGTTGTTCACCCTTGGCGCTCTGATAGTTGGTGAAGAAGGTAAAGCCCTGTGCATCCAGGCCCTTGAGCAGCAGGATGCGGCAGTGCGGGCGACCGTCCTGATCCACCGTCGCCAGCGTCATGGCATTGGCCTCCACTGGCGGCTGTTCAGTTTTCACCGCATCAGCAAACCATCGGTGGAACAACGCAAACGGCTCGTCCGGGGCCTGGGCCTCGCTCAAACCGTCCCGTGTGTAGTCACGGCGCATATCGGCCAATGCCTGGGTCATGCAGCTTTATCCTTGTGGTTCAACAGCTCAGTTCTTCGCCTGGTCGTTCGAAGCGGGTGCCGCCTTGGCTTTTGCCGTGGCAGGTTTCTTCGCAGCCGGCTTGGCCGCAGCCTTTTTAGCCGCTGGCTTGGCCGCCGCTTTCTTGGCCGTGGCCTTTTTGGCAGGCGCTTTGGCCGCCGGTGCTGGTGCAGGCACATTCTGCACCGCGACCATTTCGGCTACGGGCGGGGTCTTGCCGGAGTTGTACTTGCTCAGCAGTGCCAACATCGTTGTACGCTGAGTGAACATGATTTCCATGCGACGGTTCAGCGCACGCCCCTGATTGCTGTCGTTGGCGGCACGCGGCATAAGGTCGCCCATGCCACGCAGCATCAAGCGATCCTGTTTCAGACCACTCAGGCTGAAAATCGAGGCAATGGACTGCGCACGTTCCTTGCTCAACGCCTGGCTGGCGGGAGCACTGCCAGTGGCATCAACGTGGCCCAGCACCAGTACGGCGGTCTTCGGGTCAGCTTCAACAGCCTTGGCCACCCGCGTGAACGGGCCCAGGGTCACCGGCAGTAACATGGCCGGGCGCTTCGGGTTGTAGGAACCGTCTACCGGAGCAATCACTACCAGGGTGTTGTCACGGCGCTCCAGTTGCAGGTTGCTGTCCTTGATGGCCGCACGCAGGCGTGGTTCGTATTCGTCCAGCCAGGCTTGGGTGATCTTCGGGTCAGGCATTTGTACATTGGTCACATCGACCTTGGCCAATGGCTTTGGCTTGCTTTCGAACGGCCACCACCAGCGCGGCTCGCTGTCGGTCTTGGCGACGACAGGTGCGGCGTCCGAGGCCGGGGTTGCCGCCTTGAGGTCGGCTTTCAGGTCGGCCTTGGCGTCGGCGGCTTTGTCTTCGGCACTCTTGGTGGAAAACGGCCACCAGCTGTAACCGGTGTCGGCTTTGGCAGCCGGGGCAGCGGCAGCAGCGGTGACAGGCTCAACAGGCTTGGCACCGGCGGCCGGCTTGGCGTCGGGTTTGGCATCCGACTTGGCGTCGGTCTGGGCCACTGGATCCTTGGTCGCCGTTTTGTCAGATCCAAATGACCACCAATGCCCACCTTCGGCATCATTTTGTGGAGTTTGTGCACAACCCGTAATAGTGAGGCACAGCGCCAGTGCCAAAGACTTGTTCGATAACATGAGATATCCACAAAATGAGAAAAAACCAGAGGGTCGCAGGACCCGTTAAACAGACGCTAAAAGAACATTCAAGTTACAACATGTCGTTCAGCATCTTTTTTATACTTGCCTTTGTAACAAAAAATTGTGAAACAGCAAGGGGTTTATAGACAACCGGCCAATATTCCGACCAACTTCTGGGCCCGCGGGTCCATAAGTACGTAGGGACCCAGGGTATTAGTCACAAAACCGAAGGCTACATCATGTTCAGGGTCGGCAAACCCGACTGAGCCCCCTGCCCCGGGATGCCCGAATGCACGTGGCCCAAGGCCGAACGTGGCATTGGGCAACTGCGGTTGATCCAACATGCAGCCCAGGCCGAAGCGGGTTTGGGTCAATAAGGTTTTATCCAGCCCGATACTGTGCTCGCGGGTCAATTGTTCGAGCATGTCGCTTTCCAGCAAACTACCGTCCAACAAACCACTATAAAACCCGGCCAGGCTGCGTGCATTACCGTGGCCATTCGCCGCAGGCTGCTGCATGCGTCGCCATTCAGGCTTATTAGTGCTGGTCAGAATAGACGGTGGATTGGCAAATGCACGGGTAGTCATCGCCGCCGGCTCGCGCATCATTACTTGAAGTAACCGTTGCGCGGCTTCATCCCCCATAGTGCCTTTGCTGCGCGCTATATGAGCGACGCGATAAAACTCTTCATCCGCCAGGCCTACATGGAAGTCCAACCCCAATGGGCGTGCCACCCGCGCCACGATCGACTCCCCCGGCCCGCGCCCGTCGGCGCGACGCAACAGTTCGCCAACCAGCCAGCCGTAGGTGATCGCCTCATAGCCGTGGCCCTGGCCCGGTGTCCACCACGGGGCTTCTGCCGCCAGGGTATCGACCATCAATTGCCAGTCGTACAACGCTTCGGTAGGCAGCATTTCGCGGATGGCGGGCAGCCCGGCCTGGTGGCAGAGCAACTGGCGCAGCGTGATCGCGTCCTTGCCAGCAGCGGCAAACTCCGGCCAGTACTCGGCTACCGGCGCATCGAGCTTGAGCTTGCCTTCGGCCACCAGTTGCAGGGCAGTCACTGCCGTGAAGGTCTTGGTGCAGGAGAACAGGTTAACGATGGTATCGCTGTGCCAGGCCTCGGCACCGTCCTTGTCGGCAGTACCGGCCCACAGGTCGACGACAGTTTGCCCGCCGATCTGGATGCACAGCCCGGCACCACGCTCCTGAGGATCATCGAACAGGGCGGCGAAGGCTTCGCGCACCGCTTCGAACTGCAGCTCGTAATGACCCTGAATCTGCACCTAAGTCCCCTCGGAAAACACCATGAAAAGTGGTCGCCATTCTTTCAGCCATTGTAGGTTTTGTGAACCCGTCAACGATGAATCAATGACCGTTTCCAGCGTGTCCACCGGCATGCCCAGCGCCCTGCCCCGCGCCTTTGCCGTCGCGCCCCGGCTTGCCGGCTTCACTTTCACGCATCGCTTGGGTGGCCTTGGCTTTTTGCGCCTCACGGCCCAGTTGGTCGAGCGCGGCCAGGTTGCTCTTGCGTACCGTCTCGACAAAACCCTGGAACGGTACATCGGTGATGCCGACCAGGCCGAAATGGCCGTTTTCACCATCCAGCAGACGCCCGGTTACCGGCTGGTCCAGGTACTGGAACCAGTGCACCCCGACAATCGACGGCTCGGCCACCGCCTGCTTGAGGAACGCGGAGTACGCCGCGCCGCGGTCCTCTTCGCGGGCCAGTTGCGTCACGCCGCCCCAGAACGGGCCGCGGTCGGCGGAGCCAAAGTTGAATTCGGTGATCAGTACCGGTTTGTCCAGCGCACGCAGGGCGGCGAAGTCATAACCGTCCTGGGGTTTCAAGGTGTACATGTTGAAGCTCAGCACGTCGCAATACTGCGCGCACGAGGCGACGGCCTCGGGCGTGCTCACCGCAAAACGGCCGCCCAGCAACAGCTGGTTGGGCGCGTGCCACTTCAGCGAGTCGGAAATGGTCTTGAAGTAAGCATCGGCGAAGGTCTTCTGGAAATACTTGAAGTCGGCTTCGATTTCCGGGTGTTCAGGGCTGGGCATCGGCGGCTCGAAGCCTGGGTCTTCCATCAGTTCCCAACCAGCCAGTTGAATACCCCAGGCTTTGGAAAGGCCCTCTTCATTGCGATATTTATCGCGCAGTTGCTTGAGGAAGGCGCGCTTGGCCGGCACGTCGGTGGTCATGCGCAGGGTGCCGTACGCCAGGGCGTAGCGAGATTTTGCATCCTCGCCAGGACCGGCCCAGGCCAGTTCGTTGTCGGCAAAGAAACCGATCAGCCAAGGATCGTCACGGTGATCGCGTGCGGCAATAGCCACTGCGCGCTCGGTGGCCATGGCAAAGCGCGGGTCGAACGGATCGGGCATGCCGCCCCACCAGTCGGTGCCGGTGCTGATGCTGGCATAGTCACCGACAATCGACAGCGGCAAGGTGTACGGCACGCGGTCGGCAGTAGCCAGGTCCGGATCGCTCCAGTTGCCGACGGTGTTGAAGCCCCAGGCTTGCAGGCGATCGAGGGTATGGGTCACCCAGCGTGGCTGGTCCAACGCGTCACCTCCGTAAGTGCGTTGCAGGTTGGCGCCGTAGAAATCGTACCAACGCCCCGAGCCAAAGCCGCGACCTTCGCCGGCGCCGTTGCCGGTGCGGCTGTCGTCGCTGCCGTAGTACTTGTCAAAGGGTTCGCCGGCCTTGGGCAGCGCCGCGAACATCCACTCGCGCCCCGCCACGTAGGTCTGGCTGTTGTCCGGCGCCACGGTGTTCACCCCCAGCGAGTAGAACGGATGCCCGTCCGGCGTCACCAGGTACCAGCGGCCGTCGCGCTTCTGGGTGCGGAAAAAGCCGCTGGCGTCGAAGGCCGGGCCCTTCTTCCAGCCACCGTATTGATCCAGGGAGGACTTGTCCCGCTCGGCCAGCCAGGTCTTGAGCTGCTGTTGTTCCTTGGCGGCCGATGCCTTGAGTTGCTCGTCGCTGCTGACCTTCTCCGGCCAGCGTGCGCGGTTGGATTGGCCATAGGCATCCACCAGTTCAGTGTAGGCAGCCTTCAATACTGGCTCGCTGTCCTGCACGCCGAAGCGCTCGAGCAGGATACTTTGAGCGGCATTGGGCTTGAGCATAGACAGGGTCACCGAGACGATCTGGCTGCGGTCGATTTCCCCGGCGCTGGCGGCCAGCAATACCCGTTGGCCATCCACCGTCATCGGCATCGGCGGGCCGGCCTTCATGCCCTGGCTCAGGGGAGCGTTGGCTTGCAGCGGGACCAGCAACGTCTGGGCCGGGCCGGCCGGCAGGTCGATGCGGCTGACGAGCGTCTTGCCGTCGGCGCTCTGCACCTTGACGTAAAGGGTCAGCGCCCAGTTCATCGCGCTCTGGATACGCAGGCTCATGGCGCTCGATTGCGACCAGTCCCACGTCCCCGTCTGCGGGCTGAGCACCAGGCTCGGCTCGGCCGCTGGGTTGAAGGTGATGCGGCGCAGCACCTCGCCTTCGGGGGTTTGTTCGGCGTTGTATTGCGGCAGGCTGGCGTCCTGGGTCGCCACCTTGACCACATCGGCAGGCCGGACGAAGTTGAACAGCGTTTGTTGCCCCTCGGGCGCCGCCATCAACGGCGCAGCGAACAGCAGGGCAAAAAGAGCGGGCAGCGTGCGAATCATACGAACAAGGTTCTCCCAAACGGCCGATGACTGGCCTGATGATAGTGATGAGATAGACCACAGAGTGGGCGAATCCGCCCACGGTGGCTTAAGAAATTTCGCGCCTGAACGGCGGCAACGCATTGAGGATCGCCTTGCCATAGCGCTGGGTAACCAGGCGACGATCGAGCAAGGTGATGGTGCCGCGGTCTTCTTCGGTACGCAGCAGACGCCCGCAGGCCTGCACCAGCTTCAGTGAAGCATCCGGCACCGAGATTTCCATGAACGGGTTGCCGCCCCGGGCTTCGATCCATTCGGCCAGTGCGGCCTCGACCGGGTCGTCCGGCACCGAGAATGGGATTTTGGCGATCACCACGTGTTCGCAGTAGGCACCGGGCAAGTCCACGCCTTCGGCAAAGCTGGCCAGGCCGAACAACACACTGGAATCCCCACCGTCGACCCGCGCTTTGTGCTTGTTCAGGGTTTCCTGCTTGGACAGGTTGCCCTGGATAAACACCTGCTTGCGCCAGTCGCGGTCGAGGCCGTCGAACACGTCCTGCATCTGTTTGCGCGACGAGAACAGCACCAAGGTGCCGCGGGAGCCTTCCACCAACGACGGCAGATCGCGAATGATCGCCGCTGTGTGCGCCGCCGCGTCCCGTGGGTCGGCCTTGAGATCTGGCACCCGCAGGACGCCGGCGTCAGCGTGATGAAACGGGCTGGGCACCACGGCGGTGACGGCCTTTTTCGGCAGGCCGGCGCGCATGCGGAAGCGGTCAAAGGTGCCCAGGGCCGTCAGCGTGGCCGAGGTTACCAGGCAGCCGTAGGCGACGTTCCACAGGTTGCGGCGCAGCATTTCAGCGGCGAGGATCGGACTGGCGTTGACCTCGATATCGAACAGCGCGCCGCTTTCCGACAACGTCAGCCAGCGGGCCATGGGCGGGTTGTCTTCCGGGTCTTCGACGGTAAAGGCGGTCCACAGCTCCCAATTGCCTTGGGAACGAGACAGCAAACTGCCGAACAAGGGATACCACTCTTCGGCCTGGTTGCTGGCGATGCCGATATTGACCTCGCCATCCATGCCTTCCTTGAGCAAGTCCGTCAGGCGGGTGAACAGGTCGGTCAGGCGTGAAAAACCTTTCTTCAGCTCGATGCCCATTTCGCGCATGTGCTCGGGAATCATCCCGCCGACAAAACGGTGGCGCGGGCGCTCTCGGCCTTCGACGTCTTCACCGGGCTTGAAGTCCGCCACCTGCTCGCAGGCGCTGAACATGAATTGCTGCTGGGTCTTGATCTCGCGCGCCAGCTCCGGCACTTGCTCGATCAACTTGCCCAAGTCGCCGGGTAACGGGTGCTGGGCCAGCAACTTGGTGAGATTCTTGGCAGTGGTTTCCAGCCAGTCGGCCGTGGAACGCAAACGGGTGTAGTGGGCGAAATGGCCAATGGCCTTGTCTGGCAGGTGGTGGCCTTCGTCGAAGACGTAGAGGGTGTCGCGGGGATCAGGCAGTACCGCACCGCCGCCCAAGGCGAGGTCAGCCAATACCATGTCGTGGTTGGTGACGATGACGTCCACTTTGCCCATGCCTTCGCGCGCCTTGTAGAACGCGCACTGGCCGAAGTTGGGGCAATGGCGGTTGGTGCATTGGCTATGGTCGGTGGTCAGGCGCGCCCAGTCTGAATCTTCCAGGGCGGTGGGCCAGCTGTCGCGGTCGCCGTCCCATTTGTTGCCGGCCAGCTTCTCGATCATGCTGGTAAACAGCTTCTGGCTGGCCTCATCCACCTCGATCTTGAAGCCTTCTTCTTCGAACAAGGAGGCGGTGGCGGTTTGGGCGTGGCCTTCCTGCAGCAATACGTCGAGCTTGGACAGGCACATGTAGCGGCCACGGCCCTTGGCCAGGGCGAAGGTAAAGCTCAAGCCGCTGTTGCGCATCAGGTCGGGCAAGTCTTTGTAGACGATCTGCTCTTGCAGCGCGACGGTAGCGGTGGCGATCACCAGGCGCTTGCCAGCAGCCTTGGCCGTAGGGATCGCAGCCAGGCTGTAGGCCACGGTCTTGCCGGTACCGGTACCGGCCTCGACGGCCACTACCGCAGGCTCACCCTCGAGGCGGCCTTCGTCGTCGGTGTCGATATCCCCGAGGACTTTTGCCACTTCGGCGATCATCAGGCGTTGGCCGTAGCGCGGTTTCAAGCTCTTGGCTTCGAGAAAACGCGAATAGGCGCCCTGGATCGTGGTTTTGAGTTCAGTGCTGATCATGGATAGTCGGGCGCAAAAAACGCTGGATAAATTTTCAGTGGTTCGGATCGGCCGCTATCATACCCCGCTAATTAATCCCGCGCAGAACGGAGTACCACAATGACCGCGTTTAGCCTCGCTTATACCCTGCATGTACTGGCCGCATTGATCTGGGTCGGCGGCATGTTTTTCGCCTGGATGATCCTGCGACCCGCCGCCATGGCGGCGCTTGACGGCCCTGCCCGGCTCAAGCTGTGGGCAAATGTGTTTCAACGTTTTTTTGTGTGGGTGTGGGTGGCGGTTGTGCTTTTACCGATCAGCGGCATTGGTTTGCTGCAACTGCGCTTCAGTGGTTTTGAGACCGCGCCGCGTTATGTACAGGTGATGATGGGGTTGTATCTGGTGATGACGGCGTTGTTTATCCGCATCCAGGCCTTGAAGTTCCCGGAGCTGAAGGCAGCGGTGGCGGCTGAGGATTGGCCGGCGGGCGCGGCTGCGCTGGGGCAGATTCGCAGGTTGGTGGGGATTAATTTGATCGTGGGGTTGGTGGTGGTGGCGGTGGCTTCGGCTCGGCCGATGTTCTGAGGCGAGTCTTACAACGCTATCGCGGGCAAGCCCGGCTCCCACACTGGAATGCATTCCAAATGTGGGAGCCGGGCT